>JADLBP010000117.1 GCA_020847695.1 Planctomycetota bacterium
CGCTTGGCGAGCAACGCGTCGGCGAGCCCGCTGTAGTGCTGCGCTTGGTTCGGCGCGAGCAACACGGCGCGCGTGAACGAGTCGATCGCTTCGATCACTTCGTTGCGCGCGAGCTGCTCGCGCGCGGTCGCGTGCATCGCCTCGGCGAGCGCGGGATCCTGCACGGTGACCTTGGTCGCCGCGGCGGCCGGATCGATCTCGGCGCGGCCGGACGCATAGGTCAGACCGGCGAGCGCCTTGGCCTTGCGCTCGTCCTTCCAGTTCAGCGAAACCGGCTCTTGGTCGGTGCTCTTGGTTTCGTCGGACTGCGCCGGCGTCGCGTTCGACGGGGCTTGTTCGGTCGAAGGCTGGCTCGCGGGAGCGGGCGCCTTCTCCTCGGCTTTCGACGTGCACGCGCCGAGCAAGAGCCCGGCCGCGACCAACGAATGCCATCCACGCTGCAATTTCATCTTGCTCTCCTGAAGAAGTTCGAGTCGCTCGTTCGCGCTGGGGCGGAGCGCGCTGCGAGGTTGCTCTAGATGGTACCGGGGAGAGCGACGGCGCGGGGAGCGAGGCCGCGGCACTTCGCGCGGGCGGGCGCAATCGAGGGTGGCAGCTCTTGCACCGGCTCCGTCCGGCTTCGGGACACCGAGGCGCGTTCGGCGGTGGCGCGTGCGCGGTCGCACGGAATGCGTGCAACACCGCGCGCGCGCCGACGCTTAGCCGCGGCTCGACCGACGGTCAGCGGATGATCTGGCCGAGGCCCCAGACCTCGTGCTTCACGCCGTCGATGACGAGTTCGCCTTTCGCGATCGCGACCGCGAAGCCGCCGACGACCCAAGTCAGGATCACTTCGCGTTCGGTCAGCGCGAGCTCGAGCTTCGCCGCCTTCTCGCGGTCGAGCCAGCTCGCGCGCCAACGCGACGGCCAACGGAAGAAGCCGCCGCCCTGCGACCAATCCTCGGCGACGAAGTCGAGCTTCTTCGCGAGCCGCGGCTCGCCGTCGAGCACGAGGAAGCCTTGCTGCGGCAACACGAGCTTCGACACGTCGCCGGCCGCGAGGTGCAACCGCAGGTCGCCGACGCCGTCGACCAGCGCGTAGAGCCCGTGCCACCCGTCGCCGAAGTAGTCCATGTCGGGATCGGCGATCAGGTTGGTGTCCGGCAGGTAGCAGCCTTCGTAGATCGCACGGCCGACGAGCTTGCGCCCCTTCCACGTCAGCGTCGCCGCCGCGGAACCGGTGTCGAACGTCGCACCCTTGCGCTCGCGGTGCGTGTGCAGCGTGAAGGGCTCGACGACGAGCTCGAGCGAGTTGGTCGCGCCGACGATCTTGAGCCCGGTGGTCGGCGTGCCGTCGTAGCGGTAGTGCTTCGAGCTCGCGAGCTCGCGGAGCTTCGCGTCCGGGTTCGCGAACTCGCCGTTGCCTTCGAGCGCGACCCAGCCGGTGCCCTCCGCGTAGAGGACGCCGAAGTGCTCGGCCTGGAACTTCTCGCGATCGCGGCCTCGGTTGGTGTCGAGCGCGAAGGCGACGCGGCCCTTCTCGTCGCGGCCGACGAACGACACGAAATCGGAGCCGTACTCGTAGCGCGTCTTCGCGGCGGGCTCTTGCGGCGCCTGCGCGGCGAGCAAGAGTCCCAGGATCGTCGTCAGCAGCATCGCGTGCACCTCGGGGGGAGTGTTCGCAGCCTAGCGGAGCTCGGATGCGCGCGAGCGCGAGCGTTTTCGGGATCGACGAGCCGCTGGACTCGAATCGATCCCGCGCGCACGATCTCGGGCTCTCACCGACCCCCGGAAGGCCCCATGCGCACCGTCGTCGTCCTCAACCAAGATCAAATGGGCCACGGAGACCGCGAGCTCGGCCGGAAGATCCTCGCGACCTTCCTGCGCAAGGCGATCGCGCTCGAAGGGCTCGACGCGATCGTCCTCTACAACTCGGGCGTCAAGCTGCTCGCGCCGGACTCGCCGGTGCTGGCCGAGCTGACGTTGCTCGCCGAGCGCGGGATCGACCTCGTGCCGTGCGGCACCTGCGTGCAGCACTTCGGGCTGACGCTCGCGACCGCGAAGACGAGCGACATGGACACGATCCTGCGCGAGCTCGCCGCCGCCGAGAAGGTGATCACTCTCTGACGTCGACTCGCGTCGCTCACCCGCTCACGTCGTCGATGCGCACGACCAGCGCCGCGGTGCCCTCGCCGCGGCCGGTGAGATCGAGCTCGTCACCGATGCGCGGGTCGCGGACCCAGAGGCTGTCGCCGGCGACCAGGTCGAACGGCTCGTCCTCGCCGGTCACGCGCGCGAACAGCGCGCCGGACAGCACGTGCAAGAACGTGTGCGGCGTCGACAGCGACTCGCGCGCGCTCCTGCGGGCGAGCGGCAGCGTCTGCACCTCGGCGCGCGCTCGCTCGCGGTGCGTGATCACGTTGAAGTCGGCGATCGGGCCGCGGACGAGCTCGCCGCTGGTGTCCCAATCGCCCGCGAAGCGATAGGGCTCGAGCTTGCGCAGCCGCGCGCGCGGCGACGCGTCGCCGTGAGCGAGCACCAAGCCGTCGCCCTCGAGCACCACCAGGATCCGATCGAAGCCCGCGAACGCCGAGAACGGCCCGCTCTCCTCGACACGCGCCTTGGAGATGCGCCACGCGAAGTCGCCGCGCTCGAACGTCGCTTCCGGCGGGAAGATCGCGAGCTCCAGCGTCTCGCCGCGCCCGTTCTTCCACGGCACGCGTCGCGCATCGTCGGGAGAGAAGTGGAGGACTTCGCGCATGTCGAGGAGCCGAGTGGGCTCGAAGAGACTAGCTCGCGAGTTCCGAGCGCGCATCCGGACCTCCCGCGCGCCCGCCGTACGACGACCAGCGCAGACGATGGGGCGTCGGTGTGCGCAGGGGTGCGGACGCGCGAGCGGACGAGGCCGCCTAGCATCGCGGAGCATTCGTCCGTTCCGTCGGCGGCCGAGGTCGTCGACTCGTCCCTTTCGAAGAAGTACGTCCATGAACCCCAAGCTCTGGATCGCCGGCGCGCTCGTCGCCGGTTTCGGCATGCTCTCGTTCACGCAGGAGACCCCGAAGGCGACCGCCGACACGTACGGTTCGCTCGCGGACACGATCCTCGCGGTCAAGCGCACCGAAGCGAACTTCGTGCGCTCGCTGCTCGACGGTCACCATCACGCCGCGCTCTCGTTCCATCAACGAGGCAACTCCGAGCGCGCGTCGGCCGAGATGTCGCTCTTCGCGAACGAGGGCGACAACGCGATCGGCGGCGTGCGCAAGCGCCTGCTCGAAGGCGGCCACCACCACAACGCCGACGGCGAATCGAAGGGGCTCTACGAGGCCGGCTACGTGATCGTCACCAAGAAGGCGAAGGAGCAACTGCTCGCCGCGTCCGCCGCGATGCGCTCCGCGAAGACCGACGCCGAGCGCAACGCCGCTTGGACGCAGTTCGACGCGGCCGCCGCGCCGCTGTTGAAGGCGAAATGACGCGAGCCTGGGTCGTCGCGCTCGTCCTCGCTGCGTGCGGGGACGAGCCCGCTGCCGTGCGCGCGCCGGTCGAGTCGGCGACGACGGCCGGTGCGCAGAGCGCGCCTGGCGCACCTGGCGCGCTGCGCTTCGTCGACGTCGCGGCCTCCGCCGGCGTCACCGCGACGACGTGGTGCGGACGGCCGGAGAAGCCGCACTTGCTCGAATCCGGCGGGACCGGGCTCGCGCTCTTCGACGCGGATCGCGACGGCGACCTCGATCTCTATCTGGTCAACGGCTGGCGCCTCGCCGGGGATCAGGTCGTCGAGCGTGCGAAAAACGTCTTCTACTCGAACCGCGGCGACGGGACGTTCGAGGACGCGACCGAGCGCTCCGGTCTCGGCGACGACGGTTGGGGTTGCGGCGTCGAAGTCGGCGACGTCGACGGGAACGGCGCGCTCGACGTCTTCGTCACCAATTTCGGGCCCGACGTGCTCTACCTCGGCCGCGGAGACGGCACGTTCGAGCGCGCGAGCGCCTCGCCCGGCCTCGACGGCTGGTCCGCGGGCGCCGCGTTGTTCGACGGAGACCGCGACGGCGATCTCGACCTCTTCGTGTCGGGCTACATCGAGGCGACGCTCGAGGAAGTGCTCGCGGCCGAGCCGACGCTCGACTGGAAGGACCTGAAGGTGATGTTCGGGCCGTTCGGGATGGAGGGCGAGCGCGACGCCTACTTCGAGAACGACGGCCACGGCGTGTTCCGCGAGGCGACCGAGGAAGCCGGCATGGTCGACGTCGGGCTCTACTACGGCTTCGGCGTGCTCGCGTGCGACTTCGACGACGACCTCGACCTCGACGTGTACGTCGCGAACGACTCGAACCCGAACTACCTCTACCGCAACGACGGAACCGGGAAGTTCAAGGAGATCGGGTTGTGGAGCGGCGCGGCGTTGGAGAGCTCCGGTCGCGCGCAAGCCGGCATGGGAGTCGCCGCGGGCGACGTCGACGGCGACGGACGCGCCGATCTGTTGGTCACCAACTTCGCGGACGACTTCTCGACGCTCTATCTCAACCACGGCGATTGCCTCTTCCGCGACGCGACTTCGCCGTGGGGCGTGCGGGGGCCGACGTACAAGTTCCTGTCGTGGGGCGCGGTGTTCGAGGACTTCGACCTCGACGGTCGGCGCGATCTCTTCATCGCCAACGGCCACATCTATCCGCAGGCGGATCTGGTCGCGGCGGACACGCTCGGGTACGCGCAGACGAATCTCGTGCTGTGGAACGAGGGCAAGCGCTTCCGCGACGTCAGCGCCGAAGCCGGGCCCGGGCTCGCGGTGAAGAGGTCGAGCCGCGGCGTCGCCGCCGGCGACCTCGACGGCGACGGCGACGTCGACCTCGTGATCGCGAACGTCGACGCGGCCCCGACGGTGCTCAGGAACGAATCGACGCGGCGCGGCGGCTGGCTCGTCGTCGACGCGCCCGGCGCGCTCCGCGTCGAGGTGCGCTGCGGCGAGCAGCGCGCGGTGCGCCATCAGGTCTACGGCGGCTCGTTCTGCTCGCCGAGCGATCGACGCTTCCACTTCGGGCTCGGATCCGCCGCGCGAGCCGACGAGGTGGTCGCGGTGTGGCCCGACGGCACGCGCGTCGAGCTCGAGGACGTCGCGCCGGGCCGCGTGCTCGCGCTGAAGCGCTGAGCTCGCGAAGCGGTCGCTCGTGTTCGCGGGCCGAGCCCGCGAGCTCGGCCGCGTGCGGGCTGCGTGCGCGCGACGGAATCGGTCGAGCGGTCGCGCGAGGGCTCACGTTCGTCCGCCGAGCCCGAGTCGCGCGTTCCACGCATGCTTCCCGCGGACGCGGCGGGCCGCGCGCTCGTGCCGAGCGCCGTACGCGCGCCGTACCCACTCGGACCGGGCGCTCGGCGCGGAGCCTGCCTGCTCGAGCCGATCGTGCGCGGCGCTCGCGCGGTCCATGAGCTTCGGACCGCAACTCCACGCCTCGCGTGGAAGGAGATCTCCATGAAAGCTCTCGCGCTCCTGACGTGCTCGTTGGTCGCCGTCGCGCTCGCAAACGCCTCCGCGGCCCAGTCGATTCGCATCCAAGCCTACGTCGACGGCCGCAGCCGGCTGATCCTCGACGACGACACCGCGACGTGGCAGCACTTCGAGTGGGCCGCGCCGGGACGAGTCGACTGCGACACTGGTTATCCGATCGCGCCCACGTACCTCGACGGTCTCGCGTGGTGGCCGGATTGGCCGGACGTTCCGACGTGTGAGAACCGCGACTGCGGCGGCTGCTCGTCGAGCACGTTCGTCGGGCTCGCGCATGCGCTGCCCGATCACGACTTCGCGCCCGGACTGATCGTGTACGACGCACGCGGTCCGGCCGGCATCGTCGAGTTCCCGAGCGCCGCGAACGGCTGGAGCGTGGTGATCGAGTTCGACGACAACGCGCCCGGTGGCGCGTACTGGTACGACGTCGAGCTCGACTTCTCGAGCCCGAGCGGCACGAACTACTGCACGAGCACGCTCAACTCATCGGGCGCGGCCGCGAGCATCGCGTTGACGGGCAGCCTCTCGGTCGCGGGCACCGACACCTTGCTTCGCGCTACCGATTGTCCAGCCGGACGGCCGGGGCTCTTCTTCTACGGCGCCGCTCCGGTGCAGCTCCCGTTCGCGGACGGCTTCCTGTGCGTCAGCCCGTTCGCGCCGGGGCTCGTGCGGCTACCACCGACCCAAGTGATCGCGCTCGACGGCACCGCGGAATCGACTCTCGACTTCGCGAGCTTGCCGCCGAACGTCGCGATCACGCCGGGCTCGACCTGGTACTTCCAGTTCTGGTTCCGCGACCCGGCAGCCGGCGGCACGGGAAGCAATCTCTCGAACGGCGTCCACGCGACGTTCTTGCCCTGACGCGCGCGGCCGAGTGCGCGGATGCGACTCGCGCGCGCCATGGACTGGAGTCCGCGGCGCGCGCTGCCGATCCTGGGCGCGATGACGAGCTACGCGACCCGGAACCACGCGTTCGTCCCCGCCTGCACGTGGGTGTTGGACGGCGCAAGCGTGGTGGTCGAGTCGACGGAGGGCGCCGACCGCTTCGAGCTCGCCGACCTGGTCGAGCTGCGGCTGCTGTACGCGCCGACGCGCGCCGAGCTCGCTCGCTTCGAATGCCGACTGCGCACGCGGGACGGACGCAAATGGACGTTCACGAGCCGCACGTACCGAGGCCTGCTCGACTTCGCGCCGACGCCGGTGGAGTACGTCGGCTTCGTGCGGGCTCTGGTCACGGCAGCGGCGGCGCGCGCTCCGGGTTGTCGCTTCCGAGCGGGCGCGCGCACGGGCTCGTTCGTCTTCAACCTCGGGTGCACGGTGGCAGCGTTGGTCTTGCTCGTCGTCGCGGTGCTGCTCTTCGCGGCGATCGGCGGCGGGGCGACGGTCGTGATCAAGCTCGGGCTGATCGTCGTCCTCTTGCCCTTCGCGATCCTCTGGGTGAAGCGCAATCGACCGCGCGAGTTCGATCCGAGCGCGATTCCGGACGAGCTCCTGCCGGGGAGTTGACCCGCCGCGTTTCGTGACGCCGACGACAGGCGCGGAAGACGCTCGCGCAGAGCGCCGCCGACCGGCATCATCGGCCGCTCGGAGATCTCTCGATGCGTCCCCGGTCCCTTGCCATCGTCCTGACCACGCTCGTCGCCGCGTGCGCGCCGTCGGCGGCCCCGGCACCGTCGGCGAGCCGCGACTCCGCGACGCAGGCGCCGCGCGAGGTGCGCGTCGCGGCGATCGAGGAGGTCGCGTGGGAGCGAGCGTTGCGCGTCACCGGCGAGCTCGCGGAGTACGAATCGGCGACGCTCTCGACCAAGGTGCCCGGCCGCGTCGCGTCGATCGGCGTCGATCTCGGCTCGCGGATCGCGAAGGGCGCGCCGATCGCTGAGATCGAGCCCCGCGACTACGAGCTGCGCGTCACCCAGGCGGAGGCGGCGCTCTCGGCGGCGCGCGCGTTGCTCGGGCTCGCCGACGAAGCCGGCGGCGATCGCATCGAGCCCGCGGAGACCGCGGTGGTGCGCAAGGCGCAGGCCGAGCTCGACGACGCGCGTCGTGAGAACCAACGCTTTGTCGAGCTCCAGAAGAGCGGCGTCTCGGCGCAGTCCGAGCTCGACAAGTCGGTCTCGCGGCTCGCGCAAGCCGAGAGCGCGCTGCAGGACGCGCGCGAGAGCGTTCAGAACCGGCTCGCGTTGGTCGCGCAGCGGCGCGCGGAGCTCGCGATCGCGAAACAGCAGCTCGCCGACACTCGGATCCTCTCGCCGTTCGACGGCGTCGTCGCGGAACGCAGCGTCGGCACCGGCGACTTCCTGACCGCGGGGGCCGCGGTCGCGACGTTGGTGCGCGACGATCCGCTGCGCTTGCGGCTAGCGGTGCGCGAGGTCGACGCGCCTCTGGTCCGCATCGAGCAAGTCGTTCGCATCACGCTCGACGGCTTCGATGCGCCGCTGGAGGCCCGCATCGTGCGCCTCGCGCCCGCGATTGATCCTCGGACGCGCAGCCTGATCGTCGAGTGCGAGCTTCCGAACGCCGACGGCCGCCTGCGCGCGGGCTCGTTCGCGCGCGCCGAGATCGTCGTCGATCCGACCGCCCGCTCGCTCGCGGTGCCGATCGAGGCGCTGATCTCGTTCGCCGGGATCGACAAGGTGATCGCCGTCGTCGACGGCAAGGCCAAGGAAACGCGCGTCGTCGTCGGACGGCGCGACGAGCGACGCGTCGAGCTCGTCTCCGGCCTCGAGGCCGGCGCGGTGGTCGTCCTCGCTCCCGGCGGCCTGCAAACCGGTACACCTCTCGTGATCGCGAAGTAGGGGAGCCGCGTGCAGAAGCTCGTCGACGTCTGCATCCGGCGCCCGGTCTTCGCGTCGATGCTGATCGCTGCGTTGGTGGTGGTCGGCATCGCGAGCTACGTGCGGCTCGGTGTCGATCGCTTCCCGACCGTCGACCTGCCGACGGTCAGCGTGCGCACCACCGTGCCCGGCGCGTCGACCGAGGAAGTCGAGACCCTGGTCAGCCAGCGGATCGAGGAAGCGGTCAACACCGTCGAAGGCATCGAGCAGTTGCGGTCGATCTCGACCAACGGTTCGAGCGTCGTGCTGCTGACGTTCGATCTGTCGCGCGAGATCGACGGCGCCGCGCAGGACGTGCGCGATCGGGTCGCGACGGTGCTGCGGCAGCTCCCGCCCGAAGCGGAAGCGCCGATCATCGGCAAGTTCGACAACGACCAGACGCCGGTGCTGTCGTTCGCGCTGTCCGCGGATCGGCCGTTGCGCGAGCTCACGGAGCTCGCCGACAAGGTCGTCAAGCCGCAGATCGAGCGTTCGACCGGCGTCGGCGGCGTGACGCTCGTCGGCGCGTCACCGCGCGCGATCAACGTGTGGATCGATGCCGACCGACTGCGCGCGTACGGACTGCCGATCACCACCGTGCGCGATGCGCTGCGGCGCCAGAACGCAGAGACGCCGGGCGGGAACGTCACCGGGCCCGAGCGGGAGTCGGTCTTGCGCACGATGGGCCGGCTCGCGGAGCCGCGCGACTTCGAGGAGCTCGTGGTCGCGACCATCGACGGCGTGCCGATCCGCGTGCGCGACCTCGGGCGCGCCGAGGACGGCACGAAGGAGATCCGCTCGCTCTCGCGGCTCGATGGCAATCCGTGCGTGCTGCTCGAGGTGCGGCGCCAATCGGGCGCGAACACGATCGAGGTGATCGACGGCGTCAAGGAGAAGCTCGCGCGCGCGACGGCCGAGCTGCCGGCGGACGTGCGCGTCGACTTGATCCGCGACCAATCGCGCTACATCCACGCCGCGCTCGACGAGATCCGCCTGCACTTGGTGCTCGGCAGCGTGCTCGCGAGCTTGGTCGTCTTGATCTTCATGCGCAGTTGGCGCTCGACGATCATCGCCTCGGTCGCGATCCCGTGCTCGGTGATCGCCAGCTTCGGCGTGATGGAGGCGCTCGGGTTCACGCTGAACAGCGTCACGATGCTCGCGCTCGTGCTGATGGTCGGCATCGTGATCGACGACGCGATCGTGGTGCTCGAGAACATCTTCCGCTTCCTCGAGGAGAAGCGGATGAAGCCGTTCGATGCCGCCCGCGAGGGCACGGCCGAGATCGCGCTCGCGGTGACGGCGACGACGCTGTCGCTCGCGGTGATCTTCGTGCCGGTGTCGTTCATGTCGAGCATCTCGGGCCGCTTCCTCTACCAGTTCGGCATCACCGCGGCCGCCGCGGTGATGGTGAGCTTGCTCGTGTCGTTCACGCTGACGCCGATGATGAGCGCGCGGCTCCTGCGGGTCGCCGACGCGCACGGCGCGGCTCCGCGCTCGCGCGGCGGCTTCTACGCGTGGATCGAGCGCGGCTACGGATGGATGTTGCGCGGCTCGTTGCGGTTCCGGCCGCTCGTGCTGTTGCTCGCGCTCGCGGTGATCGCGAGCTCGAAGCCGCTCTACGAAGGCGTGAAGCAGGAGTACACGCCGAGCGACGTCGACGAAGCCGAGTTCGACATCAACGTCACGGCCCCCGAGGGGACCAGCCTCGACGCGATGGACGAGGTGATGAAGCGCGTCGAGCGCGAGCTGCTCGCCGTGCCCGGCGTCCGCCTGGTCCAGACCTCGGTCGGCGGCAGTTTCCTCGGCCAGGTCAACTCGGGCTCGGCCTACGTGCGCATCGCGCCGCACGAAGAACGGACGCTCTCGGTCGGACGACTCTGGAGTGCGCTCTTGGACGGCGATCCGTCGAAGGCGTGGCGCGACAACTATTCGCAGCGCGACGTGATGGTCGCCGCGCGCAAGCGGCTCTCGCAGTTCAAGGACCTGCGCTGCTCGGTGCGCAACGCGCCGAGCTTCAACATCGGCGGCGGGCCGTTCGAGATCGACTTCTCGATCCTCGGGCCCGAGCTCGAGCAGCTCGCGAAGTACGGCGAAGCGTTGCGGATCAAAGCTGGCGAGCTCGGCGGCATCGCCGACGCGGACACGACGCTCAAGCTCGAGAAGCCCGAGCTCCAGGCGGTCGTCGACCGCGACCGCGCCGCGAACCTCGGCGTCGACGTCGCCGACGTCGCGACGGCGCTGCGCCTGATGGTCGGCGGAGAGGAGCGCGTCTCGCGCTTCCGCGACCGCGCGTTGGGCGAGGAGTACGACGTGCAACTGCGACTCGAGGAGCGCGACCGCGCCGATCCCGGGCGCATCGCGGAGCTCTGGGTCCCGTCGCAGAACGGCGGACTCGCGCGGATCGACAACCTGGTCGAGCTCCGGCCCGCGATCAGTGCGTCGCGCATCGACCGGCTCGATCGCCAGCGCGTCGTCTCCGTGCGTGCGTCGGTCGGCCCGGGATACGCGCTCGCCGATCGGCTGCAAGCGTTGCGCGGCGCCGTCGCGGAGATGAACCTGCCCGCGGTGTACACGACGCGCGTGCTCGGTCGCGGTCGAGAGCTCGAGCGCACGTTCCAGGAGTTCCTCTGGGCGTTCCTGCTCTCGGTCGTGCTGATGTACATCATCCTCGCGGCGCAGTTCGAGAGCCTGGTCCACCCGCTGACGATCCTGTTCTCGCTGCCGTTGTCGGTGCCGTTCGCGTTGTGGTCGCTCGACTACTCCGAGAACTCGCTGAACCTGTACTCCGCGCTCGGGATCCTGGTGCTCTTCGGCGTCGTCAAGAAGAACGCGATCCTGCAGATCGACCACACCAACCAGCTCCGCGAGCGCGGGCTCGAACGCCGCGATGCGATCCTGCAGGCGAATCGCGATCGTCTGCGGCCGATCTTGATGACGACGTTCGCGCTGGTCGCCGGCATGCTGCCGCTCTGGCTCGGTTCCGGGCCGGGATCGGAGGAGCGCCGCGCGGTCGCGGTCGTCGTGATCGGTGGTCAGACGCTCTCGTTGCTCCTGACGTTGCTGGTCACGCCGGTCGTGTACAGCTACTTCGACGACCTCGGTCGGCTCTTCCGCGGCCGACGGAGCACGGACGCCGCTCGCGACGCCGCCGCGGCGAGCGCGCCGGTCGCGAGCGCGATCGAAGCGGACGACGACGAGCTCGGCCGAGCGTCGCCGAGCTGATGCGTCGGCTCCCATCCGTCGGAACCCACGCGGCGACGGATTCCAGCGCGCGACGCGACTCGGCATGATGCGCGCGGCGCGAGTAGGAGGCGCCGCAGATGGCCAAGACCCGGGCTCGCACGCAACGCGCTCCGCGCAAGCAGGCGCCGCAGCTCCGCCGGGACGCGACCACGCCGCGCAAGGAAGCGACGACGCCGCGCAAGGAGGCGACCACGCCGCGCCCCGAGGCGACGCCGCCGCGCCCCGAGGCGACCACGCCGCGCAAGGAAGCGAAGAACGCCGAACCGACCAAGATCTCGCTGCGCGCGCGCGGCTCGAAGTCGGTCGAGTGGTCGGTGACGCCCGCGCTCGCGATGCGGTGGTCGAGCGCGGTGCTCAATCGCCGCCGCTGGGCGGGCGACGAGAAGTCGAGCGCGCGCCAATCGTTGGCTGCTGCCGAAGCGCTGCCGCGCGACCTGCGCGATTGGCTCGATTCGCTCGGCGGCGAGGGTTTCGACGGGCTGGTCGAGGTCCACGTCGAGCACGAGTCCGAGCGCCAGAGCTGGCCCGCGAGGCTGTTCCCGTGGGAGTACGTGCTCACCGCCGCGCGCAAGCGCAACGAATTCCCGATGACGGTGATGCGCTCGATCTCGACCGATGCGAAGACGGTGCGCCGATCGTCGAACGGTGTGGTGCTGTACATCGAGAGCGCGCCCGCCGGTCTGCGCGCCGAGTACGGCTTCGACAACGAGCGCACGTTGGTCTGCCGCGCGCTCGGCATCCCCGATGACGCGGTGCGCGAATGGCGAGGCGCTCCGCGACGCGCGGCGGCGCGCGCGGGCGGACGGACACTGGTGGTGCTCGACGATCCCGATCGGGCCGAGCTCGAGGCCGCCGTGCGCGCGCTCGCGCCGGAGATCGTCCACGTCACCGGCTTCGACACGCACCAGGGCTTCGCGATGCTCGCGGAGCTCTCGAAGGAGCGCGTGAAGAAGTCGCGGACCAAGGCCACCGAGTGCCTCTCCAAGGACGATGAACCGTGCGACGACGTCGCGCCGCGCACCGCGCTCGACGGCTACCTGATCCGCGCGGGCGTCGAGCCCGTCGCGCTGCCCGCCGAGGCGCTCGCGAACTCGCTCTGCGCCGCGAGCCAGAAGCCGCGGCTCGTCTGCTTCAACCTCTTCAACTCCGGTTCGCGCAGCGCCGCGTTGACCGTCGCCGCCGGCGCCGAAGCCGCAATCGGTTTCCTCGACGACTTCGACGACAGCCTGACCGAGCGGCTCTTCGCCGACCTCTACACCGCGTGGCGCCACAAGCCGGGCGAGAGCGTGTCGGCCTTCCGTTGGGCGTTCGACGAACAGCGTCGCTTCCGCGGCGCGTTGCGCGGCACCAGCGTCGTGTTCTGGGTCGCCGATCGGATCGTCGAGGCGAAAGGCACGTCCGCGCGCAAGCAAGTCGAAGGTCTGCGCGCGCTGAGCGCGTCGGTCGGCAAGGCGCGCGACGTGTTCCTGGAGGTCGACGAGAACCTCCCGTCGATCCTGCAGGTCGACATCGAGCATCGCGAGGCGATCAACTACTCGCTGCTGCACAACGACCGGCCGCTGTTCGAGAAGTTCGACCTGATCAAGCACGCGGACGGCACGCTGCGCGGCGTCGAGCTCGAAGTCCTGCTGCACCTCGGACCGGATTCGGCGCCGTTCCGACGCTCGCTCGACCTCGTCGATCGCGTGACGCCGCTGAAGAACGAGATCCGCGTGCCGCTGACCTCGACGCTCGCGCGCGCGGTGCGCGAGAGCGTGCGCACCAGCCTCTACGTGCGCGTCGCCGCGCAAGGACGGACGCTGTTGAGCCGCACGTATCCGGTCTCGTTGCTCTCGGCGAACGAGTGGCGCGACACCGACGAGGATCGCATCTGGTTGCCGTCGTTCGTGCTGCCGCGCGATCCGGCGGTCTCGCGCATCGTCGATTCGGCGCAGCGCTACCTGATGGCGATCTCCGACGATCCGACGATGGGCTTCGACGGCTATCAGAGCGTCGACGACGGCGCCGACGATCCGTACGCGCTCGTCGACGCGCAGGTGCGGGCGTTGTGGTCGGCGCTGATCCACGAGCACGCGCTCGGCTACATCAATCCGCCGCCGACCTACACCGAATCGTCGCAGCGCATCCGGACGCCGTCCGAGATCCTCGGTGGCCGGCGCGGGACGTGCATCGACCTCGCGCTCTTGCTCGCGGCGTGCTTGGAGTACGTCGAGATCTACCCGGCGATCTTCCTGCTGGAAGGGCATTGCTTCCCCGGCTACTGGCGCAGCGAAGCGGATCACGAGGAGTTCGTGCTCGCGCGCGACAGCCTCGACCGCGACGGCTCGAAGGCCGCGGTCGCCGCCGACGCCGACGAGCAACAGCGCTTGCGCGGCGCGAAGTCGCACTACGGTTGGTACTTCGATCGACCGTTCTTCGACGAGATCAAGCGCTGGGTGCGCAAGGGCTCGTTGGTGCCGCTCGAGGCGGTCTGGTTGACGACGCGCGAAGGCTTCGCCGCGTCGCAGGACGCCGGCGAGGCGAATCTGCGCAGCAAACGGGAGTTCGACTCGATGCTCGACGTGTTGCGAGCTCGCGCCGCCGCCGTCACGCCGCTGCCGATCCGGGAGGAGCTCGCATGAACGCCGTGAACGAAGACGCGCGACGTCTCACCGCCCTCGCCGAGTACTACGACGCCGAAGCGACCGACCTCGGCGTGTGCACCGCCGATCAGTTCGTTCCGGCGGTGTCGACCAAGGATCGTCGCCGCCGGCGTCTGCGCGGCGACGAGGACCGCACGGGCGCGTTGGTGTTGGTCAAGGGTTCGGACGGCGTGCTGCGTTGGGACGTCGGCGGCGCACGGCGGCGCGCTGCGCGACGACGCGCCGGTCGGGCGAGTCGCGCCGGACTGTGGTCGTGGCTCACCGGCGACGAGGAGCAGGTCGCCGAGCTCCACTTCGAGCTCCTGCCGCCGAACGAGATCATCGCGGCGATCTCGAAGCTCGACCGCAAGTTCGCGGCCGCGAGTCTCGGCGTCGACGCCGGAGGCGCACCCGCGTTCGGTCTCCGGCGTTGGCGCAGCGGCAAGCTCGCGCCGGTCGCGGCGCCGACCGCGGTCGAGAAGGGCAAGCGCATCCTGCTGTTCGTCCACGGCACGTTCTCGAACTGCGATCACTTCCTGGTCGACGAATTCCTCTCGACCAAGCAGGGTCGCGAGCTCGTCGCTTCGAAGCGCTTCGACGAAGTGTTGACGTTCGATCATCCGACGCTGGCGGTCAGCCCGATGCTCAACGCGTTCGAGCTCTCGCGCCTGATGCGCGGAGTCCAAGCGGAAGTCTGCGTCGTCGCGCACAGCCGCGGCGGCTTGGTGACGCGCTGGTGGCTCGAGGGCTTCGGCGGCGCCGAGGACGGGCCGCGCAAGGCGGTCCTGGTCGGCAGTCCGCTCGCGGGGACGAGCCTCGCCTCGCCCGCGCGGATCCGCGAGTCGATGGACCTGCTGACCAACGTCGGCAACGCGCTCAAGCTCGCGGGCTCGGCGGCGACCGCGTTCGCGCCGCTGCTCGCGGCGCCGGTGGTGTTGCTCAAGGTCTTCACTTCGATCACGTCGGCGCTCAGCAAGCTCCCGATCGCCGACGCCGGAGTCGCGCTGGTGCCCGGGCTCGGCGCGCAATCGCGCGTCGGCAACAACCACGAGCTCCTGCGTCTGCGCGCCGCGCGACCGAACCGGCTGCCGAGCTACTTCGTCGTGCGCTCGAACTTCGAACCCGCGGACGTCGGCTGGAAGTTCTGGCGCCTGTTCCGCAAGGACCAGCTCGCCGACGCCGCGGTCGACACCGTCTTCCCCGGCGAGAACGACCTCGTGGTCGACACCGAGTCGATGGACGACGTCTTCACCGATGCCGCCGTGCCGCGCCCGAAGATCATCCACGACTTCGGCACCAACCCGACGGTGCACCACATCAACTACTTCCGTCAGCGCGAGACGATCGACGCGATCGCCGGAGTGCTCTGATCGGCCGACTGGCGGTCGGGGCGCTCGCGCGCTCTGATGGCGGCGCCGCGATGAGCGTCTACACCGAGGTCGAGAACGCGTTCGAGCCGCCGTACCTGCGCTCGCTGGAGCGCCAGATCCTCTCCAGCCGCTTCCTGGTCGCGAACAACCTCAATCGCGATTTCGTCGGCACACGCGGCTTCTCGATCGTCTTCCACCGGAGCGAGCTCCCACGCGTCGAGCGCGAGTTCCCGTACTTCGCCGGCTACCTGAAGCGCGCGCTGCGCGAGGACTGCAACGCGTTCTACCTGAACCCGCTGCTGCTCGCGCAGGGCTCGCGCGTCGACCCGCACGTCGACCGCAGCCTGCGCGCGTACTGCCCGACGATCGTCTGCCCGGTGGTGGTGTCGGTGCTCTACGTCGTCGTCCCCGAGCCGCTCGCCGGCGGGTCGCTGGTGCTGAGCCGCGGCAAGCGCACGCTCGGCAAGGTCCGTCCGGCGGTGAACAAGCTCGTCGTCTTTGGAGGCGATCTGATGCACGCGGTCGAGCGCTTGGACAGCCCGGGCCGACGGCTCAGCCTGGTCTGCGAGCAGTACCAGCTCTCCGACGACGAGCTCTCCGACGTGCCGAAGTTCCAGGTCGAGCAAGGGCCGCGCGCTTACGACTGACCCGGGTTCGGGAGCGCGCCGTCGCGCCGCGATGGCCCTGGGGACCCCGCCGGCGAGGCTTGGCCGATTTCCCCGTTGTAATCGTTCAAATCGTGCATCATACGCTCTCGTCAGGACGAGAAACCCGCTTGCGTTCGGCCTACCATCGGCCCTATCAATATCGAGAAGAGGCAGTCATGCACGAGAGCCCGACCATGAGCACCCTGGAACCCAATCGAATCGTCCAGTCCGCCGACGGCGCGCCGTTCCTGTCCCCCAAGGACTTGGCCGATGCGATCGGGGTCAGCGAGTCGTCGCTGAAGCGTTGGGTCGACGACGGCCGCCTGGTCGCGGTGCGCACCGCGGGCGGGCACCGACGCATCCCGTTGCACGAAGCGGTGCGGTTCGTGCGCGCGCAACGTTTCACGCTCGCGCACCCCGAGATCCTCGGGCTGCCGGCGAACGAGGCGCGCGCGATCACACCCGGCGCGCAGGAGCCGTTCCTCCAACAGCTGCTCGCCGAGAACGCGTTCGGCGCGCGCGCCTATCTGGTCCAGCGCTACCTCTCCGGCGTCGGCTTCGCCGCGCTCTGCGACGGTCCGATCCACACCGCGCTCGAGCACGTCGGCCAGCTCTGGAAGCACGACGAGAAGGGGATCGCGGTCGAGCACCGCGCGACCGACATCGCGATCCAGTCGCTCTCGTACCTTCGCTCGCTGTTGCCGCCCGCGCCCGAGGACGCGTGGACCGCGGTCGGCTACGCGCCGAGCGGCGACCCGTACCTGCTGCCGAGCCTCGCGTGCGCGGCTGTCTTGGCCGAGGCAGGTTGGCGCGACAAGAACCTCGGACCGGACACGCCGCTCGCCGCGGTGCGCGAAGTGATCCAAACGTCGCGTCCGAAGCTGGTCTGGTGCGCATTGAGCCTCGAACAACCCGGCGAGATCGCCGCGCGCGAGGCGGTCGAGCTCGCGAACGAGCTCGCGCAAACCGGTACGTACCTGGTGCTCGGCGGTCGGGGCGCGGCGGCGCTCGATCTGGTCGGGCGCGACAACGTGCTGATCGTCGGTTCGATGGTCGAACTCGCCGCGTTCGCGCGCGGGCTCGCCGCCGCCCGGATCGCCGCACCCAAGCCGGTCGCGAGCGTCGAACCCGCGAGCTGATCGCTCGACCGGCACCTCGAATCGCTCGACCCCGCGCGCCGTCGCGAACCGTCGCGGCGGCGCGCGGCGTCGTTTCGGGGTGCGCTGGGCGTCGCGGGCGTTTCGCCGCCGTTGGTGCGGGCGTGGGCAGGCCGACCCGGGAACCGTCGCGCGCGCCCGCGCCGTTCCAGGCACCGGACGCGGCGCTGCCGAAGCTCGAACCGGGCGTTGGGACGCGCGGCTAGCCGCCGCGCTTGTGCATCTCGAGGTGCGGGTTCTGCGCGAGCTCGTCGCGGCCGGCGTACGCGCCGCGCGAGAGCTCGGCGAGGCGGTCCTCGGCGCCGCGATCCGCGCGCGCTCGCCAGTGGCCGGCGATCAGCTCGGCGAGCTTCGCGTCGTCGGGCTCGGACCGCAGCGCGTCGCGCAGGTTGGTCCCAGTCGTCGCGTAGAGGCAGCGGTACCACATCCCGTCGGCGGTCAGGCGACTGCGGTCGCACGAGCTGCAGAACGGGGCGGTCGTCGAAGCGATGATGCCGAAGACCGTGCCGTCGGCGAGGCGGAAGCGCTCGGCGGGCGCGTTCGAGATCTCGCGCACCGGCTCGATCGGGCCGAAGCGAGCGGCGAGCCGCTCGAGCATCTCCGCGCGCGAGAGCACGTCCGCCGCGCGCCACCGCGTCGCGCCGCCGACGTCCATGTACTCGATGTAGCGGAGCTCGGCTCCGACCGACTTCGCGTAGTCGAGCAGGTCGCAGAGCTCTCCGTCGTTCGCGCCCTTGATCATCACGGCGTCGAGCTTGAGCCCGGGGAAGCCCGCGTCGCGCGCCGCTTGGATGCCCGCGAGCACGCGGTCGAGATCGTCGCGGCGCGCGAGCGCGCGGAACGTCTCGGGTCGCAGCGTGTCGAGGCTGACGGTGACGCGCTTGAGGCCCGCGTCGCGCAGCTCACGCGCTTGTTCGACCAGCAGCACGCCGTTGGTGGTCAACGCGAGGTCGGCGAGCCTCGGATTCGCCGCGAGCAGTCGCACGAGGTTGGCGAGCTCGCGACGCAGCAACGGCTCGCCGCCGGTGATCCGCACCTTGTCGACGCCGAGCGACGTGAAGACCCGGACGACGCGCGCGATCTCCTCGAAGGAGAGGATGCTGCGCTTCGGCAGCCACTTGTACTCCTCCTCGGGCATGCAGTAGGCGCAACGGAGGTTGCAGCGGTCGGTGACCGAGAGCCTCAGGTTGCGCAAGCTGCGCTGTAGCGTGTCGAGCACGTTCATCGCGTCGGCGAGCATACCGCAACATCGGCCCCTCTTGGGATCTGGCGAACGGTCGGGCTCGTCGCCCTCGGCCCGCCCGCCGAGCTGGGTCGAGCGCGACCGGTGATGGAAGCGCGCGCTCCTACTCGCGTGACGCGGCGCGCGGATCGACGATGGAGCGGTTGCTGCGGAGTGCGTACGCCAAGCAGCGAATCGACAACCGGATATCCGGACCAGAGAGTCAGGAATAGGAAGGCAAGGCATGCTCACACCCATGGTTGGCTACGCAGCGGCGGCGCTGGGCTACATCGCCGTTCGAGGCGGCGGCCCGGTTCCGGTGCGCGAGATCGCTTCCGCCGGCGCGATCCCCGAACCGTACCTCGCGAAGATTCTCCACCGGCTCTCGGGCATCGGCTACGTCGTCACGCAACGTGGAATCGGCGGCGGCGTCAGCCTCGCGATCGATCCGCGGCAAGTGACGCTCTACCACCTCTGCGAGGTGCTGCTCGATCCGGTCGTGCGTCCGCAGTGCCTCCTCGGTGGATCCGAATGCAACGACGACAAGGCCTGCCCGGCTCACGAGTTCCAACGCAGCATCCGCAAGCGGCAATTGGCTTTCCTGTCCGCGACGACGGTCGACGCGATCGGGCGTCACGACGCGAAGAAGCGCAGCAAGTCCGAATCGCGCTCCCGCAAGAAGCCGCGGGCGACGCCGTCGCGGGCGAAGGGCGCGAAACCGAGCTCGAGCTAGCTCGCGAGTAGACGATGGCACGCACGCTCGATGCAGCCCTGTTGCGGGTCGAAGTTCCCGGTGAGGGGTACCACCGTGGGCTGGTTGCGTGCCAGACAGCGTGTCCCGTGCACACCGATGCACGTGGTTACGTTCGAGCGATCGCTGAAGGGCGATTCGAGGAGGCGTACCTGATCGCAAGGGGGCCCAACCCCTTTGCGTCGATCTGCGGTCGAATCTGCGGCGCGCCATGTGAGACGAACTGCCGACGAGGGCGCGTTCCGCGGGTCGACGACGACGGGAGCTTGGTCGCGCACGATCGTCCGGTCGCGATTCGCGCGCTCAAGCGATTCGTGTGCGAGCGATTCGGTCCGGAGGCTCGCGATCCCGGCGACGTGCTCGAGTCGCTGCGCGCGCGAGGGGAGTTGGACGGGGGCGGCCCAGAGGAACTCGCGGCAATCTTGCGCGCGGCGGCGCGCGGACGATTCGACCCTGCGCGGGGAGAATCGATCGCGATCATTGGCGCGGGCCCGGCCGGGCTTTCGGCGGCGCACGATCTAGCGTTGCTCGGGTTTCGGCCTGTCGTCTACGAGACCGAGCCAGTTGCGGCGGGGATGCTCGCCGTCGGAGTGCCGGCGTACCGCTTGCCGCGGGAGCTGATTCGCCGCGAGGTCGCGGTGATCGAGGCCCTCGGCGCCACGATTCGTTGTGGCGTCACGATCGGCAAGGACATTTCGTTCGCGACGCTCAGGCGCGAGCACGCTGCCGTCTTGGTCACCGTCGGAGCGAAGTCGAGTCGCGGACTGGGCCTACCCGGCGAGCAGGGGCCTCGCGTCCACGGAGGTGTCGACATGCTTCGCGCGATATCACTCGGCGAACGCATCGACCTGGGGTCACGCGTGCTGGTGATCGGCGGCGGAAACGTCGCGTTCGACGTTGCGCGGACGGTTGTTCGTCAGACGGCGCTCGACGTCGCGCGCACCGCGCGGCGTGTGCCCGGTGGCGGCGTGGTCTCGTTGATGTCACTCGAGTCGCTGGAGGAGATGCCGGCGGACACCGTCGAGATCGTCGAAGGGGACGAAGAGGGCATCCAGAGACTCAACGGATGGGGCCCGATCGAGATCCAACGCGCGAGCGACGGATCGGTCAGCGGCGTGCTCGTCCGACGTTGTCAGCGCGTGTACGACGACGATCGTCGGTTCGCGCCGGTGTTCGACGACGCGGATCGCCGCGTGATCCCGTGCGACACGGTCTTGCTCGCGGTCGGCCAGGCGCCGAATCTCGCATTCCTCGCCGACGGAGGAACGGATGTCGAGCAGTTCCGGCCGGGTTGGCCCAAGGTCGATCCGAAGACGCTGCAAACCACCGCGCAAGGCGTCTTCGTCGCGGGCGATCTGGCGCACGGAACCCGGCTGCTGATCGATGCGGTGGCGTCGGGCAAGGCCGCGGCGCGTTCGATCTACACCCATGTTACCGGGCGTCAGCTCATCGTTGAGGTGACGGACACGCATGCCGTGATCGACGGCTACCGCCGCGAGCGCGGCTACGAAGCGATTCGTCGGGCGTCGATGCCGACGCTCGAGCCCGAGCATCGCTTGGCGAGTCAAGACGCGGTCGTCGAGATCGGCTACGGGGAGCTTCAGGCCCGTCGCGAGGCGTCGCGTTGCCTCGACTGCGGCGTCGCGCCGGTCTTCGATGGCTCGCGCTGCGTCCTATGCGGCGGCTGCGTCGATGTGTGTCCGACGCAGTGCCTAAAGCTCGTCGCGCTCTCTGATCTCGATGGGGGAATCGCTCTCGAGCGAGCCGTGCGCTCGGAACTCGGCGGCGAGTTCGTCCCGGACGACCACACGGCGATCGTCAAGGACGAGGACCGCTGCATTCGCTGCGCGCTGTGCGCCGTCCGCTGCCCGGCCGATGCGATTGCGATGGAACGCACCACAGCTTGTACGTCTTGGAGGAGCGCATGAGCTCACATGATTTCGACCCGCACGACCACGCGGCGCAGCGCGCACCCGCGCGCGCCGCGCGCCGCGATCTGCTCGGACTCTCGGCGTTGCTAGGCGCGGATTCGGGTCTCGTGCCGATCTCCGACCTCGATGCCGGCGCCGAGTTCGGCGGTGCGCCGCCGAGAGACGCCCTCGAACCGATGCCGCACGTCTGCGGTACGTGTACGACCCGTTGCGCGACCCCGGAACTCGCGCTCGTCCGTTCGGAGAACTGCGACCCGGATCCCAAGTCATGAGCTCAAACGACCCCGCCAAGCCGTCTCGCCTCGATCCGGAACCCGTGCCGCGCCGCGACTTCCTCGGGAAGGCGTCGCTCTGGGCGGCGGCCGCGACCGGAGTGTTCGCGACGCTCGGCATCGCGCGCTTGCCGAAGGCCGCGGTGCTCTCTTCGCCGTCGCGCAAGTTCAAGGTGACGCTGCCCGAGAACCTGCCCGAAGGCCAAGCCTTCGTTCCACCCGGTCGCTCGGTCGCGCTCTTCCGCGACAAGGAAGGCGTGCACGCCGTCTCGATCGTGTGCACGCACCTCGGCTGCATCGTCAAGCCGAGCGCGACGGGCTTCGACTGTCCGTGCCACGGTTCGCGCTTCGCCGCCGACGGAGCGGTGACCAAGGGACCGGCGCCCGCGCCGCTGCCTTGGCGCAAAGTGACCGTCGACGGCTCGGATTGCATGGTCGACGAGGACGCGAGCGTGCCGCCGGGCACGAAGGCCTGACGATGGTCGTCCTCGCTCCGCCTCCCGAGCAGCACGGCGCGCTGAGGCGCTTCTTCGCGAACCTCCGCGCGACGCCGGCGCGCGTGAAGGACAGCGCGTTCCGCGGCGGCAAGCCGGACACCGATCGTACGCGCTCGACGTTCGTGTTCGGCAACGTCTTCCTGCACTTGCATCCGGTGCGCACGCACCGTTGGAGCTTGCGGTGGACCGCGACGATGGGCTTGGGGATCGCGTCGCTCGCCGCGTTCCTGATCACGCTGATCACGGGCGTGCTGCTGATGTTCTATTACAAACCGCACCCCGCGATCGCGTACGACTCGATGAAGGACATCGCCTTCGTCGTCCCGACGGGGAACTTGATCCGCAACATCCACCGTTGGGCGGCCAACGTGATGGTGCTCACGGTGATCCTGCACATGGCGCGGGCGTTCTACACGGGTGCGTACCGTGCGCCGCGCGAGTTCAATTGGCTGATCGGGATGGGACTGCTGGTGCTCACGCTCGGCCTCTCGTTCACCGGTTACCTCTTGCCGTGGGACCAGCTCGCGTACTGGGCGATCACGATCGGCGCGAACATCGCGCAGTCGCCGCGCGAGGTCACCGACGCACTCGGTCTGACCGAGACGTTCGACATCGGCGGATTGCAGAAGCTCCTGCTGCTCGGCTCGGACACGGTCGGCGAGGAGGCATTGATCCGCTTCTACCTGCTGCACGTGATGATCCTGCCGCTCGGGCTGGTCGCGCTGCTCTCGGTGCACTTCTGGAGGATCCGCAAGGACGGCGGGCTCGTGCGTCCGGTCGACGCCGATCGACGCTTGGGTCCGGTGCACGCCGCGGACTACCCGGTGTTCACCGAAGAGCCGCGCAAGACCTATCAGCTCGCCGCGGTCGTCCGCGGCAAGAGCGGCGCGGTCGCGCGCGGGCCGGAGAACACGGTGCCGTCGATGCCGCACCTCTTCTACGCGGAGCTCGCGGTCACGATGCTGACGATCGCGATCTGCGTCGCGCTCGCGCTGGTGAGCGACGCGCCGCTGAAGGAGCTCGCGAACCCGCAGGTGCCCGAGAACCCGGCGAAAGCCCCGTGGTACTTCCTCGGGTTGCAGGAGCTCGTCGCCTACTCCGCGTTCATGGGCGGCGTCGGCATCCCCGGGATCGTGTTGCTCGGGCTGGGCCTGATCCCGTACCTCGATCGCGAGAAAGACGGGACGGGTGAATGGTTCGGCGGTCCGGGCGGCAAGGAGCTGGTGCTGCAGGCACTCTTCGTCGGCTTCGGCGCGGCGCTCGCGATCGAAGCGTTCGCGATCCGCTACGGCTGGTTGCGCGAATGGATCCCGGACATCCCGCAGCTCTGGATCACGGTGTTCAACCCGGGCACGGTGCTGACCGCCATCTACGCGGCGTACTCGATCTGGCTCGTCAAGCGGCACCAATCGACGCGCGCCGGAGCGCTCGGGCTCTTCACGTGCTTCCTGTGCGGCTTCGTGTTGCTGACGGTCGTGGGCGTCTGGTTCCGCGGACCGAACTGGGACTTCTACTGGTCGCCGTCGGATTGGCCGGGGCACTGACATGCAAGCGAACAAGCATCTCTTGCTGTGGACGAGCTTGGTGACGTTGGCATTGCTCGTCTTCGCCGCTGCGCGCGAGAACGTGTTCAAGGAGTGGCGGCGCGTGCAGTCCGCCGCGAGCGGACCCGCGGGACCGATCGACGTGCATCTGCGTCAGGTCGTCGTCCCCACGCTCGCCGTCGCCGATCGTTGCGTGACGTGCCACGTCGGCATGGCGGCGGGCGAGCCCGTCGTCGCGGGCGATCCGACGCTGAAGCGTCACCCCGAGGTCGGCCACGACCCGAACGTGATGGGCTGCACGGCGTGTCACGCCGGGCAAGGGCGCGCGACCGAGAAGGCCGCCGCGCACGGCGACGTGCACTTCTGGCCGACACCGATGATCCCGTTGCGCTACGCGGATGCGGGTTGCGGCGGTTGTCACACGCACATCGCGGTGCCGACCGTCGACCGGCTCGCGGCGGGCGAGCGCGCGTTCGAGCGCAACGACTGTCTCGCGTGTCACAAGCTCGACGGCCGAGGCGGCACGCTGCGTCCGCTCGGCGCAGGTGGGATGGAGGGTCCGGATCTGTCGTTCGTCGGTGCGCGCGCGTTTCGCGCGGACTGGTACGACGCGCACCTCGCACGGCGCACCGAGGCGCGCGGCGCGCGCGCCGAATCGGACGGTGAAGCGCGCGGCGGCGCCTGGGACGATTCGTTCGGGCCGCTGTCGCGCGAGGATCGTGACGCGCTCGACGAGTTCCTGCGCTCCCGCGTCGGCGCGCCAAAGCTCGTGCTGGCGAAGGCGACGTTCAACTCGCTCGGCTGCCGCGGTTGCCACAAGATCGCCGGCATCGGAGGCGACGACGGGCCCGAGCTGACGCTCGAAGGCGCCAAGGATCCGGGTCGGATCGATTTCATGCACGTGCGCGGCGAGCACGACCTCGCCGGTTGGCTCACGGAGCACTTCCGATCGCCCGCGACGCTCGTGCCGGGCTCGCAGATGCCGGTGCTGAGCCTGAGCGAGCCGCAGATCGACTTGCTCGTGCGCTACATGCTGTCGCTGCGGCGCGCGAGCGTGCCCGAAGCGTGGTGGCCCAAGGATCGCGTGCGCGCGGAGCGCTTGGGCGAGCGCGAGTTCGCGGTCGACGGTGCGACGCTCTACGGCAGCTTCTGCGCCGCGTGTCACGGACCGAACGGCGAGGGCATGCGCTATCCGGGCATGCCCGCGTTCCCGGCGATCGGCAATCCGGATTTCCTCGCGGTCGCATCGGACGAGTTCCTGACGAGCACGATCACGCACGGTCGACCCGGTCGTCGCATGGGCGCGTGGGGTGAGAGCTCCGGCGGTCTGCGCGCCAGCGAGATCGCGACCGTCGTCGCGCATCTGCGCTCGCTCGGCGGCGTCGCGCTCGAGCCCGATGCGCGTGCGCCGCGCTGGGTGCGAGGCGACGCGGCCGAGGGCGCGCGGCTCTACGCCGCCGACTGCATGCAGTGTCACGGTGCGAAAGGCGAGGGCGGCGAAGGTCCGGCGCTCGCGAACGCCGCGTTGCTCGCGAACGCGACCGACACCTATCTCTTCGAGACCATCCGCCGCGGACGCCGCGGCACGACGATGCTGGGCTTCGCCCAGCCGAGCACGGTGCGTCCGTCGCTCGCCGATCCCGAGATCGAATCGATCGTCACGTTCCTGCGTTCCTGGGAGAACCAACCATGAGCCCTCGCGGCATCGACCGGCGGCAATTCCTCTTGGCGGCGGAGACCGCCGGTTTCGCGGCTTTCCTGAGCTCGACGATCCGCGCGTGGGGTCTCGATTCGCCCGACAACCCGCTCGCGTCGTATCCCGACCGCTCGTGGGAGCGCGTGTACCGGGATCTCTTCCAGCACGACTCGACGTTCCACTTCCTCTGCGCGCCGAACGACACGCACAACTGCTTGATCAAGAGCTTCGTGCGCTCCGGCGTCGTCACGCGCCTCGGACCGAGCATGCGCTACGGCGAAGCGGCCGACCTGCAAGGCAACGCGACGACGCACCGTTGGGATCCGCGGATCTGCCAGAAGGGGCTCGCGCTGACGCGGCGCTTCTACGGCGATCGGCGCGTGCGGCACTGCATGGTGCGCAAGGGTTTCAAGGCGTGGCACGACGCGGGTTTCCCGCGCACCGAGAACGGGCTCCCGCCGAAGGAGTACTTCGAGCGCGCGCGCGACCAGTGGGTCCGCGCGACGCACGACGAAGCGGCGGCGATCGCGGCCGCAGCCGCGACCAACATCGCGCAGACGTACACCGGCGAAGAGGGCAAGAAGAAGCTGCTCGCCCAGCACTACGACGAAGCGTGCGTCGAAGCGACCAAAGGCGTCGGCACTCAGGTGCTGAAGTTCCGCGGCGGCATGCCGTTGCTCGGCATCACGCGCGTGTTCGGCATGTACCGCGTCGCGAACTCGATGGCGCTGCTCGACGCCTGGATCCGCAAGGTCGGGCCGGACGAAGCGGTCGGAGCGCGCGGCTTCGACAACTACTCGTGGCACACCGATCTGCCGCCGGGTCACCCAATGGTCACCGGGCAGCAGACGGTCGAGTTCGACCTGTCGTCGGTCGAGTACGCGAAGACCGTCGTCGTCTGGGGCATGAATTGGATCACGACGAAGATGCCGGACGCGCACTGGCTCACTGAAGCGCGCGTCAAGGGCACGCGGGTGATCGTGATCGCGTGCGAGTACTCGGCGACGGCGACCAAGGCCGACGACGCGGTGGTCGTGCGGCCGGGCATGACGCCGGCGCTCGCGCTCGGCTTCGCGCACGTGATCTTGAAGGAGAAGCTCTTCGACGCCGACTACGTCAAGCGTTGGACCGATCTGCCACTCTTGGTGCGCATGGACTCACTGAAGCTCCTGCGCGCGAGCGAGGTGTTCGGCGGCGAGGTCGCGGCGCTCTCGAACCAGACCCACGTGCTCGCCGACGGCGAGAAAGTCCCGCCGCCGATCGCGCAGCGCGACGCGGTCTTCACCTCGAAGCTGCGCCAGGAGTGGGGCGACTTCGTCTGGTGGGACCAGCAGAGCGACGAACCCAAGGCGCTGACGCGCGACCAGGTCGGCAAGTTCTCCGAGGTCGGCGATCCGCGGCTCGAAGGTTCGCTCGAGGTGAAGCTCGCCGACGGTACGAAAGTGCGTTGTCGTCCGGTGTTCGACCTGGTGCAGGAGTACTGCGCGCACTTTGATCCGAAGACGACCGAGGAGATGACGTGGGCGCCGGCGGAAACGGTGCAGACGCTCGCTCGGCACTTCGCGAAGGAACCCGGCACGACGCTGTTCGCGCTCGGCATGGGCCCGAACCAGTTCTTCAACAGCGACAACAAGGACCGAGCCGTGTTCCTGCTCGCGGCGTTGACCGGCAACGTCGGCAAGGTCGGCGGCAACGTCGGCTCGTTCGCGGGCAACTACCGCACGGCGTTCTTCAACGGCTCGCCGCAGTGGATCAACGAGAACCCGTTCGACATCGAGCTCGACGCTGCGAAGTCCGCGCGCGTCAAGCAGTACTGGAAGGCGGAGTCGGCGCACTACTACAACCACGAGGACCATCCGCTGCGCGTCGGCAAGAAGCTGCTCACCGGCTCGACGCACATGCCGACGCCGACCAAGTCGATGTGGTTCGCGAACGCGAACTCGATCCTCGGCAACGTCAAGTGGCACTACAACACGGTGATCAACGTGCTGCCGCGCATCGAGATGATCGCGGTCAACGAATGGTGGTGGTCGACTTCGTGCGAATGGGCGGACGTCGTGTTCGCGGTCGACTCGTGGGCGGAGCTCAAGCACCCCGACATGACCGCGTCGGTGACCAACCCGTTCCTCCAAGTCTTCCCGCGCACGCCGTTGCCGCGCATCTTCGAGACGATCGGCGACATCGACGTGCAGATGAAGTTCTGCGAGCAGATGGCGAAGCTCACCGGCGATCAGCGCTTCGTCGACTACTGGAAGTTCGTGCGCGAGAACCGCACCGACGTCCACCTGCAGCGCATCCTCGACAACTCGACCAACACCAAGGGCTACAAGATCGACGAGCTCGAGGCGAAGGCCAAGGAAGGCGTGCCGGCGCTGTTAATGAGCCGCACGTCGCCGAAGTCGGTCGGCCACGAGCAAGTTCATGACTCGCGTCCCTGGTACACGAAATCGGGCCGGCTCGAGTTCTACCGCGACGAGAACGAGTTCATCGAAGCGGGCGAGAACCTGCCGGTGCACCGCGAGCCGATCGACTCGACCTTCTACGAGCCCAACGTGATCGTCGCGCCGAAGCACGAGGCGATCCGGCCGCAGGGCCCCGAGGACTACGGTGTCGAGCGTTCGGATCAATCGTGCGAAGTCCGCCAAGGCCGCAACGTGGTCAAGACATGGGCGGAGGAGAAGGCGTCGCCGCATCCGCTCGCGAAGGACGGCTACCGCTTCATCTTCCACACGCCGAAGTACCGGCACGGCTCGCACACCACGCCGATCGACACCGACATGGTCGCGATTCTGTTCGGTCCGTTCGGCGACGTGTACCGCCACGACAAACGCATGCCCTTCGTCACCGAAGGCTACGTCGACATCCATCCGTCGGACGCGAAGGAGCTCGGCATCGAGGACGGCGACTACGTGTGGATCGACTCCGATCCCTCGGATCGTCCATTCCGCGGTTGGCAGCAGAACGCCAAAGACTACGCGTTCGCTCGCTGCATGGCGCGAGCTCGCTACTACCCCGGCACTCCGCGCGGCGTGACGCGCATGTGGTTCAACATGTACGGCGCGACGCCGGGCTCGGTCGAAGGCCAGGCGACGCGCAAGGACGGGCTCGCGAAGAATCCGCGCACCAACTACCAGGCGATGTTCCGCTCGGGTTCGCACCAATCCGCGACGCGCGGTTGGCTGAAGCCGACGTGGATGACCGACTCGCTGGTGCGCAAGGAGATGTTCGGCCAAGCGATCGGCAAGGGCTTCCTACCCGACGTGCACTGTCCGACCGGCGCACCGCGCGAGTCGATCGTGAAACTCAGCAAGGCCGAGCCCGGCGGCACCGACGCCAAGGGACTGTGGCGACCGGCGGCGCAAGGGCTGCGCCCGCGCTACGAGAACGACGCGATGAACAAGTACCTCGCCGGCGGCTTCGTGTCCGGCAGCACCGAGAAGAAAGGCTGAGCGATGGCACGCGTGAAGAACTGGCAGCTCGGGCGCGAGATGTCGTACTGGTATCCGGAGTCGCGTCCGAAGAAGCAGTTTGCGGCGATCTTCGACACCAACAAGTGCATTGCGTGCCAGACGTGCACGTTGGCGTGCAAGACGACATGGACGTCGGGTCGCGGCCAGGAGTACATGCTCTGGAACAACGTCGAGACCAAGCCCTACGGCTTCTACCCGCTCGGGTGGGACGTCAAGTTGCTCGCCGAGCTCGGCTCGCAACAGTGGAACGGCTCCGTCTACGAAGGCCGCACGGTCTTCGAAGCGGCGCGGCCCGGCGAGCGCGCGCTCGGCTGGCGGCCCGGCGAGCAGGACTACGCGCACCCGAACGTCGGCGAGGACGACTGCGCAGGCAACATCGACAAAGGCGCGGCGTTCGCCGGCGTGCACATGGCGTGGTTCTTCTACCTCGCGCGCATTTGCAACCACTGCACGTACCCGGCGTGTCTCGCGTCGTGTCCGCGCGGCTCGATCTACAAGCGGCCCGAGGACGGCATCGTCGTGCTCGATCAGAGCCGGTGCCGCGGCTACCAGGAGTGCGTCAAGGCCTGCCCGTACAAGAAGGTCTTCTACAACCCGATGACCGGCACGTCGGAGAAGTGCATCGCGTGCTACCCGAAGATCGAGAAGGGTCTGCAGCCGCAGTGCTTCGTCAATTGCATCGGCAAGATCCGCCTAGCGGGCTTCATCTCGCAGCCTGAGGACGCGAATCCGGACAATCCGATCGACTACCTCGTGCACGTGCGCAAGCTCGCCAAGCCGCTGTTCCCACAGCTCGGCTTGGAGCCGAACGTCTACTACCTGCCGCCAGTGCACGTCCCGACGCAGTTCAGCCAGCAGATGTTCGGCCCCGGCGTCGAGCACGCCGTGCGCGAGTACATGCACGCCGACGCGGACCTCGCAGGGCTGCTCGGACTGTTCGGCTCGACCGAGCAGATCGTCCCGCGCTGGAAGCGCACCGGTGATTTCGTGTACGGCCTCGCCGAGGACGGCACGGAGCTCGTGAAGGTCCCGCTGCGCGAGCCGATCCACGAACGGCTGGCGCTCGATCCGAAGTTCGATGTGATGCGTACGAACTGTCCGTGAGAGGCGCCGCCATGAAATCGTCCCGAATCGTTCTCGTCGTGAGTCTTACGGCCGCTGTCGGGCTTCCGGGATGCTCGCAGTCGCAGCCGATCGTGGCGCCCGTCGAGGTCGTGGTTCAACCGAGCACGGTTGAGCTGCCGGACGACCCGCTCGATGCGCGTTGGGATAGCGTCGTTGCGTTCCCTGCCGCGCTGATCCCGCAGGACATGGTCGAGCCGCGACAACTCCGAGTCTCGACTCGCGAGGTGCGGGTGCGTGCCCTCAGCGACGGCGTCCGCGTCGCGTTTCGCTTGGAATGGAGTGACGCCACGCGTGACGACATGCCGATGCCTGCCGCATTCACCGACGCGTGCGCGATCCAACTCCCCGCCGCGATCTCGGCCGACGTGCCCGCGCCCCAGATGGGCGAGCCTGATCGTTCGGTGGAGATCACGCTGTGGCGAGCATCCTGGCAGGCGACGGTAGACGGGCGTGGCGACACAATCCAAGACATCCATCCGAACGCAGTGCCGGATCACTATCCGTTCGAAGCCGCATCGCTCGAGTCAGGCTCGGACATCCAGCGCGCGATGCAACAGCGCTACGCCCCGGCGCGCGCCCTCGACAATCCGATGTCGGGCCCACGTGAACAGCCGGTCGAGGACCTGATCGGACACGGACCCGGAACGCTCGCGCCTGCGGCGACGACGTCATCTACCGGCCGCGGCAAGCGCGTCGCCGACGGTTGGGCGGTGGTCGTCACGAGGCGGCTGCCAGAGGGGCTTGCGTCGGGCAAGCGCACGCAAGTTGCGTTCGCGATCTGGGAGGGCGGGAGTGAGGAAGTCGGCGCGAGGAAGATGCGCACCGGTTGGGCTCCGTTGCTGCTCGAGGTGAAGCCATGAGCCCTGTGCGCTTTGCGTTGGATCCGCGCGCGGTCGAACTCCTGCGGGATGCACGCGACTGGAGGTTGATCGGTCGTCTCTTCGAACGCCCGCATGGCGAATGGTGGGCGGACGTCGCGAACCTCTCGCTCGGCTGTACCGACATCGAGCTTGCGCGCGCGGCGAAATTGGCTGGTTCCGCGACCGAGGGCGACTACTTGGAGTGGATGGGTCCCGCCGGCATCGTCAGCCCTCGCGAAGCCGGCTACCGCAAGACGACGGATCCAGCTCGGCTGCTGGCCGAGATCCAAGCGTACTACGCGGCGTTCGCGTACCAGCCGCGCGCAGAAGATCCGCCCGACCACGTTGCTGTGGAGTCGGGCTTCCTCGGTTGGCTGTGTTTGAAGGAAGCTTACGCTCGGGCCAACGAGAACTCTGAATCTGCGTCCGTGACGCGAGATGCGGGACGCGAGTTCACTGCCCTGCACCTTGCCTGTGTTGCGCACGGGGTTGCCCGTCGTCTCGAGGCGACGGAGGGCTGCCACCTGGTGCACGCCGCCCGGGCATTGGTTGTGCGTGTCGGACCGCTTTGCAAGGCACTCGAGGGCGACTGGGTGCCGAACGGGCTCGCGGAGGACGGATGCTCGCTCACGTGCGGGAGCGGTCCGACGGCCGACACGGAGTTGGGAGACGAAATCCCGCCCGAATTCATCGCTGGGCTGCGGGACAGCGAGCTTCAGTAACCGAGCGCGTCGAGCCGCGCGCGCGATTCCGGGTCGATTTGGCGCTCGCCGTCGCGGCGCGTGCGGGCGGCGAGCGCGCGCAGCATGTCGGTCCACTCCCATCGTTCGCGTCCCGCCGTCGCGTAGACGTCGCCGAGCTCCAACGGGTCCTTCGCGACGTCGTACATCTCGAAACGATCCTCGCTGGGCACGTAGATCAGCTTGTACTGCTCGTCGCGCACGCAGAAGAGCTCGTGGGTGCCGTCCGCGCGTTGGGTCTGCGCGACCAGCACGCGCGACGCTTCCGCGTCGAGCAGCGACACGCCTTGCTGATCCGGCAACGGCGGCAGGTCGACGAGGTCGAGCAGCGTCGGCACGACGTCGATCAGGCGCGCGAGCCGTTTGCTCCCGGCTTGGAGCGCTTCGCGACCCGGCAGCGTGCTCGGCAGCTTGATCACCAGCGGCACGTGCAAGAGCTCGTCGTAGAGATGGACGATGTGGCCGTAGGTCGAGTGCTCGCCGAGGCCTTCGCCGTGATCGGACGTGAGCACGACGATGCTCGAGTCGTAGAGCCCGCGACGCTTGAGGCCGGCGAGCAGCTCACCGATGCAGCGATCGGAGAACTCGACCTCGCCGCGATAGCGCAGCGGGATGTCCGCGTCGGGGATCACGTCGTGGAGCCAGAGCTCGAGTTGGCACGTCACCGCGCCGGGCGCGGGGTTGGTGACGATCACCGACAGGTCGTCGGTGCTCGCGTGCAGCGCACCGCGCTCGAACTTCCACGACACGTCGACGCTCGGCGCCGCGAACTCGAGGCTGCGCACCGCGAACGGGTGCGAAGAGCGGATCAGGAGCTGATGCGAGCCCGGCGGCAGCACGAACTCGCGGCGCACCTGCGACGACTCCGACGTGCACGCGCCGCCGAAGTCGCGGCCGTCGAGCGTGAACGTCGCGAAGCGCTGGACCGCGCCGTGCGCGTCGTAGGGTTCGTGCGGATCGGAGAAGTGAGCGAAGAGGAAGAACGGTTGGTCGCTGGAGAGCTGATCGAGCGCGGTGTCGAGCGTGTGGTTGAGGTCGTCGCCGCGCGTGACCGTGTGACGGCCCTTGTCGTAGCGCCCGAAGCCGCGATCGACGCCGCGCCCGGTGGTCGAGGGCCACATGCTCGCCAGCGAGACCGCCGCCTGCGTCTCGTAGCCGTGCTCGGCGAGCCAGCCCGCGAGCAGCGGCAGGTCCTTGGGCACCGGCTGGCCATTGGTGCGCACGCTGGTCTCGTGCGGCGGTCGCGACGAGAACAACGCGGCATGCGACGGCAGCGTCGCGGGCGCGTGCGAGAACGCGAGCGGGAACGAGACTCCGTCCTTCGCGAGGTTGTCGATCGCGGGCGTGCGCGCCTTGCCGCCGTCGGGATCGGCGTAGTCCGCGCGCAACGTGTCGATCACGACGAGCACGACGTTCGGCCGCTGCGGGCCGGAGGCGTTGGCGTCGCAGGCGCCGAGGGCGAACGCGAGCGGCAGGATCGGTACGAGATCGCGAAGTCGCATGGAACGGACGAGCGCGGCGCAGTCTAGCAGGCGGCGGGGGGAGTCCGCGCCGCCGCGCACTCGGGTCACTCCGCGCGCTCGGGCCCGCGCGTCGGCCAGCTTCGCGCGTCGGCCAGCATCGAGCGTCGGCCAGCATCGAGCGTCGGTCAACCTCGGCCGGCCTCGCGCACCGGCCAGCTTCGCGCGCCGATCGGCGTGACCGGAGCCGCACCGAGCCCGCGACTCCGAGCTCCCCTTGATGCCGCGTTCGATCGACCACCGGCGACCTCGCCGCCCGATCCGCTTCGCAGGTCCCCGGCGGTGTGCGCAGGCTCGCCACGAGCTCGTCGGAGAATCGAATTCGCTCCCGCGCGGCCTCTGCGCCGGGCGCCGCGCCGTCGCTAGACTCCGCGCTCCTTCGTCGGGCCCGGGTGGGCCGGGAGCACGATCCATGCACAATCAGGTTCAGCGCGCGTTGGTCTCGGTCTCCGACAAGACCGGGTTGGTCGAGTTCGTCCGTTCGCTCAGCCGTCTCGGCGTCGAGATCCTCTCGACCGGCGGCACGCACAAGGCGCTCGTCGACGCCGGCATCCCGGCGCGCGAAGTGAGCGAGTACACCGGCTTCCCCGAGATGATGCACGGGCGCGTCAAGACGCTGCATCCGAAGGTGCACGGCGGGATCCTCGCGTTGCGCGACGAAGCGACGCACGTCGCGGCGATGAAGGAGCACGCGATCGCGCCGATCGACCTCGTCGTCGTCAACCTCTATCCGTTCGAGGCGACCGTCGCGAAGCCCGGCGTGTCGCGCGCGGACGCGATCGAGCAGATCGACATCGGCGGACCGTCGATGGTGCGTTCCGCGGCGAAGAACCACCGCTTCGTCGGCATCGTCACCGATCCGAACGACTACGCGCGCGTGCTGGCGGAGCTCGCGGAGCACGGCGGCGCGCTCTCGGAGAACTTCAAGCGCGAGCTCGCGCTCAAGGCGTACTCGCTGACCGCTCGCTACGACGCCGCGATCTCTGCTTGGCTCTTCGAGCAAGAGCGCAAGGACGGCCTGACCAAGGAGCGTTACCCCGACAGCGCCGCGTTCACCGGCAAGCGCGTCTCGGTGCTGCGCTACGGCGAGAACCCGCACCAGACCGCGGCGTTGTACGTTTCGGCCGGCGCGGCCGAGCCGAGCGTGACCACGAGCGAGGTGCTCGGCGGCAAGGCGCTCTCGTACAACAACATCGTCGACCTCGACGCGGCGCTGGCGCTCGCGAAGGAGTTCGACGAGCCGTTCGTCGCCGTCGTCAAGCACAACAACCCTTGCGGCGCCGCGGCCGGCAAGACGATCGTCGACGCGCTCGAACGCGCGTGGAACGGCGATCCGCTGTCGGCGTTCGGCTCGGTGCTCGCGTTCACGCGGCCGCTCGACCTCGCGTGCGCGGAGTTCCTGGTCGGCGGCAATCGCTTCGTCGAGGCGATCCTCGCGCCGGGCTTCGACGAGCAGGCGCTCGAGCTGTTGACGCACAAGCCGAAGTGGGGGAAGAGCGTGCGGCTGTTGGTCTCGAAGCCGTTCGGCTCGGCGTCGCGCGACGCGCGCGAGCTCGAGGTGAAGAAGATCGTCGGCGGATTCTTGCTGCAGGACCGCGACCTCGCCGCGGAAGGCCGCGACGTGATGAAGGTCGTCACCAAGGCGCAGCCGACCGCCGAGCAGCTCGAATCGCTCGCCTTCGCCGTCAAGATCGGCAAGCACGTCAAGTCGAACGCGATCGTCTTCGTGCAAGGCAAGGAAGCGGTCGGCGTCGGCGCCGGTCAGATGAGCCGCGTCGATGCCGTGCACATCGCCGCGCGCAAGGCGGGCGAGCGCGCGAAGGGCGCGGTGCTCGCCTCCGACGCGTTCTTCCCGTTCCCCGACGGCGTCGAGAACGCGATTGCGGCCGGCGTGCGCGCGATCCTGCAACCGGGCGGCTCGGTGCGCGACGACGAAGTGATCGCCGCGTGCGACAAGCACGGCGTGCCGATGGTGTTCACCGCCGTCCGCCACTTCCGGCACTGAGGTAGGATGGAGCTCGCCTGCCGCGTGGACAGTCTCAGCATCCAAAGTGCCACCATCATCAGGAAGGCGTGAAGTGTCGACGACAGACGTATCTCCGCAGTCCGTTGTTGCGACTGGCTTGCCCAACCCGAGGCGAAACTCCAGGCAAGTGTTCGTAGCGTATCCATACACGGTCTTCGATCAGACTGACTATCGAAGACCCTTCAAGGAGCTTGCGAAGGCCTTCAATGTGCAGTTCGTCTTCGCCGACGAGAAGATCACGACGCTTCACATCCTGCAGAAGATCGCAGACCACATTCGGTCCTCTCGTTTCGGGATCTACGACATCTCTGGCTGGAACGCCAACGTGACACTGGAGCTGGGCCTGGCGTACGGCATGAACGAGAAGGCCTACATAATCTCCAACCTAACCAAGCACAGCGTGAATGACGTACCGGCGGATCTCCGCGGACTCGATCGGCTGCAGTATCAGTCGTTCGCCGAGCTGCAGCAGTCGATCGAGAAGATCCTCTCGCAGGAGTTCCCTATCCAGTTGACTCACGATGTGGAGGAGCAACTGACGACGCTTCGGGATCGCGCCGTTCAATTGGTCCGTGAAACGGATCAGGGGCTCAAGATCTCCGACGTCGCGAAGCTCTTGGGCGTGTCGGTTGATGTGGCGAAGGTAGTCGTGCACCCACTTGTCGGTGCAGGGAAGCCACTTCAGTCCACAGGGGTGCGGAAGGGAACTCGATACCTCGCTTCGAAGTAGGGAGCGCGAGTCTGGATCGTTTCCGCGAGCGCTCGGCGGTCACGCGGTTGCTCAGCGGCCGGGCAACGTCTCGCGCGTTTCGGTGCCGGGCTCGACGGTCAGCGCGATCGCTGACGCGCGCGATTCGTCGTCTGCGCCGTGGCCGCGTTCGTCGTCGGACGGCGAATAGACGCACTTCGGCTCCCACGCACCCCGGGAGCACGCGGCGGATGGTTCAACTCGTCTGACCGCTTGCATGCAGCGGCAGCGGGCGGACTTCGAGGCGAGCGATCGGTCGTTCGCGCGGCGCTTCCGGCGGCACGACGGCATCGCGGACGCGCTCCGGCTCGACGCCGACAGGCGACGCGAGCTCGGCTTCATTCGCGTGCGTTGCCGCGTTGGTCGCCGTCGCGTCGTCGCTCTGCGTGCGGCTTCCGAGCCACACGAAGAGCAGCCAACCGACGGCGATCACCAGGGCCGCACCGAGCAGCTTCGAGTGCGAGCGAGTCATCGGTCACGTCTCGCGAGCGGGCCTCGGCGGTGAGGCATCGTCGAGCGACCACGCGTGCTCGCAGCGCTCGCAGCAAGACTCGGGCGACGAATCGTCGACGCAACGACCGCCGAGCGCGACTTCGCCGTGGCGCGCGCTCTCGCCGAGCTCCGGCGTCGGCACCCCGTACACGCTGGGCACGAGCTCATTGCTGCCGCAACGCGGACAACACGTCGGCTGCTTTCGAGCATCGCGCCGTCCGATCGCCATGCACGGATCGAAACACGAGCGCCCGGCCGCGTCGAGCCGGGCGCTGTGCGTACGCTCCCGACGCAGCGCTCGAGTCAGTTGCAGAGCACGAACTCGACGCCGCCGGAGAGACCGGTGGTGCTCGGCGAGCTCGGGTCGCGGAACCAGAACTGGCCGTCGACGGTCGCGCCGCCGACGAGCGCCGGATCGAGCCCGGTCGCGATCCACGCGTTGAAGTCGTAGTCGAGCGCGCCGGCGCACGCGCCGCTGCCGCCCGAGCTCTGCGGAGACAAGCGCTTCAACGGCGCCTTCACGCACAGGAACCCGCCTTGGAACGGCGACGCGAGGCGACCGTGGGTGCCGTAGAAGAAGAGGCCGAGCTTCGCGGTCTCGACCTGCGACGCGCTGACGTGGAAGCCGCTGCCGGTGCTCGCCGACGGCTCGCCGCTGGTCGTGATCGACGGGACGCAGCCCGACGAACTCGTCTTCGGCGTGCAGTACATCGCGACCGTCGACGAGCCGCACACGTTCATGTCGGTGAGGCGCGCTGCGCCGGACAGGGTCAGCGTCGCATCCCTGACGCCGCAGAGCATCTGTCGCGAATTGTTGATGTCCGACGCGCCCCAGTACTGCACGTACCAGTTGCCTTGTGACGGATCGATCAGCTCGCCGATCGTGAACTGACCGATCCCTTCGAACTGCACGCGAGCGTTGGTCTGATAGACGTACTGCAGCACGTCACCGAGATCGTTGATCGCCGTCGCCGAGGTCGTTTGCGCGCAACCGCCGACGAACGTCCAGCCGACGCTCGGCATCCAGCGGATCGGGAAGCTCGCGCACGTCGACGAGAAGCCTTGGATGTAGCCGCAGAACGCGTCGAGCTCGTTCAACGCCGCGCCGCCGAAACCCATCCAGTTGCCGGGGGGCAGGGGAATCGTCTGCATCACTTGCGTGTCGAGGTCGAAGAGCTCGCCGCGGCTGCTGAGCACGTTGCGGTTGTCGTTGACGTCGACCGCGCTGTCGAAGCCCGGCAGCACCACCGGACCGCTCGCGCTGAAGTGCACGCCGTGCACCCAGTACGACCACGGCGTCGTACCCGACGAGCCGACGATGTCGCCGAGGTCGTTGACGCCGGTCGCGTTCGAGTAGAGATCTCCGGCAGGCTCGCCGAGCACTTGCACGGTGTAGCCCGACGTCGACGGGAACCACGCCGCGGCGTGCGGTTGGAGCGTCGCGAGCGTCGTCGGGCTGACGACGCCGACGATCAACCCGGACTCGTTGACGTCGTAGGCCTGCGAGCTCGTGAAACCCGGCGGCAGCGGCAGCAGGTTCGTCGCGAGCGGTTCGCCGTCGTACGAGACCGCCGCTCGATTCACGCCGCTCGCGAGCGTCACCCAACCGACGACGACGCCGGCTTCGTTCAGCGCGCTCGCGGACGAACCGTCGCCGAGGAAGTCGACTCGATAGCTCGGGGGCGTTCCGCCTTGCGGAACGGTGAATGCGAGTGCGCAGAACAGTGATGAGAGCGTCATGGTTTGCCTTTCGACACCGAGGTGTCCGATCCCGCCGTCTCCAGGATGCACGAAGCGGACCATGCCGCGCTGCTAGTCGCTGAGCGTACTGCGCGTCGCACAGTGACAGCGTTGCGTCCGAAACGTGGACGCGTCGCGTGCTCGGCGGTGCTCGCGTCGCGTCGACTTCGCTCACGAGCGGTCGTTTGCGAGCGAGCGTGCGCGGATGCGCGACGCGTGGCGCTACTTCAGCACCGCGAACAGATTGCTGTAGTCGTCGGTGAAGACCCGCGGGCGTTCGTCGCCGAGGTCGAGTGCGTTGCCGGCCGCGGCGAGTCGCGGGCGGGCGAGGCGCTCGCGTTCGCGCGCGACCAGGATCCAGCGTGCGTCGAGCAGCGCGTGCTCGTCGTCCGCGGGCGTCGCGATCTCGAGCGTCGCGAGCCCGAGCTCGCCCGCGATGCCCGCGACCACCGGGCCGAGGTCGAGATGCCGCGACGTCAAGTGCAGCGCGAGCACGCCATCCGGCGCCAGGCGCGCGAGGTAGAGCTCGAACGCTTGCACCGTCAGCAAGTGCAGCGGGATCGCGTCGCTCGAGAACGCGTCGAGCACGAGCACGTCGAAGCGTCGATCGGTCTCGCGCGCGAGCGCGAGGCGCGCGTCACCGTCGACCAACTCGATCGTCGCGCTCGAATCGGCGAGGAACGTGAAGTCGCGCTGCGCGATCGCGACCACCGATGGATTGATCTCGTAGTAGCGGTAGACGTCGCCCGGCCGCCCGAAGGCCGCGATCACGCCCGCGCCGAGCCCGACCAGGCCGACGTGCAGCGGCGGCGCGCTCGCGAGCTCGCCGAGCAGCACGCCGATGCCGCTCGGCTTGCCGTAGTACGTCGTCGGCTCGCGCCGGCGCGCGTCGTCTTGGTACTGCTGGCCGTGTCGCGTGCCGCCGTGCGTCAGGTAGCGCATCGCGCCGCTGCCGTCGGGCGCGGGCAGCTCCTGGACGCGCAGGATGCCGAAGAAGTTGCGCGTCTCGATCGAGCCCGCTTGCGAGCGCGCGAGCATCCGCAGCGTGAACACCGCACCGATGATCAGCACCACGGCGATCAGCGCGGGCAACGTCGGATGCCAGAGCCTTCGATTCGCGAGCCTCTGCGCGCGCGGCTCGTACACGAACGCGAGCGCGAGCACGCCGCACGCGAGCAACGCGAGGTAGAGCTCGTCGAAGCCGCTGAAGAGCCGAGGCGCGACCACCGCGACGAACGCGCCGCCGAGCACGCCGCCGGTCGCGAGCGTCAGGTAGAAGCTCGTCAGGTGCTCCGCGCTCGGCCGACGCGCCGCGAGCTCGCCGTGGCAGAACATGCAGCACACGAAGAGCCCGAGTGAGAAGATCGGCACGCCGTACCAGATGCCGACTTTCGCGCCCAGCGCCGCCGCTTGCGTCAGCACGGTCAGCGAGAGGATCAGCACCGGCAGGTTCCACGAGCGCGAGTACCAGCGCTCGCTCTCGAAGCAGAGCACGAACGTCAGAAGGTAGAGAGCGAGCGGCAGCACCCAGAGCAGCGGCACGACCGCGACCTCTTGGCACATCTGATTGGTGACCGCGAGCAACAGCGCGGATGCGGTCGCCGACAGCGCGAGCCACAGGCTGCGCTGCTTCCGGCTCGGCGCGGGCCCAGCGCTCCCGCGCTCGGCGACGACGTCGACCGAACTCCACGCGCCGCGCGCCGCGAGCGCGCACACCACCGCGAACGCGCCGAACGCGCCGGACCAGAGCCACGCTTGCGCTCGTGTCGAGAGCCACGGCTCGATCGCGAACGGGTAGCTGACGAGACCGAGCAGCGAGCCCGCGTTCGACAACGCGTACAACCGATACGGCGACGTGCCAGGGTTCGCTCGTGCGAACCAGGACTGCAGCAGCGGCCCGGAACCGGCGAGCACGAAGTACGGCAGCGCGATCGTGCTCGCGAGCACCGCGACGATCGCGAGCGCCGGCGAGCTCGAGTCGCCGGGCCGGCTCGCCGCGTCCGGCAGGATCGGCAGCGTCGCGAGCGCCGCGACCAGCGCGAGCACGTGCAGCACGACCTGGCGCCGCGGCGCGAGCTTCGCCGTCGACGCGTGCGCGTACGCGTAGCCCGCGAGCAGCGCCGCTTGGAAGAACAGCATGCACGTCGTCCAAACCGCCGGCGCTCCGCCGAACCACGGCAGGATCGCCTTCGCGATCACCGGTTGGACCTGGAATAGCAGGAACGCGCCGAGGAAGACGGCGACGGCGGACGCGAGCTTCATCCGCGCGGCCGCTCCGTCACGGTGCGCGCCTTCGCGAGCTCGACCTCGTGGACTGCCTGCATGGAAACAGCGCACCTTCTAACGGATCGAACCGTTCCGATCGAACCGTTCGCACCGATCCCGAGTGCGTCGGCCACGCGTTCGCGACGCCGCGCGCGAGCGCGGGCCGTCCGGGCGCGAGCGATTCACCGCGGGCCGACCGCGCGCCGGCGATAGCGCTCGAAAAAGCGCGAATCCGCTCGCCGCGGCGCTGCGAAACACCGGGGGAACGAACGAAGCCAAGCACCCAACGATCGAGAAGAACCATGAAACCGACCCTCTCCGCTTTCTCCCTGCTCGCCCTCACCGGCGCGCTCGTCGCCGCCCCGGCCCCGACCGCACCGACGTCGTCGGCGGACGGCACGCGCGCGTCGAAGTGCGCGATGACCGCGTCCGCTCAGTCGGACCTCGTCGACACCGCGCTCGCCGCGGGCTCTTTCAAGACGCTCGCCGCCGCGCTGCAAGCGACCGATCTCGTCGCGACGCTGAAGGGCAAGGGCCCGTTCACCGTCTTCGCGCCGAGCGACGAGGCGTTCGCGAAGCTGCCGAAGGGCACGCTCGAAGAGCTGCTGAAACCCGCGAACAAGGCGAAGCTCACCGCGATCCTGCTCTACCACGTCGTGCCCGGCAACGTGACCGCGGCGGACGTCGTCAAGCTGCGCAGCGCGACCACCGTCGGCGGCCAACGCGTCGACGTGTCCGCCACGGAAGGCGAAGTGCGCATCGACGGCGCGCGCGTGGTCAAGGCCGACGTGCTGTGCTCGAACGGAGTGATCCACGTGCTCGATTCCGTGCTGTTGCCGAGCACGCAGACGGTCGTCGAGGTCGCGGAGCACGCGGGCTCGTTCAAGACGCTGCTCGCGGCGCTCGACGCGGCCGATCTGCGCAAGGTCCTCAACGGCGCTGGGCCGTTCACGGTGCTCGCGCCGAGCGACGAAGCCTTCGCCAAGCTGCCGAAGGGCACAGTCGAGTCGCTGGTGCTCCCGGAGAACCGGGAGAAGCTCGTCGCGCTGCTCCAGAACCACGTCGTCGCCGGGCGCGTCTACGCCGATCAGGTCGTCGCGCTCGAGCGCGTCGAGACGCTCGGCGGCGCCCATCTCGCGGTCCGCTCGTCGGCCGCCGGCGTCTCGCTCGCCGGAGCGCGCGTCGCGAAAGCCGACATCGAAGCCCGAAACGGCGTGATCCACGTGATCGACACGGTCATCGTCGTCCAGTAGCCTCCTGTTCGTTCCCGCCGCCGCGCCGGGCGGCGGCGGGACGATGGTCTTCCGCCCGGCGAGTAGCCCCCGGTTCCTTGGTGAGCTCGATCCTCGAACGAATCGCGAAAGGCGAGTCCGGCGCGGTGCAGGAATGCATCGAGCGCTACGGCCCTCTCGTGTACTCGCTCGCTCGCCGCTTCGCGAAAGACGCGCACGCGATCGAGGATGCGGTCCAGGAAACCTTCCTCCAGCTCTGGCAAGTCGCGCCGCGCTTCGATGCGACGCGCTGCAACGAGGCGACCTTCGTGGCCATGATCGCGCGCCGCCGACTGATCGACATGCGCCGTCGCGCCGACAAGCACGGCGGAGTCGAGGAGATCGACGAGACCCGCGCGCCGGCGTCGCCCGACCACACCGAGCAATCCGCGGTCTGCGACGACGCGCAGCGCGCCAGGACGGCGCTCGGCGAGCTCCGGCCGGAACAGAAACGCGTGCTCGAGCTGTCGATCTACGAAGGCCTGTCGCACTCCGAGATCGCGAACCGCACCGGCTTGCCGCTCGGGACGGTCAAGACCCACGCGAGGCGCGGGCTCGAGCGCCTTCGCGACTTGCTCGGCTTCGGCAGCGCCGCGCGCGCCAGCGAGGTGACGTCATGAGCGCCCGCCGCTTCGATCAGGACCGCTTCGAGGAGCTGCGCGCCGCGCGCGCCCTCGGAGGTCTCACCGCCGCGGAATGCGCGGAGTTCACCGCGTTGCTCGCGGAGCACGCGGGCATCGATCTCGAGGCCGACGAGCTCGCGGTCGCCGCGGTCGAGCTCGCGAGCGTCGAGAAGCAGCTCGCGCCTTTGCCCGCCGCGCTCGCGAGGAAGCTCCAGGCCGACGCCCAGGCGCACTTCGCCGCGAATTCGGGCGCTGCTGCGAGCGCGCCGCACGGCGAGAAGCCGGCGCCCTCGACCATGAAACCGGCGGCCGCGCCCGCGCCGTCGATCGCGAAACCCGCCGCCGCGCCGATTCCGAAGCTCCCGTCGGTTCCCGAGCGCCGCTTGCGCCTGATGCCGAGCTTGGTCGCGGTCGCCGCGGGCCTGCTGATCGCGTTGGCGGGTTGGTGGCCGCGCTTGACGAGCTCGTCGCCGTCGGCGGAGTCCGAACGCGAAGCGCTGCTCGCGCAGGCAGGTGTGCTGCGCGTGCCGTGGAGCGGCACCGACTTCGCGAAGGGCGCCGAAGGCGACGTCGTCTGGGATCCGAACGGCCAGCGCGGCTTCATGCGCATCCGTGGGCTCGCCGCGAACGATCCGACGCGCGAGCAATACCAGCTCTGGATCTTCGACGAGACGCAGAAGCACCCTGTCGACGGCGGCGTGTTCGACGTCGGCGCGGACGGCGAGCTGATCGTCCCGATCGACGCGAAGCTCTTCGTCGCGAAGCCGACGCTCTTCGCGGTGACCGTCGAGAAGCCCGGCGGCGTGGTCGTCTCCGCGCAGGAGAAGATCGTGCTCGCGGGCAAGATCTGACGGCTCGTCAGTCGCCGACGCGCACGCCGCGCGAGTAGTTCCCGCTGAGCTCCGGATCCGGCGTACCGTCGGGTCGCGTGTGCGCCCAAGCTCCTTCGGCGAGCCCGTCGACGTACGCGCCGCACGCCTTCGGAACGCCGGTCGGATACCAACTCTCGAACGCGCCGTGCAGCACTCCCGCGCGGAACGTCGAGTGCCGCGCCGGCGCGCCGTTCGAATGGAAGATCTCGCACGGGCCGTCGAGCGCGTCGGCGACGTAGTTGCGCCGGCTTTCGAGCGCGCCGTCGGCGTACCAGCTCGTCCACGCACCTTCCTTGCGGCCGGCGGCGAACCGGCCTTCGCTCCGCAGCGCTCCGGAGGCGTGCCATTGCCGCGCGGGGCCGTCGAGGCGATCCGCGAGCCAGTCGCGCTCCAGCAAACGCGCGCCGGATTCGAACCACTCGCTCTCGGTCCCCGTTCGGGTGCCGAGAGCGAACGTGAGCGCGTTGCGCACGCGCCCGTTCGGGTGGAACGTGCGCCACTCCCCGTCGCGGAGATCGTCGACGAAGCGACCTTCGACCTGCACGCAACCGGCGTCGTCGAACCCCCGCGCCGTGCCGTGCCGGAGCCCGCCGCGGAACTCGAGCTCGAGACGCGGGCTTCCGTCGGCTCGCCAGGCGCGCCAGGTGCCTTCGCGCCGGCCCTCGGCGTGGCGGCCTTCGACCGAGAGCACGCCGTTCGCATGCCGCTCGATCCATTCGCCCTCCTCGCGATCCGCGAGCCAGTGCGACACCGAGCGCAGCGTGCCGTCGGGCCACGTCGTCAGCCACTCGCCGGTCTTCTCGCCGCGCTCGAACGTGCCGCGCGCGGACGCGCCGTCGTTCGGCGACCGCCAGGTCCAGCGACCGTGCGCGACACCGTCGACGAGCTCACCGCGCCAGCCCGTGTCGTAGTCGTCGACCGCGCGTTCGGACGGTGCGCAGCTCGCGCCGATCACGTCGAGCGCGAGCCCGAGGCAGACGAGTGCGTGTTTCAGCGCGGCGGGCATCGATGGCGGTCCCGGGTACGGCCCTATACATTCCTGCGGTGCCGCCGGTTCGCGAAGCAGTGTATCGCCGACGGGCGCTCGCAGTCGGGCTCGGTCTCGCGTTCGCGGGCGTGGTCGCCGTTGCCTTCGTCACGTGGCGCGGCGCACGGGAGCGCACGTCTTCGGAACTGTTCGATCGAAGGGTTCAGACCGCCCTGGTGACGACTCTGCGGGAGCTCGAGCCGCGCGGGCTCGAGCTCGATCCCTCCGACGAGCGGCGTGCCGGCGAGCGCACGCTGACCGAGGCCGAGGTCGCGGCGTTGGTTCCCGCGTTGCGCGCGACGTTGCTCGGCGCGGGCACGTTCGTGTACGACCCGGACTGCTTCTACCGTGCGGCGCCGAACCGCAACGAGCCGTATGCGTGGCCCGAGCATCCGCGCGGCACGTGGACGAGCGCCACGAACTCGGACGGCGCCCGCGAGGATCACGAGCTCGGAGCACGCGAGCTCGACGCGTTCGTACTGGTCGCCGGCGACTCCCAGACCGAAGGGATGTGCGACAACGCCGACACGTTCTGCACGCGGCTCGAGGCGGAGCTCGCGACCGCGGGACGTCCGAGGATCGAGGTCTACGACACTGGATTGAGCGGTTACACGTTCCAGAACTACGTCGGCGTGCTGCGCCGACACCTCGACCGCGCCCCCGCGGTGTTCGTCACGGTGTTCTACGGCGGCAACGACTTCGTGGAAGCCGTGCGGCTCGAGCACGTGCTGCGTCGCGAACCGCAACCGCCTTCGCCGTCGGGTTACGACGCATTGCTCGCGCGCGCACACGCCGCCGCGAAGAGCGCGTTCTCACAAGGTGTGAACCAGTGGCTCTACTTCCGCGCCCACCCGGACGAAGCGGCGTTCGCGGCGGCCGCAGCGCGCGCGGCGTGCGACGAGATCGCGGCTACGTGCGCGGAGCGTGGGATCCCTTGGATCGCGGTCTACCTGCCGACGCCGTTGGAACTCACCAGGGCGCCGTGGCGCGACCTCCGAGCGCGTCTGCGAGACGAATTGGGGCTCGCCGACGAAGACGAGCGACGGATCGCCGACTTGGTCGACGGACTGCTCGCGTCGGCGCGCGAGCGCGGCGCGACGGTGGTCGATCTGCGCCCGGTGCTGTCCGTCGCCGAGCAGCGTTGCTTCTGGTCCGAGCTGCATCTCGATCTCGACGGCCACGCGCTGGTCGCGAAGACGCTCGCGCCGGAGTTGCTTCGCGCGCTCGAGCACCGAACGGCGACCGAGGACGCCGCGCGGGACGAGCACGGCGGGCTCGCGCGCTAGTCAGTGCTGCGCGGACGCCGCGGCGACCGAACTCTGCACGCGCTCCGCATCGGAGGCAGCCGGCGCGCTCGCGAGGCCTTCCTTCTCGAGCCAGTCGTAGACGGAGAGCAGCGGCGTCGCGAGGCCCATGTGCGGCACGATCGTCGAGCGCAGCGAGCCGTGCGTGTAGATCTTCGAGAAGATCGCGAGCAGCTCGTGCGACTCGGCGTCGAAGATGCCGCCGCCGGAGTTGCCGATGTACGTCGGAGCGCTGACCATCCAGTAGCGCGTACCCTCGACGACGTGCTCGGTCGCCGCGACTTCGCCGCGCGTCGGGATCGGATCGTTGCCGAGCGGGCAGCCGACCGCGTAGATGCCGTCGAAGATGCGCGCGTCGAGCAGACGCTGGCGCGTCGCGAGCTTCGCGCCGCACGGCACCGGCTCGTCGCATTCGAGCACGAGCAGCGCGACGTCGAGCTCGACGTCGTGAGCGATCAGCTTCGCGGTCTCATGGCGCAGCGCGCCGTCGCGCAGGTAGATCTTCACGGGCACCGGCTCGTCGGTCCGATCGGGCGAGCCGTAGATGTCGCGCACGACGTGCCACGCGGTGAGGAGGTGCGTGCGCCACTTCGACGTCTCGCCGAGACGTCGCGACTCGAGCAACACGCCGCTGCCGACGGTGCTGTCGCCGGCGAGCTGCACGACGGGACCGACGAGCTCGTCCCACATCCGTCCGCGATCGGGTTCGGACTTGAGGCGCATGTCGAGGCGCTCGAGTCGCGCGCGATCCTCGCTCGCGACGCGTGCCGTGTTGGTCGTCAGCTCGTCGAGCGAGCGCCAACGTTCCTCGAGTCCGACCTTGAGCTCGGCGAGGCGCGAGTCGAGCTCCGGCTCGAGGTCGGTCCACTGGTCTTCCCACGTCGACAATCGCGAACCCTGCGCGTCGAGTCGGCAGTCGGCGTCGGAGAGCTTCGCTTCGAGCGCGAGCACGCGGCGCGCGAGCTCGACCTTCGCCTGATCGCGCTCGATGCGCGACTTGGCGTCGGCGAGCTCGGTCCCGACCTGCCGGAGCTCGTGCTCGAGCGCGTCGACCTCCGCGGGATCCGCTCGCGGCGCCCGAGCGAGCTCGTCGAGCTGTCGCCGCAGGCTCTGGGTCTCTTGCAGGCCGAGCCAACCCACGAAGGCGAGCCCGGCCGGGAGCAGATAGCGCTTCATCGCGTTCCGGCCGAAAGGGGGGAATCGCCGCCCGCGTCTCGTCCCCACAGCGAGGCGCGTCGCGCGCGGCGTGGTCCCTATCGGCGGCGAGCCGCGGTACCGATGAGACCGCCCCGCAAATCTGGGCTTCTCTAGGGAGTTTCAAATCGGTGTGGACAACCCGTCCACACGCAACCGAGCACCCGATAAAGCCTTAGCGCCGCCGATGGGCGGCTCTCCACCCGTTTTCCACCGGGCTGCCGGGCTCTCCACAGCGGTTGTCCACCGCGTGTGGAAAACGTGTCCGCTCAGCGACCGTCGTCGACGACGGTCACCTTCTCGATCACGTCGCCGACCTCGATCCGATCGAGCGCTTCGAAGCCGTCGCGGAGCTCGCCGAAGATCGTGTACCGGCCGTCGAGGTGGGGCGTCTCGCGGTGGGTGACGAAGAACTGGCTGCCGCCGGACTCGAGGTCCTCGTTGCGCGGCATGCCGAGCGAACCGCGGACGTACTTGCGCGGACCGATCTCGTGGCGCAGCGAGTCCTGCGGGACGAGTTCTCCCTTCGCGTAGAGCGCGCGCACGTCCTCCGCGATCCGGAACGTCGTTCCGCCATTGCCGTCGCCGCGATAGTCGCCGCCCTGGATCACGAAGTCCGGCACGACGCGGTGGAAGCCGAGCCCGTCGTAGTATCCGCGCGCGGCGAGCGTCAGGAAGTTGTGGACGTGGAACGGCGCTTCGTCGGGGAAGAGCTCGAAACGCATCACGCCGCGCTTGGTGTGCACCTCGACGATCGGAGGACGCGGCCGCGCAGGCAAGTCGATCGCGCGCACCGGATGGCTCGGCGCGCGCTTCGACGGGTCGGCGTCGTGTTTCGCGAGCTCGGCGGGCGCGAGCTTCTGCAGTTCCTGCCTCGCGACCGTTCGCACGAACGGCTCCGGGGCGTCGAGAGCTCCGGTGAGCAGCTCGATCGCGCCCGCGCCGCCGATCTTCGCCGCGAGCCGCAGCGCGTTGAAGCGCACCTCGGGTGAGATGTCGCCGACCGCGGACGCGAACGAGGCCGCGACGTGCTCGAGATCGCTCGCTTCGGGCTTGGTGTCGAGCGTGCCGAGCGCGGCGAGCCGCAAGGCGTTGTCGGGGCTGTAGAGGAGCTCGTGCAGCGTCTGACGATGATCGGGCCGGAGGTGCTTCGCGACCGATTCGATCGCCGCGCTCGCGACGCGCGGATCGCGGTGGCGCAGGTAGGGCTGGATGACGCGATCGAAGAGCGCCGCGGGCGCCGCTTCGAGCCCGCGCGCGATGCCGGCGAGCGCGACGACGTCGTCCTCGGGCAGCGGTTGCGTCGTCAGCAGCGACTCGAACGGCACCTCCGCCGGCACGCCGGCCTCCGGATCGGTCAGCAAGCGCGCGTAGATGCGCAGTTGGGCCTCGCGGCCGGCCGCCCAGACGAACGGTGAGCTCTCGTAGTCGACCAGCGCGCCGGAACCCTCGTGCAGGATCCAGCCCGACGCGCCCAGGATCGTCATCTGATCGCGCGTGTTCGGGATCCAGTCGCCGACGACACGCCACGTCGAGTAGCGCACGTTCGCGCTTTCGTGGCCGAGCGAGTACGCGGGTACGTGCTCCTCGTCGACCGACGTCTTGAACACCGGAACCGCCTCGCACGCGACGCGCCAATCGTGGTCGTCGGTGCGCGCGAGCAACGCGGCACTGGCGGCGGTCGCGTCGAGCATCCCGAGCGACTGCGAGTTCAAGAGCGCGACCAGCCCGCGCACCGAGTAGATGCGGTGACGCGGATCCTGCGCGGTCGCGAAGCGCATGAACGCCGACACGGCGTCGGGGCTCTTGCGCCGTTCGAGCGCGAAGAGCGCGTACGTGATGACGTTCGCGTCGGTCTCCTTCTCGAGCTGCGCGATCAACGCGCGATCGACGTCGAGCGCGCCCTTCTCGGTGGTCGGCCAACGCGACGGCCCTTGGACGGCCTCGATCCGCACGCGCGGATCGGCGTCGGCGAGCGCGGCGAGCAACGCCGCTCGCTTCTCCGGCGTCGGCAGCTTCGACGCGGCCTCGACGGCGCGCACGCGGACGTTCACGTCGCTCTCGCGCGCCGCGTTGGAGCGAGCGAGCAGAGCATCGGCGAAGCGCGGGTCGCCGCGCATGCCGAGCGCGAAGGCGGCCTCGGCGCGCACGGACGCGTCGGCGTCGTCGAGCAGCTTCGCGAGCGGCTCCGCGGAGGCGTCGAGCACCCGCCCGAGCGCCCGAGCGGCGCGCGCGCGCACGAGCGCCGAGCCGTGCGTCGCGAACTGGGCGACCGAAGGATGGCGCGCGTCCTCGAGGATCGCGAGCTCACCGAGCGCTTGCTCGACCGGCACCTCCGGCGCGGCGACGGCGCCGGGCTGCGCGGGCTCGGCTCGCTTGCCCGGAGCGTTCGGCGCGGCTCGTTCGCCCGGTGCGCTCGGCGACGACGTCGAGCGCGCGGGCTCGGACTTGGGCGTCGAGCAAGCGCTCGCCGCGAAGAGGACGAAGCACGACGACAGAGCGATCGAGGAGGCGTTCATGGCTGTTCGTGGCGCGCAGGATAACGCGCGGGATCGCCGGAGACGTGCTACTGCTTGGTCGCGCGCGCGAGGGCGGCCGTCAGCGCGTCGGCGGGCAGCGAGAGCGCGCTCTCGGCGGGCGCCGCGACCAACGTGACGATCGGTTGGTCGTCGGACCGGAAATCGAGCTCGAACCGCGCGCCGGACTTGCGGTGCACCAGCAGCGCGGACCGGACGCAGTAGTCGCCGAGCCCGGGCGCGGCGACCGCGGCCAGGTCGTGCTCGGCGAAGACGACGGCGAGGTCGTCGCTGAACGCGAGCGCGAGGTCGTCGTCGCAATAGGCGAGCTCGACGGCGAGCGCGAACTCGGCGCCCGCGTCGCCGAGCGACGGCGCACGGATCCGAGCGGTCGCGCCGGGCCCGAGCTCGAGCTTCGCGCCACTCGCGACGCCGCGGAAGACCCGCGAGCTCCGCCCCGGCGCAGAGGCGACGACGTCGATCGTCGTGCCGAGCGACGGCAACACCGCGCGCCCGTCGGCGGAGACCGACACGTGGTTCACATACTCGTCGCCGTGCAGCTCGCAAACCGTTCCGTCTCCGAGCGGCGCGCCGCGCTCGTCGACCACCTCGAAGCGCAACGCATGGATGCGCTCGCGCAGATCGATCGGCGCGATCTCGGTGATCTCGCCTCCGCGCAACTCGATGCCCTCGACGCGCGCGACTTCCTCGTCCTCGAAGAGCACCACGAGGGCCGACCGCCCGGCGATCGCGACGTAGGCTTCGAACGGACCGTTCTCGCCTTCGTCCCAGTTCGCCCAGTGGCGCTGTCTGCCATCCGCGGGGTCGATCGCGAGCTGGATGTCGCTGGAACCGAGCCCTTCCGGCCACACGAAGTGACCGCGGAGCGTGCAGCTCTGGATCTCGGCCGGAAGTGTGAGCACGACGTTTTTCGCGCCTCGCGTCACGGTTTGAAATGGGGCCAGCGCGTTCGACTCGCGTGCGACCGCCGTCACCTCGATCTCGCCGATCTCGGCCGGAACACCTAGCTCGAACTCGCCGCGCGAGTTCGCGAGCGTCACCGCGGCCCACGCGGTTTCGCCGCCGACGGCGCGCCATCGTGCGCCGACTTCCGCGCTGTCGGACGGCGCTTCTGTCGCATCGACGACATGACCGGAGCAGAAGAACGGGTCCGTCACGCAGACGAGCTCGCCGAAGTCATGTTCTTGCCGCGGCACGATGTCACGGACCTCGTGCGCCACCGGCCAAGTCGTCCGCGCACGAGCAACGCGCGCCCCGGGCTCGACCACGTCGACGTCCACTTCGAGCAGCCGCTCTGGAAACGACCACTTCAGCGACTGGCACAATCGCAGGCGTCCGTCGGCATCGGTGCGACATTCGTCGAAGAGCTCTTGTCGCTGGCCTTCCGGATTCACGCCGCCAATGCGGACACGCCGATTTGCGAACGCGGAGCCATCGGTTGCCACCAGCCGCGCGCGGACGATCGGATGCGCTTCGTCCAGCGGAACGGCGACATGCACGACCTCGTCGGCGACGCGTGGGCCCGGGACGATGCGGTCGGTGAAGCTCGAGCCCTCGAAGTACGCGTCGACACGGAGCGAGAGCCCCAAGCCGATGCGTTCGAACCGAGCACGCCCGTCGCGCGTGGTGGCGAACTGGCGATCGCGGAGCGCGACGGCGAAAGGCATCGGCGAGACCGCGCGCTCGTCGACCCACACATCCAAGCGCGCAGCGATCGGCAACGGCTCGCCGCGAGCGTCGGTCGTGACTGCTTCGACGACGCCGGTGTCCGCGATGACGAGCCGTACGGGCTCCGCCGGCGCGTTCGCGCGATTGAACTCGACGAATTCGGGCTCGCAGCCGACGAGCGTCGTCGCGATCCGCAACGGCGCAGTCTCGTCCGACGCGGCTTCCTCGAGTCCGTAGAGCTCGACGTGGCCGTGCGCGTCGGTCGATGCGCTCGCGTGCGCCTCCCACGCGCCCAAGCGGAGCCTGCAGAGAGCGACGCGCACGTCCGCGGCCGGCACGCCGAGTCGGTCGACCACCGCGACCTCGATGGCGCGCCGCGCGACCAGTTCGACGCGCGCGTGCGTCGCGCCGGCGGGGACGTCGACTTCGCCGTGGAGCTCGCCGTGGCTCGCCCAGACGGTCGTCGTGCACGTCGGGGCGCCGACACGCACGCACCCCTCTCTGTCCGCCGAGAGCTCGCGGCCGAGCGCCGGCCCGAGCAGGGGACCGAAGTACCCGTGGCGTTCTTCCGCGGCGTTTCGTTCGACCGCGTCGACGTCCTCGCGCTCGACGAAGACGCGTGCGCCGGGCACAGGTTGCTCGGTGCGTGCGTCGACGACCTCGATGACGAGCTCGGCGTTCGACGGCGTCGGCGACGCGTCCGACGCGGCGTCGGTGCGTTCGCTGCGCGCGCCGAGCGGGTCGCTCGAGACGAGTGCGACGCTCGCAGGATCAGTCGCCGCGCTTTCTCTCGCCGTCTCGAGCCGCGCGACGTCCTCGGGTGTGCTGCCGAGCGCGAGGTAGAGCATCACCGCGACCGCGCCGATGACCACGAGCAGGACCAGCCGCTTCACTGCCGCATCGTAGGTACGCACGTGAATTGGCGCGAGCGGACGGTTCAGCGGCCGAGCGCCCGGTCGATCGCGGCTCGCAGCGCCGCGTGAGGGACCTCGACGGCGTGTTCGAGGTCGTCCTCGGCAATCGTGACCGTAGGGAAGGGGTCCAGCCCGAGTTCGAACTCGGCACCGGTCAGCCGGTGAACGAGCCGCGCATCGCCGAGTACGTAGAGACCCGCGACCCCGAATGTCGAGGTTCCGCGTCCATCGGCGCCGAGCAAGCACATCACGGAACGTCGGAAGCAGGCGTCGCGGACCTCGTCGTGCAGCCAGAAGTTGAGTCGCAGGTCGTAGTCACTCGCGATCGAGTCGAGCAGGGGACCGCGCAGTCGTGCGACGAAGCCTCGGGCAAGCACCAGACGCACGTGGCCCGAGACACCGAGCGCGCGCTGCGGACGGAAGCCGGGCGCCGACGCAACGACGTCGCACGTCGGAACGTCGAGCGGCAACACCGCGACACCGTCCGGTCCCGTTTCCGCCGCGCGGAGTCCCACACCGTTGCGGCTGGCGCAGACCGAGCCCTCGACGAGCGGCACGTCGTGCTCGTCGACCAGCTCGACGCGCACGCACGCGACCCGATCTCGCAGGTCGATCGCCGATTGCGTCGTCTCTCCGCCGCGCACGAAAATTCCGCGAACGTCGGCGAGCACCTCCGCCGAGTTCGAAAACTCTACGCGCACCGCGTACTCGCCGGTGGGAGTGTCCTGCACGCGAAAGGCGCCCGTGTAGCTGCTGGCGAAGTTGCTGCCCGCGCGCGAGCCGTCCTCGAGCACGCGTCCAATCGAGAGGTCCAAGTGCTCCATCGTCACGCCGTCGGGCAGGATCACGCGACCTTCGAGCGTCCCGAGCGTTTCGGCGGCCGGCAGCGTGAGCACGACATCTCGCGCGCCGCGAGCAGCGATCACCCACTCGGACCGACGATTCGAGCCGGTATGCGCCATCAGCGAGAGCTCATCGGCATCCGCAGTCCAGCCGATTACGAAGCGGCCCTCGGCGTCGACGGCCTCCTGGAAGTCGCGATCGGCCCGCGTAGGCACCTTGTTCAGGTTGAGCGTCACGATCGCGTCGGTGACCGGCCGGCCTTGCGTGTCGAGCACTCGACCCGCGCAGAAGAACGGGTCCGCGACGCACACCAGCACGCCGAAGTCGTACTCGTCGCGCGAAACGCGCGTCGGGCTGCGCGTCGGCTTCGGGAGCGGGCAGCGCACTCGCCGTCCGGGCTCGTTCGCTCTCCGCCCGACGAACGTGACATCCGCTACGGAACTTGGCTTCCACGTCCCTACCGGGACGAACGCGAGCACTCGGCCGTTCGCGTCGGACTCGAAGCGCAGGAGACCGTTTCGGTCCGCGGACTGGTCGCGGTGGAAGTACGCAATCCCACTCGCGTTGACGAGGGGATTGGAGAGTTCGTCGACGAGCTGCGCGCGGAAGAGCGCATCGAGACGTTCCAGCGGCACGTCGACACGCACCAGGTCACCGACGGTACTCGGCGCGTCGATCCAACGCCGCTCGAACTGCGCGCCTTCGAGTTCGGCGTCGGCGACGAACGGGAGCGCTGCCCCGACGTGCCGGAAGGTGGCGGTACCGTCCTGACTCGTCATTTCAACGCGTTCGTGGAACGCGAGCGAGAATGGCCACGCGAGCGACGCGTCCGGGTCAGTCGCGAGCCAGAGTGTCAGCGGCACGCCGAGCAATTCGCCGTTCGAGTTGGTCGCACGCACCTCGAGCGTCGCGGAGTCTTCGACGACGAGCCGCAACGGTTCGGATTGAAGCTCAGAGAGCGTGAACTCGACGAACTCAGGCTCGCAACGGGCCAGTGGCAAGCCGACCCGAAGCTTTGCGTGCTCGTGACGCCATCTCTCGAGCCCTTGGAACAGTGCGAGGCCCGCCTCGTCGGTGAGCACGGTTCGATCGAGGCGCCAGGCGTCGAGCTCGGGCGCGAACAGCGCCACTGCGGTTTCGCGTGCCGCGTGCCCGGAGCGGTCGACGACGACGACCGCGACGCACGGCGCGTCGACGACTTCGATGACGAGCTCGGATGCCGTCGCTGAATCCATCGAGGTCGCCGCCACGTCGGTCGCGCTGCGTTGTTCGCGCGGCTCGGTCGTCGCGAGAGCGGTCGAGTCGCCGGCCGTGTTCGCCGCGCCGCCGGCCGGCGCGAGCGACGCCACCTCGGGGACCGCGCTCCGCGTGACGAGAAACACAGCGAGCGCGAGCCCTGCGACCAGCACGACGACGAGGAGCTTCTTCATGAGAGCGCGAGCCAGGCGTGGGCCGATGCTAGTGTCCGTCGGCCGCCGGTTCCGCCCGACGAAAGGCCCCGGCGCGAATTCGTGGACCTGCGGGAGCGACGTCGGGGCTCCGAGCGCGTCGAATCCGTCGGCCCGGCTCCATGCGCCGCGGCGAGCCGCACCGGCCGGTCCGTGGGGCCGCCCGCGTGGAATCGGCGTTCTCCGCGGCCGCGGCCCGCCGCCCTACTCGCGGCGCGCTCCCCCGGCTAACTTGGTCCCATGCCGATCAGCCCGATCCCCGAGATCCTGGACGAGCTCCGTCGCGGTCACATGGTCGTCCTGGTCGACGACCCTGGGCGCGAGAACGAGGGCGACCTCGCGATGCTCGCCGAATTCGTCACCCCCGAGGCGATCAACTTCATGGCGAAGGAGGCGCGCGGGCTGATCTGCCTGCCGCTCGCCAACGAGATCTGCGACACGCTCGAGCTCGAGCCCCAGGTCGCCAAGAACACGTCGAAGCTCGGCACCGGCTTCACGGTCTCGATCGAAGCCGCCGAGGGCGTCACCACCGGCATCAGCGCCGCCGATCGCGCCCACACGATCAAGGTCGCGGTCGACCCGAACGCGAAGGCGAGCGACCTCGCCCGGCCCGGTCACGTCTTCCCGCTGCGCGCCCGCGACGGCGGCGTGCTCGTCCGCGGCGGCCAGACCGAGGGCATCGTCGACCTCGCGCGCCTCTGCGGTCGCCGACCGGCGGGCGTGATCTGCGAGATCATGAACGAGGACGGGACGATGGCTCGGATGCCCGAGCTCGAGGTCTTCGCGGCGAAGCACGGCCTGAAGATCTGCACGATCGCCGACCTGATCGCGTGGCGGCGCCAGAACGAGCGCTTGGTCGAGCCCATCCAGATGGACGTGCCGCTGCCGACCCGCTACGGCACTTTCATGGCGCACCTGTTCCGCTCGGCGACCGACGGCAAGCAGCACGTCGCGCTGACGCTCGGGATGCCCGGTCCGTCGATCGACGGGCCGCGCGCGGCGGTCGAGGAGCCGGTCGCGGTCCGCGTGCACTCGGAGTGCCTGACCGGCGACGTGTTCCACTCGCTGCGCTGCGACTGCGGGCCGCAGCTCGAGAAGGCGATGGAGATGCTCGGCCAGGAGAAGCGCGGCGTCCTCGTCTACATGCGTCAGGAAGGGCGCGGGATCGGGCTCGAGAACAAGCTGAAGGCCTACCGCCTCCAGGACGCCGGGCTGGACACGGTCGAGGCGAACCAGGCGCTCGGTTTCGCCGCCGACCTGCGCGAGTACGGGCTCGGCGCCCAGATCCTCCGGTACCTCGGGGTCCGGCACATGAAGCTGCTCACCAACAACCCGAAGAAGATCGCCGGGCTCGCCGGCTACGGGATCGACGTCGTCGCGCAGGTGCCGCTGTCGACCGCGCCTAACAGCGCCAATGCCAAGTACTTGCGCACCAAGCGGGACAAGCTCGGCCACCTGCTGACCGACCTCGACATTCCGCCTCCCAGCGGCTCGGGCCGGGAATAGAACCCCACCCGCAGGCGTCGAACGGCCTGCGATGGCGATCCACGCGATGCAGACGGCCCCGAAAGAAGACCTGCGGCTCGTCGAGGAGTCCCTGGCGGGCAACCAGCTCGCCTTCCAGCTCCTGGTCGAACGCTATCAAGGGCGCATGTTCGCCTTGGCGCGTCACTACACGCGCAACCCGTCGGAGGTCGAGGACATCGTCCAAGACACCTTCCTCAAGGCGTTCACGCACCTCGGGTCGTTCGAACGGCAGTCGAGCCTCTACACGTGGCTCGCTCGCATCGCGATCAACACGGCGCTCGATTTCCTGAAGCGCCATGGGCGGAGCCCGGTGCAAGCGGTCGAGGACCTGGAGGTTGTGCAGGGCCTCGACCGCTCGCGTCCGAGCAGCGCCGCGCCGGCGCCCGACGCCGGGTTGGAGCGCGAGGAGATCGCGAAGATCACGCATCAGGTGCTGGCCGAGCTTCCGGAGATCTTCCGGACGGTCCTGGTGCTGCGCGAGTTCGAGGAGCTGCCGTACCAGGAGATCGCCGACATCCTCGGCATCTCGATCGGCACCGTCGAATCGCGGCTGTTCCGGGCTCGTGCGCGCTTCCGCGACAAGCTCCTGCACCTGCACCCCGAATTCGAGCACGGCCTGTGAGCGGTCGCGCGAAAGCACAAGGCGAGGACACCATGACGATGACCTGCAACGAAGCGCTGCCCCTGGTGTGGAGCTACCTCGACGGCGAACTGTCCGAGGCGCAAGCCGCGCCGCTGCGCAAGCACCTGCTCGAGTGCCATGGCTGCCGCAACTCGGCGCAACACGGCAAGACGCTCAAGCGTTGGTTCGTGCGCTCGGAGGCCGACGAGATCGCGCCCCGTGGTTTCGCCGCGCGCGTCGCTCAGCAGGCTTTTGCCGCGCGTCACGCCGCGCGCGCCACCGAGGAGCGCGAGCTCGACGAGGTCGACGCGCCCGCCGAAGTGTCCGGTGAGCGCGAGGACGGCCGGGTGTTCGCGTTCGTGCTGAGGTTGACCGCCATCGCCGCGGTCGCGCTGTTCGTGCTCTCGCTCGTGCTGCGCTTCCAGGCCCTGCCGGCGACCAGCGGCTTGCGCGCCGATCAGCGCGCCGAGCCGACGCTCGAAGAGGTCAAGCGCGGGCTCGAGGAGCTCAATGCCAAAGAAGCGGCGCGCGCTCGTCCGGTCGGCCACGGCACGGAGCAGAAATAGCCGATGCGACGCCTGCACCTTTGGATCGGGGTGCTCGCGCTGACGTGCTCCGCGCTCGGACTCGCAGCCGGGTTGGTGATCGAACGGCGCCTGGCGCCACCGCCGACCCCGCCGGGTCCGTTCGAGGACTACGAGCGCTTGGTCGCCCAGACCTTCGACCTTTCCGGCGAACGCCGCGCGTACCTCTCGCAAGCGATGGACGCCTATGCCCGCGACATCGACGCGATCCGCCGCCGGTACCTGGCGAAGGCGGGTGCCGACATGCAGCGCGAACTCGAGCAAGTGGGGCTTCGCTACGCGCAACTGATTCGCGATGATGTCCTGCCCGCGAGCCAGCGGCAGGCCTTCGACGAGGTCTCCCAGGCCACGCTGTACCCGACTCACTGACCATGGCACGAACCTGCGGCATTCGCATCGGCCCGCGGCGCTTCGAGATCGTCGTCCTGGACGGCGGCCCGAAGAAGCACCGTATCGCGGCCTTCAAGACCGGCGAGCTTCCCACCGGGGGCGACGAGCCGCTCGACGCGGCGGCGCAGGTGCTCCGCGACGCGGCGAAGGAGCTCGCGATCCCGCTCGACGCGACCTCGATCGCGATCGACGCCGGCATGGCGGCGTTCCGCACGCTCAAGCTGCCGTTCAGCGACCGGGAGAAGATCGAGGAGGTCCTGAAGTTCGAGGTCGAGAGCCAGCTCCCGCAGTGGGACATCGGCGACGTGATCATCGACTTCATCCCGATGGATCAGGTCGGTGACGAGACGAACCTGCTGGTCACCGCGGTTCCGAAGACCGACCTCAAGCGCGTGCTCGACTTGTGCTCGAAGGCGGGGATCGAGCCGCTCGAAGCCGATCTCGAGTCGACCGCGATGGTCAACGCTGCGTTCGGCGCCGACGTCTGCCACGTCGACGATGCGCAGATCCTCTTGCACGTCGGCGAGTCGTCGACTTCGGTGGTCGTCGTCGACGGCGGCAAGGTGCGCTCGATGCGCGCGATCCACGTCGGCGCGTTCGTCGCGTCGCCCGAGGCCGAGAAAGCCGCGCCCGACAAGTCCGCAGACAAGCTCGGTGAGAAGCCCGCCGAGGCCCCGGCTCCGGACGCCGCGGCCAGCGACGCCGCCAAACCCGAGGCCGTCGCCACCGCGCTCGATCCCGAGGCCGAAGCTCGCCGGCTGGTCAACGTCGTCTCGCGCATCAAGCGCGAGCTCGGCCGCACGATCTCCGGTGCGCGCACGGTCAACACGATCAGCGCGATCTACGTCTGCGGTTACCCGTTGCCCGAGCTCGTCGGCACGACCGTGATGGACGTGCCGGTGTACGAGCTCGACGTCTTCGAGGAAGACAGCGGCCAGCCCGCGAGCGCCGCCGCGCTCGTCGTCGCGTACGGTGTCGCCCTGCGCCAGCTCGGCGGGCCGTCGCTCCAGACGTCGCTGCGACGCGACGAGCTCAAGTTCACCGGCACGCTCGAACGTGTCGAGCTGCCGCTCGCGATCGCGGCTCTCTTGCTCGCGACGCTCGCCGGCATCTTCTGCATGTTCGAGTTCATGCAGCTCCGCGGCCGCGAGCGCGACGTCAAGGCGTGGCGCGCGAGCTCGGAGAACTTCCTCGCCGGCGATCCGGCGAAGGGTCACGCGGGGAACCTGTCGCAGCCGCTGACGGACCTCGACAACTACCTGAAGAAGTACAAGTACGACGATCAGAACCAGGACGGCGATCCCGAACGCAACGACCTCGAGCAGATGCAGTTCGAGCACATGCTGCTCGGCCGCGAAGTGAAGAAGCTCGAGAACCAGCTCGGCACCAGCGGCGAGGTCACGATGCCGCAGTCGGCGCTGCAGGCTTCGACGCTCGTGCTCGGCGTGTTCGACGCGAACAAGGACAAGTTCGGCCGCTTCTCGATCCGCATGCTCGACGCGACGTACGTGCAAGGCACGTCCGGCCGCCCCGACACCGTCAAGGTCGTGCTCGACCTCTCGTTCTTCGGTGAGACCGCGGTCGACGCGACGGTCGGTTACGACCAGCTCGAGCCCACGCTGCGCGCGCAGCCGTGGGTGACCGACATCGAGAAGCGGGGCTCGAAGGAGTTCGATGAGAAAGCGCCGGCGAAGGGCGTCTCGATCCAGCAGTTCACGATCATCTGCGACCTCACCAAGGTGCAAAAGCCGTGAAGCAGTTCTTCTCCAACATGTCCGTCGAGCGCTGGGTGATCGTCACGTCGCTCTTGCTCGCGACCGCGCTCGGCAGCGTCGGCTTCTTCAAGTTCCACCGCGAGCGCGTCGTGCTCGAGGACGCGCTCGAAGCCGACATCGTGCAGCTCGCCCAGCAGACGCAATCGGCGGCGATGAAGTACTCGCGGCTCTACAAGGAGGCCGACCTCCAAGAGCTGACCGGCAGCCAGGGCAACATGGAGTCTTTCCTGCGCACGCTCGCGACGCGCAAGGAAGCCAGCCTCGGTCAGGTCGACGTCAAGATCAGCGAGTCCGCGAACTCGATCCGCAAGGGCGTGCAGGACATCCGCTACACGGTGCAGCCGCAGAACCGCGATCGCGCGTTCCAACGCATCGGCATCGCCAACTTCCTCTTCATGATCGAGGACGAGAGTCGTCGCCTGCGGGTTTCGCACCTGCGGTTGACGCTCAGCCCGAAGAACCTGAAGGAATGGGATTTCCCTCCCAACAACCCCGAGCTGTGGTTCTGGGAGACCGAGGTGCTGTCGCGTCAGAAGAGCGAGACGGCGCCGGCGAAGTAGCCGCTGTGCGATCGCGCGCGCACCGGTAGGATGCGCCGAGGGCCGCGAGGGAGTGCGCGGCGCGATTGAACTCTCGCACGCACGCACAGCACCTCGCCGGTATTCGCACCCGGACGGTCGAGCTCGAGGTTTCGCCTCGCTCGATCGCGCCGTCGACCGGACTCGCGTTCGCGCCGTGGCTCGCCGCGCCGGCGCTCGAGAGCGCGAGCTCGTGGGCGTGGCCGGCGGCGACCGCGGCGGCGGCTGCGATCGCGCTCGCGGCGTTCCTGCGCTCGCGCGCCGTCGCGCGGCGGGCCGATGAGCTCGCCGCGGAGCGCCGAGAGGCCGAAGCGGTCGCGTCGGCGCACGAAAAGGAGCTCGAGCGCGTCTCGACTGCGCTGCGCCTCGAGATCGCAACGCTGACGCGGGCGCTCGCGAACGAGCGCAGGCTCTTCGACGCCGGGCCGGTGACGATGTTCCGGTGGAGAGCCGCCGAGGGCTGGCCGGTCGAGTATGCGTCGCCGAACGTCGTGCAGCTCTTCGGTTGGACCGCGCAGGAGTTCATGACGGGCCGTGTGCGGTATGCGGAGGTCGTGCACGCAGAGGACCTCGAACGCGTCGTCGCCGAGGTGACCGAGCACAGCGCCCGCGGCGCGCCGTTCTTCGAGCAGGACTACCGCGTGCGCGACAAGCACGGCGCGACGCGGTGGCTCTACGACATCACGTTGGTCGAGCGCGACGAGGGCGGGGCGATCACGCACTACGTCGGTTACGTGCTCGATCGCACCGAACGCCAGCACG
>JADLBP010000118.1 GCA_020847695.1 Planctomycetota bacterium
ACCGAACGACTACTCCCGGGACAGCACGACCCTGGGCTCGTGGCGTCGCGGAACACCAAACGGCTGTCGCCGGATCTCTCTGCCTGGAGGAAGATGGGGCCGACGGTATTGGAGCCCGTCGAACCTCGGGCAAGAGAGCTCCGTCGAGATTCTCGAATACCTGCGCCGCTCGCGGAGGCGCGGCCGCCTCTCGGCTGCGGATCCAAGGACAGTGTACGCAAGCGCGGGCTTCCTCGGGGCGCGCTCGGTGTAGGCTCGCGTGCAGCCCCTACATAGCCCAGTGCAGGTCCTCGAGCCCCACCTGCGAGTACGTTCCTCGCCGTGAGCTTCCGGTCGCTGTGCCCGAGCAGCCGCTGCGCCTGGATCAGGGACACGCCGGTTCGGGCGCAGCGGAACGCGACCGTGTGCCGCAACGTGTGCACGTCGACCTTGCGGACCTGGGCGCTGAGCTTGGGGATGCCCGCGCACGCGCAGGAGTGCGAAGAGGCCCATGAGTCTGTTCGATTAGCGCGAGACGTCCGCCCCGGCGAGGTGAAGTCGACACGGTCACCTGGCTGGACCTGACGACCTCGCGCTCGCTCGTGGACCGCTCTCAGCTGCAACAGCTGCCCCACGTGCTTCGCCCGCAGCGGGACCAATCGCTGCTTCGCAGCCTTTTTCGTCTCGGCGCGCTGCGTCAGCAGGGCCCGCCCGACATCCACGTCCGCCCAGGTGACGCGCGTCAGCTCGCCGACACGCGCTCCGTTCTCCAGGAAGCCACGCCACAGCGGCGCTCGCGGCACTCGCACAAGACGCGCCAAGAGCGCATCGGACGAGCCCTGCGCGCGCGAGGCGATCCTAGCCTCGGCCGCCAAGCGTCGAGCATGGTGCTCGTCATCGAACTCTGCGGCGGCCAGGAAGCAAGCTATCTCGTCCTCGCTCAAGGAACGACGACGCACGCGCTGGTTCGCTACGCTCTCGGGCAGGCGCTTCGGTTTCGCGAGCGGGTTCTTCTCCAAGAGGTCGAGCCCATCCGCCCACGTCGGCTTCGCGCGGACCGCAGCCAGGTCGAGGTTCGCGGCGCGGTTGCGGACCCCGGACGCCAGGCGCTTCGAGCGCTGTGCGGTGCAGGAAAACCCCTTCCGCTTCGAGGTCGTCCTTCGACAGGACGAGCGGCTGTCTCCGAGAGACCCGAAGGAGGCAGGAGATGGACATGGATGGAAGACAGGAGCAGGTCGGCACAGCCGGCGACGAGACCGCCTTGACGGTCGAATAGACGGTTGTGCCGACCTGCTCCTGTCTGGTCACCGTCGCGCTTCCGCCCTGCCGCGACGCGCAGATGCGGAGCGCCCGCTGCACCTCGACGCCATCGTCTCAGACAAACTCCGCGTCGGTCGTCGCGCGGACGTTGGTCAGAAGCGTCGCTGGCGAAGTGCTGCACTCGGAAACCTCGCCGTCGAGCTGCACAGTGCGCCGATCGAGTGCCGCGCTTCCGACTCGGCCCACTAGTGCCACGGTCCGGCGCGCGTGACGACGACGATGACGCCGCCCTCGAGGCGGAACAGGCCGCGGTAGCCGCCGAACCACATCCGACCGTCGCGGTCCTGGTATGTGCATTGAATCGCGTTGGTCTTCAGCCCCTCGGCTTCGCCGTAGTTCCTAAACCTCTTGCCGTCGAATCGATAGATGCCGGCGTTCTCGACTGGAAACCAGATCTCGCCGGCCCGGTCGATGAAGAGGTCCCACACCTCGTTGCCTTCGACTCCGTCGGCCTCGGTGACGGTGGTGAACGTCTCTCCGTCCAGGTAGCAGACTCCATCGTGGTGGGTCGCGAACCAGAAGCGGCCGCTCCGGTCCTCGACGATGCAGTTGACGTTGTTGTTCGATAGGCCGTCAGCCTCGCTGTAGTTGCGCAGGGACAGGCCGTCATACACGTAAGCCCCGCCGTTGGTGCCGAACCACAGGTTGCCGGCCCGATCCTCCATGATGCTTCGAACCATGCGCGTGCTGGTCACTCCGCTCGTCGGATCCGGCTCGGCCTCCGGAAGCTCGAACGGAGTGAAGCGCGCCCCGTTGAATCGGCAAACGCCATGCAGCGTGCCCACCCACAACTCGCCGCGACGGTCGAACGCCAGGCACCAGACATCGTCGCTGACGAGCCCGTCGCTCTCGGTGTAGTTCGTGAACGACGCGCCGTCGAAATGGGTCAGACCTCCATCCGTGCCGAACCACACGCTTCCGTCCGCGCCATCGACGATCCCGCGCACAGCGCTGCCACCGAAGCCCTGCGCGCGGGAGAAATACTCGAGAGCCGCGCCATCCCAACGCGCGACGCCGTCGCCGTTGGTGCCGAACCACATGTGACCGTTACGGTCCACGTGGATCCTGCGTACGAATTGGCTGATCGGCTCGTCGGCGGGGTGCGAGGCGGGTACATCCGCGCCGGGTGGAGCTGCGCCCATCGGTGTGGCGGCCGGCGCGACGACGGGTAGCCCGCCGCAGGCGCCGGCGCTGCCGAGCCACAGCAGGGCGAGCACGGCCAAGATGCGGCCCGCGAGGGCGAAGCACGGAGGCGCTCCGGGAGTCGTGCGGTGCTTCATCGCTCTGCCCTTCGCTCAGCGTCCGCGGCGGCGCATGGCGCCGTCCGCTGCATGATGTTGTCAGGCGGGTTCCATGAAAGCCAGGTCGTGGCCGAGTGGGTCCTTCACCGCGAGCTCGCGCGACCGCGCGCATCGGGACCACGTCCGTCCGGGCACCCAGGGAACACTCGAGCGGCATTTCCGGAGACCGCGGTGAGGATCGTGGAGAGGTCCCGCGCCGCGGGCGTGAGCGGCGAAGCGACGAACTGAGCTCGCCTTGCTCGGCCGACGGTGGGCCAGGAACGGGCGGATTGCCGCGCCGCGGGGCGCGCAGATTCGAGCGGCCCTCGCGCGGCCCCCACGCGGCCCCCACGCGGCCACTGGCGGCCACCGGCGAACGCGCCGTCGGCGCGTCAGCGCCGGGGCTTCGCCCGTCGACGCGGCGAGGCAGATCGCGCTGACTTCTTCGCGCGGCGCGCGCGCTGCTTCTGCTCTTCCACCTTCAGGATCATCGCGCCCTTCGCGTTCGCGTCGAGGCGCAGCTTCGCGAGGTCCAACGCGGCCACGATCAGCGCTTCGATCTCGGCACGGTCGAAGTCCGCGATCGACTTCAGCTCGACGTGACGCACGGTCTTGCCGCGACCTTGCAGCAGCTTGCTCGGATCCGCCTTCGACAACGCAGCGCCCCGGCCGAAGTACAGATTCACGCCGTGCGGGTAGACCGCGATCGCACAGGGAGCGTCGGAGCCTCGCTCGGTCGGTGAGTACGAGATCACGAGCGAGTGCTGGCTCTCGTACACGTACACGAGCTCGGACAGCCCGGGCAGCCGAGCACGCAGCTTCGCACGCAAGGCCTTGCCGAGCTTGGCGAGCTTCGGGTCGTAGTTCGCGAAGAAGCTCGCGAGATCCGTTTCGGCGGTCGTCATGCGCGGAACTCCGTGGGGTCGAGCATGCGTCGCACCGTACTGGACGGCTTTGACGTTGTCCACGCGGCGTGCGTGCGACGCACGCGGCGAGAACCACGAGACAGAGCATCCGCCTTCCCCACTCCCACAGATGCGTCCACGCGGGACGCTCCGCGCTCGCGCCGTGCTCGCACGCTGGCGGGACTTTGCTCGGAGCAACCCGGGTCGCCGACAAGCGAGCGGCGCGCCATGCTCTCGAACACGAGCGGTCGACACCACGTCGCGTGTCCCGCTCTGGCCGCCGATGGTGATCGCGATCGCGGTCGCGAGTTGGCTGCCAGCGCGACGACACGTCGGCAGCACGTCGCCGTTCGCGTCGAGGTCGCGTTCGTGCGCCCGCTCGGGAACCGGTTCGCATCCACGTGGCCGCGCGCCCCGTCCGTTCGTGGTCCGTTGCGGTGCTTCAACCGGGGTGCGATTACACTTTTCCCATGCCTACGCCCCGCACCGCCAACAAGAAGCCCGCGACGACCGCCGTGAAAGCCCCCTCGAAAAGGCCCGCGACGCAGAGCTCGACGCGAATGTCGCTCGCACAAACGATGCGCGAGCTGGAACAGGCCGGCTCCGAGCAGACGCGCAAGACCTACAAACGCCATGGAGCGCAAGAGCCGATGTTCGGCGTCAGCTTCGCGGTGCTGAAAGCGCTCGTGAAGCGGATCGGCGTGGACCACGAGCTCGCGCTCGCGCTCTGGGAGACGAAGAATCACGACGCGCGCACGCTCGCGGTCAAGATCGCCGATCCGGCGAAGATCCGTTCGTCCGATCTCGATCGCTGGGCACGCGCGAGCAGCGCGCGGATGTGCGGCGGCTACGTCGCGATGCTGGCGGCGGAGAGCCCGCACGGAGCGACGAAGGTGCGCGAGTGGTTCGCGTCGACGGACGCGGTGTTGCGCGCCTCGGCATGGACGCTCGCGGGCTTCCTCTCGAGCCTCGACGAGCAGACCCCCGACGCGTGGTTCCTCGAACGCATCGCCCACATCGAGAAGTCGATCCACTCCGCTCCCAATGCCGAGCGCGAGGCGATGAACATGGCGTTGATCACGATCGGCGGCCGAAACGCCGCGCTGCGCAAGGCGGCGAGCGCCGCCGCGAAGCGCATCGGCAAGGTCGTCGTCGATCACGGCGACACCGCGTGCAAGACGCCGGACGCGGGGCCCTACATCGAGAAGATGTGGGCGCACGCGGCGGCCAAGAAGTTCGCGTCGCCCGCCGCGCAGGAACGCGCTCGCGAGCCGATGCGTACCCGTTGCTAGACCTCGCCCAGTGGACCGTGGCGCATCCAGCGCGGCGCGGCGACGTTGCCGATCCGGGTCGCGGAGCGTGCGGTCGACGGGTCCACGGGGTTGACCCGCTGGTCGTGCGACGGTGAGGTGGCGGAGTGCGAGTCCAGCCCCTCATCGTGTGTCGTGACATCCGGGCTTCGAGCCGCTTCTACCAGAAGCTGCTCGGCTGCCAGAGCACCCACAGCGGCGAAGAGTACGAGTACGACCGACTCGTCGATCCCAGGCTGCATCGCAGCCGATGGGGCACCGACGGGCTGATCCTCCAACTCCACACGTGGGAGAACGATCATCACCACGGTCACCTCGGCGATCCGACGTTGCCGCTCGGCAATGGCGTCCTGCTGTGGTTCGAGGTCGACGACTTCGACGAAGCGGTCGCCCGCGCGCGCGAGCTCGAGGTGCGGGTCGTCCTCGACGTGCATCGAAACCCGAACGCCGAGCACCGCGAATTCTGGATGCGCGACCCCGATGGCTACACGATCGTCCTCGCGTCGCCGGACGGCGAGTCACCCGAGCGAACCCAGATCACCGTGACGTGAGCCGGCCGTTGCCGGTGCTCGGCGTGCGCGCCGAAGTGCGGCGAAGGACGCCAACCATCGATCGGTCGCTCGCGCGAAGCCGCCCGCGCCTGCCACCACCTCCGTGGCACTCGGCAACGCTGCCGACGGATCGAGCACTGCGCCGGGGAGCCGCGATCGCCGACTCGCGACACCGAGCTGCGAAACGATCCGCGCGTGGCTCGCCTGCTACTCAACGATGCGCGAGGGACTCAGCGGATCTGTCGATCGTGGGTCTGCGCGACACGGACCTAGGTTGCTGCCGAACGAGCGGGGCCCTCCAGAGCGCACGCGTCCACGGCACGCGACACGAAGGTGCGGCTGGCCGTGCGGCCTGGGTGTGTTGGTTTTCCCGCAACGAGCGACCCAAAACGGAACGACAGCGGCCGTGAAGAACGGCCGCGCTAGAGGAAGACCCAATGAAAGACGCGAGCGTCATGAGCACCGAGAAGCGCGGTGCGGTATCCGCTTCCAAGATCATCGGCGAGGCCGTGATCAACCGCCAGGACGAGGACCTCGGCAAGATCCACGAGCTGGTGTTCGACTCCAGCACCGGCCGCTTGACCTACGCCGTGCTCTCCTTCGGCGGCTTCATGGGCATGGGCAACAAACTGTTCGCCTTGCCTTGGGGAGCACTCGAATTCTCCGCGACGGAGAACAAGCTCGTCCTCAACGTCGACAAGGAGAAGTTGAAAGCCGCGCCGGGTTTCGACGCGTCCGCCAAGTGGCCGGACTTCGCCGACCGGACCTGGGGCAGCAGCATTCACACCTACTACGGGTACGCCCCGTACTGGAACAGCTGACGAACGAGCAACGGCCGCGCGCCGGCCGCGAACTCCGCGGTGGCGTGCGGTCGTGACCTCCGGCTCGCGCGACGCCGACGTTCGGCGGCGCTCGGCGCCGAGTGCCCGATGGTCGCCCTATTCCAAGGCTCGGGGAGTCGACGCTCGATCGTGACAGAGGTCGCGACCCAAGGGCGCGGCTCGCGAACCTCGCGTGAACGCGACCGCGTCGGCGGTCGAGAGAGGTGCTCAACGCAGCGATGGCTTCCGGGCCCCAGCCGCCTGAGAGCAGCGGTTGGTTTCCGCCCGCGTGGTCGCGCGCTGCCCTCGCTCGAGCGCCGCCAGAAGGCGTCCTCGACTTCGCGGCGTCCATGTCGCAACCCCGCGAGGAGCTACGTGCTCGATACGGAGCCGTTGCGGTTGGAGCAGTCCCACGACGCGCTGCTTCTCCGGACTTTCGAGGGACGACTCGAGCGGAACGCGCTCGCCGCTACCCGCGAGCCACGCGCGAGCGGGAGGTCCCCGTTCGAACGCGATGGGCCGCAGACTCCGCCCGTGCCGCGTGCCCGCCGACCAGCCCACCGAGAACCCCGGTGGGCGTCGTCGTGTCCTCGATCGCGAGGTGCGCGCTACTTCTTGCAGCAGGCCATCGTGCAGGAGGCGTCGCAAGCCTTACCGCAGTTCGAGCAGTACTCACCTGTCGTGGACGTGCTCGCGAAGTGCTCTTGGCAGCACTCCTTCGGGCAGCTCGCGTCGCACTCTTTCGCGCAACACGCTCGGTACTCCTTGCTTTCGACGGAAGTCGTGGAGTACCGCTTCTCGCCGGACTTGCATGCGGCGAGCGGGAGCGCGATCACGAAAGCGAGCGCGAGAGTCGAATAGGAAATACGCATGGTTCGTTCCTGCTGGGAGCACGGGGTTGGGTGGTGAGGCAATCGAGCCTCCATCTGTGCTCAACTTAGGAGCCCAGGGATTCCAAGCCATCGGCGATCCCACCGAGTCCGCAGGGTGGAATCCGGCAATGCATCGCGGCGCGGCGCGCCGCCCAGTCGGCGGCTTGCGAACGGCTTCGGCCGCACCGAAGCGCGAACGGCGTGTCAACGCGCGTCCGCCGGCTGCCGGGGACGCAGCTCGCGCTCCGAATCGGTTCGCGATCGCGACGCTCGCGCTTCGCGAGTCGCCACGAGCGCGATCGCCATCAGCGCCGCCGCGACGGCGAAGGTCCGCTGCATCGCGACGACCACCGCGTCGGCCGACGCATCGCGGATCTCTCCGCCTCCGCACGCCGAAGCGAACACGCTGCCGAGCACGGTCGCGCCGGTCATCAGTCCGATGCTGCGGGAGAGCCCGAGCAAGCCCGAGACGACTCCGCGCCGCTGCTCGGACACCTCGGCCATCACCGCCGTGTTGTTCGCGGCCTGGAAGAGCGCGTAGCCCGCCGTCATCACCGCGAGCGGGAGCACGTACGCGAGCAACGAACGAGCGCCGCCGAACGCAGCCAACGCCGCCGCGCCGGCGACCACGGCGAGCTGACCGGCGAGCGCGACGCGGCGGGCTCCGACGCGGTCGACGAGTCGCCCCGCGGGCCAACCCGTGATCGCCGCGATCAGCGGCCCGGTCGACATCACGAGTCCCGCCGCGCCCGTGTCGAGCGCGAGCCCTTGCACGAGGTAGAACGGCCCGACGACGAGCGTCGCCATCATCACCGCCGAGACGACGCAGCTCGCGAGCAGCGCGCGGTCGATCCCGCCTTCGCGCAGCATCGCGAGCGGGATCAACGGATCCTCGGCGCGCCGCTCGACCGCGACGAAGGCGACGCCGCCGGCGATGGCGACGAATCCGAGCCCCACGGACCACGGCCCGACGGAGCCACGACCGACGGTCAGCGCCAGCGCGAACGCGATCAGCGTCGCGGAGAGCACCACGGTTCCTCGAACGTCGAAGCGGCCGCGTCGCGCGTCGCCGCCCGAGCCGCGGGTCGGCAAGCTCCTCGCGCCGATCACGAGAGCGAGCACCGCGAGCGGGACGTTCGCGAGGAACACGGATCGCCAACCGAGCGTCGCCACCAAGGCACCGCCGAGCGACGGACCGAGCGCGGTTCCGACCGCGGACGTCGTCGCGAGCAGCCCCATCGCGGCTCCGACGCGCGGCTTGTCGACCGCACCACGCGCGAGCGCGACGCTCGACGTCATCAACACCGCTGCGCCCGCTCCTTGGAACGCGCGCGCCGCGATCAGCACCGCGAGCGAAGGAGCGACCGCGCAGGCGATCGACGCGACGACGAACAGCGCGAGCCCGGCGAGCAGCAACCGTCGAGGCCCCCACCGGTCGCCGAGACGGCCGACGGCGACCATGCCGGCCGTGCTGGTGAGCAGGTACGCGATGACGAGCCACTGCACGGTCGCGAACGGCGAGTGGAAGCGCTCGGCGAGCTCCGGAAGAGCGACGTTGACGACGCTGGTGCCGAGCGACGCCGACGACATCGCGAGCGCGAGGCTCGCCATCGCCCAACGCCCACCTTGCCGCCGGTCCAAGTCGATTGCAGCGATCCGGCCGCTGCCGCCTTCGAGTTCTTCCATCGCTCGCAGGCTAGGCCTCGCTCGCGATTGCGGAAGTCGCGCCGGCTGCACGCGAGGCGTGCACGCGACGCCCTACGTGGCCCTTCAGCGCTAGACTCACGCGCATGGTGCGCGCCGACCTCAATCTGCTCGTGGTGCTCGACGTCCTGTTGCGCGAACAGAGCGTCGCGCGCGCGGCGAAGCGACTGAAGCTGAGCCCGTCCGCGATGAGCCGCGCGCTCGCGCGCTTGCGCAAGGCGACCGGCGATCCGCTCTTGGTGCAAGCGGGCAGACTGCTCGTGCCGTCACCGCGGGCGCTCGAGCTGCGCGACAGAGTCGCGAAGCTCGTCGAGGACGCCAACGACGTGCTGCGTCCGAGCGCTCGACTGGATCCTTCGAAACTCGCGCGCACGTTCACGCTGCGGACCAGCGAGGGCTTCGTCGAGAACTTCGGTCCCGCGTTGATCGCACGCGTCCGTCGCGAGGCACCCGGCGTCCAGCTCCGGTTCCTCGCGAAGGCCGACAAACAGAGCTCGCTGCTGCGCGACGGCACCGTCGATCTGGAGACCGGGGTGATCGACGAGGAGACGTGGCCGGAGTTGCTCTCCCAAGCGTTGTTCGAGGATCGCCTGGTCGGAGCCGTGCGCGCCGGGCATCCGCTGGCGCGCGGCGCGGTGACGGCGGAGGGTTACGCCGCGTGCGAGCACGTCGGCGTGTCGCGGCGGTGGCTCGAGCGCGGACCGATCGACGACGCGCTGCGACTCCTCGGGCTCGAGCGGCGCCTCGCGACCGTCGTCGGCGGCTTCGCGACCGCGCTCGTGCTCGCGCGCCGCTCGGACCTGCTCGCGACCGTCCCGCGACGGCACAGCGGGGTGTTGCTCGACGGCATGCACACGTTCGAGCTGCCGTTCGCGCTGCCGCGGATGCTGGTCTCGATGCTGTGGCACCCGCGGCTGGACGCCGACGCGGCGCATCGCTGGCTGAGGGAGTGCGTGCGCGGCGCGATCGATTCGGCGCCTGGTCGAGACGACTCCGACCAGGCCGCGCGCGTTCGGGGTTAGCGCGTTCGTGTCGCGCCGCTCGCGGAGCGCGCGCCGCCGGCATCCATCGGCGACTTCCGCCATCCCGACGGTGTTCGTACCGGCAACGCAGCGGAGAGATCGGGCCGTGGACCCGACGGGCGCCGCGACCGCGAACGCGCCGGCTCCCCGGTCGGCCGCGTCGAGGACCTTGCTGTCGAGCACCTCCGAGATCCGTGCGCGCTCGGGTGAGAGGTGCTCGTGCGACGGCGCTGCGCGCGAGCGGACGACGCGTGGCTGGAGGACATCGAGCGGCGATTCGCTCGACCTGCGGATTCCGCGCCTGCCCCGTTGCGTCGCGCCACGGTCCATCTAGCCTGATCGCGAGGGCACGCTGCCCGATCGACTCGATGCCTCCCATTCACTGCTACCGGATCCAACGAACCGACGAGTGGGACGGCGGTCAAACGTTGCGAGAGCTCCTCGACGGCGCGCGCCGAGCTCTCGCGCCGCACGCCTTCGCCACCGTCGAGTCCGAGCTCCTGGCGCTCGAGCGCGTCGGACCGGACGTGTTCCGCTCGATGGGCTGGGATGGATCCAGTTCCGCGGAACCATTCCTCATCTGCATTCGACACGACAAGGTGGCCACCCGGTTCGCGTACGTCGTGACGCCGAGCACCGGAGACGCGATGTTCGTCGCGTCGCACGAACGGCCGACGGTGGTCGAGGAGCTCGCCGTTTCGCCGCCGGTGATCGTCGACGACTAGTAGGCGGCTGCGCGATTGCAGTGCCGCTCCCGGCGTCGCGGCTCGGCCGTGCGATTCGGAAACACGCTCGCTCCCCGCGCGGCGGCGTCGAACGCCGGTCCGCGGCGAGCTCCCGCTCCGGCGGAATCCCGGAGTTCGGCGCAGAACGCCGTGCGCGACGGCGGTAGGCTGCGCCCGCTCGTCATCCGCCGAGATGACACGTCCCCCGCTCCGCTCTTCGGCTTCCCCAGAAGAGCACTGCCGCAGGAACCCCCATGCCCCATCGCCATTCGTCGACGCGTAGCTTGCCCTTCTCGACCGACCTCTCCGCGAAGGAACGACAGATCGCGGAGCGAGCCTTCAGCGCGCAGGACGAACAGAGGCGCAGGTCCAACGAAGCCCGCGCGGCCAAGGCCGAGCATCTCGTCGAAGGCGTTCAACGCAAGCTGTTCGACCTCTTGGGCGCCAAGAAGTTCGCGCAACTGCGCGAAGGCATCCAGTGCGAGCACCGCGCTCTCCGCGACAGCCTGCAACCGCCGCACGGCTTGAAGCGCGACTACACGAAATTGCACGAAGCGAGCAGGCGTCGGATCGATGCGCTGCTCCGCAAGCTCGGCGCCAGCCGCCCGAAGGCGGCGAAGCTCGTCGATGCGGCCCAAGCCAAGCTCGAAGCGCTGCTCGCGCCGGATCAGCGCAAGCTCGCGGCGGGTTACCACCTGCCGAACAACCTCGCCAAGTGGTCGAAGTTGTCGCCGCTGCACAAGTTCACGCTGCCGTGGCTCCTGGACCTGCCCGACCTGGCGCAAGACCCCAACGACCCGCACCGCTGGTTCCTGTTCAAGCCGCCGTTCTTCGGCTTCCTCTTCAGCCACGACATCGTCACCACCGGCGACTTCCGCGCGGATTGGTTGCCTCGCTTGCATCCGCCCTCGGGCCTGGTCGGCAACGAGTGCACCATGGACCTCGACGACGCCGGCAATTGGAACGTGGCGCACGTGATCGGTGAAGCGCAGATCGCGTTCGCGTTCAAACCGCCGGTCGCCGGCATCATCGAGGTGTTGATCGACGCGCAGAGCACGATCGGCACGCACTCCCTCACGATCGAGGACGAGTTCGGGTTCTCGAAAGCGTGGTGCGACCAGCACAACTACCTGATGATGAACGTGCTCCACCCGAACGTGCCGGAGCCGTCGCTGGCGGAGATGTCGACGATGTCCAAGGAGACCGGCGGCAAGGACCTGACCGCGAACCAGTCCAACCTCGCTTCCGGACAGCACTTCTTCGCCCAACTCCTGAGCTCCGGGCCGGTCCCCGCGGGCCAGACGGTGATCATCACGGTGGGCACGCGCTCGTTCGACATCTGCTACTCCAATGACATGGAGCTGCACAGCCGCACGAACTTCCAGTGGTTCATCAGCTCGGTGGAGGCCCGCATCGCGCCGTGAGGTCGAGCGCGGAGGCGCCTGCCGAGACGACTCGCGAATCGACGATGCCCGCGTCGGGCGGACTCGAGACGGAGACGGAACTCGGGGGCCACGCGCCCACGACGCGAGCGGTTCGAGGACGCCGGCAAGTCGGCCGGGCGGTGCCCCGGATCTCGCGGTCCAGCTCGCGGATGCCCGTGATCGGGGAACGGTAGCGCGCGGGAACTCCCACCGCGGCTCGCGACCCCGCGTACCCAAGAAGGGGAGCCGCCGGCCTTGCGACCGGTGGCTCCGAGGGAGAGCTCCTCGCCGGGCTTCCCGGGCTCGCGGTTCGCTCGCATTGAAACGCGAGCCGCCCCGACGAGGACTCGCTCACCGTAGCCCAGCCGCGTTCGGCCGCAAGGTGCCAAAGTGCGGGGATCGCGGCGCAGAGCTCGCCGCGAGCGGTCACGGGATAGCGGATCGTTCACCCATCCGTGCGCGGTCGACACGCCCGCGTCGAGGCGCCCGGCGATCCGTCGGTTCGCGGCGAGCAGCCGAGGGAGCTGGGCCCCGTGCTCGTGCTCGCTCGCGAGGTTCTTCGCGCGAGCGACGGATCGGGGACCGACGTGCTCCTCCCTGCGGAGTCGCGCTGCGCGCGGCAAGCGCATCGCGGCTGCCATCGGTCACCGACTTCGCGACGGGTTCGCGTTCGAGGCCAACCGCCTGGAAAGCGGGACCGGCCGAATCGCAATCCAGTGCTCGGCATCTCCGACGCAGCCGCAAGCGCGCGCGCGTCGGGCCGATCGCCCATTCGACGGCCGCGAGCCTTCGACTGGCGGCGTCTCGATCGCGGCCGCGGTTTGGCCCGACTCCAGACCGCGACGGGAATTCGCTGCACGCGGATGCGATTCACTCTGCGGAAAGCGGGATGCCGATCGCCTTCGAGATCGCGTCGTCGATGCTGCGATAGCTGTGCAGGCCCCACTCGCCAACCGCGCCGATGGCGTCGGGAATACGCCGTCCAAACTCGTCGAAACACAACCCCTGCGAGTTTCGGAAGGAGTGCGCTGGAAGTTGGTCGCGTGGTGTGAGAGGTCGGTGTTCGACGAACTCGAAGTAGCCGCGGCTCCACGGCAGACGATTCGTGATCAACGGTGGGATCAACAGAGAGTCTGGACTCAGTTCCGGAACGGCGTCTCGAGTGCTCGTGCGCGAGTGGTAGACGTAAATCAGGACGCCGCGTCCGACTCCCAGCGGGTTGGCGTCCGTGCGAATGACTCGGCCGAACAGGAACGTCCCGTCCGGCAGGCCCAAGGCGAACACGTCACCGGGACGCGGCGGTCGCCGGCTCGGCCTGAGGGTTCGGAGGTTCACGGGCTCATTCCGAGTTTGGGGTGTGGAAGCGTACCGCGATCGCGCTCGTCGAACCGGCCGCAGCGTTCGCGAATCGCTCCGCCCGCTGGACGGCCGACGCCGTCGTTTCGAAACCGGACTCCCGAAGCGCGCACGCCCGGCGTTCGGACCAAGGTCGCGGCACGAGCGCTGGAGGGAAGACCGCCGGCAAGGATCCCGAGTCGCCGACCCTGGGCGTGAGTACCCAGAGCTCCATTGAGGAAGCGTCCTGTCGATCCGCGATCCGGCTCGGTGCCAATCGGCCCACGGCGGCGCCCCGAAGTGCTCGCACGACGCTGACCTGTGGCGACAACGAGGTCGATCCGCCAATCCACCGCGCAGGGACGGCGCGCTCGAATGCGTGCAGTTCGCTCGTCTCCGCTGCGAGCGTCCAACCGCCACGCACGCGCGGCTCCACGCATCGGACGTCGGCGGAACCACGTTTCCTCCCGGGCACGGCGCAGTAGAGGCACGCCGGGAGGCGCGGTACGCTTCGGCGCGTGAAACGCCGCGATCGCAAGAAGCTGCAGAAGCGCAAGCAACGCGCCGACCGGATCCGCATCGAGCGGCACTACGCGCAGCTCGAGCCGGCGGCCGAAGGCGAGGAAGGCGTCGAGGACGACGACTTCGTCACCGAGGAGGACGCGGAGTTCGAGGAGGAAGCGGAGCCCGGGCTCTCCACGTTCCTCTGGGAACCCGCGATCCGGCACGCGCGGCTCGCGTCGCTGGTGCTGACCTTGCCCGGCAAGGGCGATTGGATCGCGGCGCGCAAGGCTTTCGACGAGGAGGACGCGCGGCTCGACGTGATCCCGCCGCACGCCGACCGGGCGACCCGCGAGCGACTGCTCGCCGACCGCCGGCGCTACAAGCACCTGCGAAAGGAGAACTTTCACCTCGAGATCGACTCCGCGCTGTCCGGCGCGGCGCAATGGCGCGAGGAGCCCGAGGAGACCGACGAGCGGATCGAGGAGCTCCGCGTCCTCGTCGCGCGCGGGCCGTCGATCCTCGCCGAGCGCCCGCACGGACGCGCCGTGTGGGACGACGCCGCGTGTCGCGCGGTCTTGCGCTCGCGGCTGAACCTCGCGATCGCGCTGCACGACCGTGGTGAGACCGACGAGGCGCGCGCGTTGCTCGTCGAGAGTCTCGAGCTCGACCGGGACGATCATACGAACGCGCGAAGGACGTTGCTCGGCTTCGCGCTGGAGCGCGGCGACCGCGAGGACGCGGCGAATTGGCTCGCGTCGCTCGCCTCGGACACGTCGGCGGTCGTCGTGTGGGCGCGCGTGCTCGACGCGCTGCTCGGCGGCGACGAGCGGCAGGCGGAAGAGGCGCTGGCGGCGGCTCGCCGGGCCTTTCCTGGCTGCGAGCTGATGTTCGCGCCGCTCGACGCGACGCTCCAGGACCCGCGCTACGACGTCGAGCGCAACGCCGAGCTCTTCGAGCTCGTCGCGCAGCTCGGCCGCGCGTGGAAGCGCCAGCCCAAGGCGCTCGACTGGGTCGCTCGCCACCCGCGGTAGTTCCGGTGCGTCGGCGACCGCAGTGCGGGCGGTCCGATCCGAACGCGCGCGCAGGCTTGCGGCACCCACCACGAGGAACGTGCAGGCGAGCACGACGGACGGCGCCGCGCTGCCGAACCCGCGCCTTCGAACCCACACGCCGGGCGCGCTCGACTCCAAAGTCGCCTTCCCCGCGCAGCCGTCGCCGTTCGACGCGGGAGCGACGGTGTGCGCGAGAAAAAGCGGACGCGAGCCCGCAACCGGAGCGGGGTGCCGCGGTCTGAGTGGAAGAGCGCGCTCTGCGAGGCGCGCCAAGAGCTCGCTTCGCGCTTCCAGGCAGCGCGCGGAGCGTGCGTCGACTCCCTCGCTGCCGTGCAAGCGCACCGCCCCCACCATGGTTCCGCCCGATCCCGTCGCCCGCGCGTTGGTCGATGCCGCGTTCGAACTGCATCGACGTCGACTCTGGCTCGAGCTGCCGTTGGACGCGCCATTCCTGGTCCGCGTTCCGGGCGAACCGCATCCGCTGAGCGTCGCGGTGATGGGCCAGTGCGGCCAGGACTACGGTCTGTTCGTCGTGCGCGGCGAGGATGCGTTGGAGCGCTTCGCCGAGTTCCTCGCTCTGCGCGGACCGCGCATGGTCGGGCTCGATCTGCTGCTCGTGTGCATGGCGCCGTTGGAGGGCATTCCGCCCCCGCTGCGCGGCGTCGTGCGCGCCGCGGGGCTGCGACCGCGTCCCTCGGACCTGGCGCCGATGTTCGTGGCGAAGCCGCGCGGCGAGTCGGTCGGGCGCTCGCCGACGAAGCCCGAGCGGGCGAGCATGCTCGCGCTCCTGCGCGGAGTGTTGCTCACCAAGGATGCGAACGGGCTCCGGGTCGAGTCGCTGCATCCGCGCGCGCGGCGCTTCTTGGAGATCACCGTCGAGGCCCTCGGCGACGCATTCGCCGCGACCACGCGGCAGGTCCGAGTCGAGCTCCCGGCGGAATTCCCGACGCCGCCGCTGCCCGACCTGCCGCCCGACCTGCCGCGACTCGACGAGAGCTGGGTCGTCGGAACGCCACCCGGACGGGAATCGGACTTCGATTCGCCGGACGAGCTCTCGCTCGCCGTCGTGCGCGAAGCCGACGGGGGGCGGATCGCGGACTTCGACGTGTCGTTGAACGACTTCGCTGCGATCCGCGACCAGTTCGCGAAGCTGGTTCGCGGCGACCGCGAAGCCCAGCCGCCGGGATTGCCGCGCGAGGTCCTCTTCACAGAGGTCGAGATCCAAGCGGCGGTCGGGCCTCTGTTCGAGGCGCACGCGGTCGCTTGCCGTTGGATCGAGCATCATCCGCGGCTCGACGACGCGTGCGAGCCGCGCGAGCTCGTCGCTCGCGCTCGAGGTCGCGGGCGTGACGGTACGAGGTCGACGCCGAGCTCGCCCCCGACGTCGCCGCCCGTGCTCCCGAACGAGCTCACCGAGGCCGCCGAACCGACGACGACGTTGGAAGGTTGGAAGGACGCCGATCTGGGAACGCTCGAGCGGCTACTCGAACGCGTCGGCTCGATCGCCCGGCCGGACGAACGCGCGTTCGCGGTCTTCTTCGGCGGCGAACGGACCGCGCAAGCCGTGATGGCGCAGCTCGACCCGCGCGAGGCGCTTGGAGCGTTCTGCGAGTGGCACATGGCCCACCATCGTCCGACCCCGCGATCGAAAACGGTGCTCGAACGACGCCTCGCGCAAGCCGACGTCTCGCCGGTCGAGCGAACGATCCTCGCCGCGCGCTCTCGGGCTCGCGTCTCGATCTTCCGCGCGGTCGCCGTCCGGCCCGGCGAGAGCCTCGAGCTCGAGGACATCCTCGATGGCACGCGTGTGACCGTCCACGATCGAGCGCTCTCGGGGCGCGACCTCGACGACGTGTTCCTGCCGCTGCGCGTGCTGGAGCTCGGCGGCTGGAGGCTCGCGTCGTTCGCCGGTCCGCCGCTGGTCTACACCGAGGTCCACGCCGCGATGCAGCTCTTCGAGCGCGAGGGCGTCGAGCTCTCGGTCGCGGGGATCCAGCGGCGCCCCGAAGTCCTCGGATGGCTCTGGGCCCTGCGACTCTCCCGCGACCAGCTCCCGGTCCAGCTCACGAACACCGATCGCGAGCCGTTCCTCTCGCACACGGCGAGCTTCCGCGTCGCGGATCCGAACGCGGTCGCGCTCGGGCTCACGTCCAGATCCGACGTACGCCACGATCCCGAGCGAGGCGTTTGGACCTGGCGTCGCACCGGTGTGCCGGCCGGCGCCGTCGGTGAACACACCCAGCTCGGTGCGATCTCGTTGCACGACGACCGCCTGGTGCTGGAGGTCAACTCGGCCGCGCGTTTCGAGCGGGCGCGAGCCTGGCTGGAAGCGCTGCCCGGCGGCGTCGAGTTCGAACGGGTGACGACGCGCGAGGCGAACGCCGAGCTGGCGCCGCTCGACGACCGACTCCCGAGCGAGCCTCCGACCGCGTCACCGGAGGCACTCGCGGAGCGCGCGCGCCTGCAGCGAGAGACTTGCCTGCTCTGGCTCGACCAATCGGTGCCGTTGCTCGGCGATCGCACCCCGCGCCAGGCGGCGAAGACCGCGGCCGGCCGCCGCAAGGTCGCGATGATGATCCGCACGATGCCAACGTGGTCGTCGCCGGCGGGTCCCCTCGAGCCGCCGCGCGACGAGCTGCTGCGCGAGATCGGAGCGCTGGCCGAAACTTGACGCTCACCTCTCGACGGCGTCGCGGCGCCGCACCTCGCGCGTCGCCGCACCTCGCGCGTCGCCGCGTCGTGTGGCTTCACGCTTCGCCGCGTCGCGTGGCGTCGTGCCTCGCCGGGTCGTTCGGCGTCGCTCTTCGCCGGGCTTCCCGCCGTCGAACGCGATGCCGCGTCGCCTGGCTTCGCGCCTCGCCGCGTGCCGTGGCGTCGTGTCCAACTGCCTAGCTCGGCTGACGAGCGCGACACCCGCTGCCGCGGCCCACGTCGCGAAGGCACGCTTCCGCGCGGCGAGCCGACGCGGGCACGGCGCGGGCCCGGCCACGGGCACGGGCACGGGCCCGGGATCACGGCACGGGATGCCCTAACCGGGCTCGACCGCGCGGGGCAAGACCTCGATCTCGACCTCGCCGGCGATCACTCGCTGGCCCGCGCGCAGTTTGCACGACTTGCGCAGCTCGACCGCACCATCGACCTGCACCGCGCCGGACGCGACCAGCGCCTTGGCGGCGCCGCCGCTCGGGCAGACCCCGAGGACCTTGAGGAGGTTGTGGAGCTCGATGAACTCGTCGCGCAGACGGAATTGGAGTTGCTTCATTTGGAGTGCCGCCTGCGGTTTCGCGACGCGAGCCAACCAGCGTAGCGATGCAAGCCCACGACGAGTAGCACCGCGCGCCGCGCACCCCCGCCATCTCCGCGCGGCTCGGCGAGCGCGCACGGCTTCGCGAGCCGCGCGCGCCGCGGCGACGGCGCGAGTCCGCTCGATCGAGCGCATGCCGATCGACTCGACGCACGCCCGATGGGCGGCACGACGCTTCGCCTTCGCGGCGGCGACGCGAACCGCACGCCGCCCGTTCGACGGACTCGCCGGCAGCACTCCCACCACCCGTCGGCCGCGCTCAGGCCGCGCTGCGACCACGCGACGCGCACGCGCTCACCGCCCGCCGAGCCAGCCGGCTCGGCGGCGGCGGAGCCTCGAGAACTACTTCGCGGCCGCGAGCTTGGCGGCTCGCGCGGCGCGCGCCTTCGCCAGGCGTTCGAGCAGCGCGGCCTTTTGATCGGGCGCCATCGGCTTGCGCTGCGACTTCGTCTTGGGAACGGCCGCGGCCGCCTTGCTCGGCTTCTTCGACTTCGGCGCGGCGCGCTTCGCCTTTGCGGCCGCCGCCGGTGCGACGCGCTTGGCCTTGGCCGCGACCTTGGGAGACGCCCCGCCGGCGAAGTACCGCGTCCCGCGCTTCTGTCCGGTGGTCTTCAATCGCTTCTCCGACTTCAATCGCAGGATCGGCAGCGCGACCTCTTTCTTCGAGAGCCCGAGCCCGGCGCGGATCTGCTCGACGCTGCAGCCGGCGTTGGTCTTGACGAAGTCGAGGATCTTGGCACCGAGCACCGCGACGTCCTCGGTGGTTCGCTTCGCACGCTTGCCGCTCGCGGCCTTCGGAGCCGCGGCGCGCGCGACCGGCGCGACGCGCCGGGCGACCGGACGGCTCGCGCGGGTCGGGATCGACGAGCTCCCGCCTCCCGAGAGCGCGGCCTTCACCGCGTCGAGCGCGGCGAGTCGCGTCAGCGATTGGATCTCGATCAGAAAGGCGTCGATCTTCGAGCGGAGGGCGGCGTGGATATCGGTCATGGTTGGTTCCGGTGGTTGCGCGAGCAATCAGGAAGGTGCCTCTGCAACGCACCGGATTCAAGCTCGAAGCGCTCGCCGCCGACCGCGCGCGCCGCCATTCCGCTCGCCGCCGATCTGGCTCGGAGTCGCGCGGAGCAATCCCGACGCGGCCAAGCGATCGATTCGCGCGGCCCGCGGAGCAGCACACCCCGCAAATCGCGAACGAGCACCTCCGTCTCAGCCGGCGACGCGGAGCCGTCGAGCCCCAGCGAATCCGCGCGGTGGATCCGCTCGATTCGGGCGGAGCCCGTCTCGGTCGGCGGATCGGGACGTCGAATGCGCCGAACCCGGTTCCCACCTCGCGGCGCTCGCACGAAGCGCGCGCTGGAGACGATTCGAGCGACGTCGACGCTCGCGGCGTCGGCGTCGCTCGATGCACGGCGCGAAAGCTCTACTGGCAGATCGAGAAGCGGACCGCGTCGGTCAGGCTGGTCGTGAATGCGTCTTGCGGATCGCGGCTCCAGTACTGCGCGCCAACGAGCTGGCCGACGACGAGCAGCGGGTCCGCGCCCGACTGGATGTAGGCGTTGAAGTCGAAGCTGTAGGTGCCGGTGCAGTCGCTGCCGGTCGGGGAGCCGCCGGAGTGGCTGACGCTCGTGCGCCGGATCGGCGCGGTGACGCACAAGGTCCCGCCTTGGAACGCGGCCGCCTGGACGCCGTAGCCGTAGAAGAGCAGGCCGTTCTTGTTGTTCAGCACGTCGAAGGCGCCGATCGTGAACGGGCTCGCGCTCGAGACGCTCGCCGTGCCTTGGAACGTGATCGTCGGCAGACAGATCTGCGAGTTGAGCTTCGCGGTGCAGTACGAAGTCGGCGGCGTGCCTCCGGTGCACTCGCACTCGTCGGGCACCGTGTTCGCGTTGACGTCCGGCGAGGTGCCGAGATCGATGTCCGACCAGTCGGGGACGTTGTTCGCGTTGCAGTCACCGTCGATCTCGAACGCTCCGATGTCGACGATCGGAGCCGCACCCGCGCCGGTGTCCGGCACCGCGAGCAACTCGAGCAAGCGAGGCGTGCCTTCGACGTCCCGACCGCCGCCGCCGACGTCCGCGTTGCTGCCGGCGTCGATTCCCGGCGAGTTCACGGCGAGGCGAAACGGCAACGGACCGGTGAGGTCGTAGATCGGCGTCGCGGTCAGGTTGCCTGTGCCCGCGTAGCCCGCGGGGACCAGCGAGTACGTCACGGAGACCGTCGCCGGCGTGATCTGCGCCGCGGAGCCGATCGCTCCGCCCGCAGCGGTGTTCTGATCGAAGATGCAGTTGGTCACGGTCGGCGTGCCGGTGACGACTCGCAGGCCGGCGCCGGTCGCGCTGACGGTGCTCGTGTTCTGCACGACGGTGCAGTTGCGGATCTGCGCGGTGCTCTGCTGCACGTAGATCGCGCCGCCGGAGCCCGAGCCCGTGCTCGTGTTCGCGTAGAAGAGCGAGTTGTAGACCTTGACCGAGCTCGTGAAGATCTCGAGCGCGCCCGCGCG
>JADLBP010000119.1 GCA_020847695.1 Planctomycetota bacterium
CGATCGACGCCGGCAAGGTCGAGCGCGTCTGCGTCAAGAAGGTGTCGATCGACATCGAACTCGACCCGCACTGCCGCGGGAAGTGCGAGGACTGAGCGACCCAACCGCGCCGTGATGGGCCCGCCCCTTGGCGGGCCCGTCGCGGCGCGCTCGTTTCACTCCGCGTCGACGACTTCGGCGCGGCGACCGTGGCTGCACACGCCACGCTTGCTCGTGCGGATGAAGTCGAGGAACAGCCGCGCCTCGGGACCGTGCGGCTCGGCGAGCGCCTCGCGCAAGGCTGGACCGAGCGGAGCGCCGCTGCGGAAGAGCCTGCGATACAGCTCGCGCAGCTCGAGCCGAACTTCCGCCGAGAACCCGTTGCGGCGCAGACCGACGACGTTGAGCCCGCAGATCTCGTTCTCGCCGGCGGCGATCGCGTACGGCGGCAGGTCTTTGCTGATGCCGGCACCGCCTTGCATCATCGCGTACGGGCCGACGCGCACGAACTGGTGCACCAAGCACGAGCCCGAGATGAACACGCGATCGGCGACGTGCACGTGACCCGCGAGCAAAGCCGCGTTCGCGAGGATGACGTGATCGCCGACGACGACGTTGTGCCCGACGTGGCTGCCCGCCATCAGCAAGTTGTGCGAGCCGATGACGGTGTCCTCCTCGAGCTTGTTCGAGCGATGGACCGTGACGTGCTCGCGGAAGACGTTGTCGTCGCCGATGCGGAGCTTGGTCGGCTCGCCCTTGTACTTGTGGTCCTGCGGCTCGTCGCCGATCACGCACGAGGCGTGGAAGCGGTTGTTCCGGCCGATCTTGGTGTGCCCGGTGAGGTATGCGTGCGGACCGATCACGCAGTCCGCGTCGATCTCGACGTCGCCGTCGATCACCGCGTAGGGGCCGAGGCGCACCGAGGGATGGACGTGCGCGTTGGGGTGGACGATCGCGGTCGGATGGATCCGCGACGCTTGCTCGGATGCTTGGGGTTCGCCTGACATCCCCTCTCGATATCGCACGCGGCGCGAATCGTCCATCCGTCGTTCGGCGTTTGCGCACCGGACCCGCGCGGAACGCTGCGCGGAGGCCTCCGGAGGCTCAGCGGCCGCGGGCGGCGGCGGTGAACGTGACGACGCGCTCCACCCCGCGGGCGTCGAGCACCCGATAGCGGATCGTGTCGCCGGGCTCGAACGTCAGGCGGAACCACGCGAGGAACTCCCGGTTCGCGAGGTCGGGGCTCTGGCCGTTGACCTCGACGATCGTGTCGTCGACGGTCAGGCCCGCCTCGGCGGCGAGCCAGCCGGGTTCCGGTCCGAAGTGCGGGCGGATCGCGAGGCTCTTCGGCGGGAGCGCGAGCTTGCGGCGCACGTCCGGCTTCGCCGGGAAGAACCACGCCATGCCCGGATGCGCGCCCATCGTCCCCTCGGCGATCGACTTGCGCCACGAGATCACCGTCTTGCGCCAACCGTCGGCGAGCGCGAGCACGCCGTGCTGCGGCTCGCCATCGCGCAGCCACACGAGCTCGAGCTTCGCCGCTCCCTTCGGCGCGCGCTCGAGCGCCGCGCGGAAGTCGGTCTGGCTGAACAGGCGTCGCCCGGCGGCCGCGCCGAGCACGTCGCCCTTCTGCAGCCCGAGCTTCGCCGCCGCCGAGCCCGGTGCGACCGCGTCGACCAAGAGCCCATCGTCGCGCACCAGCGTCAGCCCGACGTTCTCCGGCAACGGCCAGACGTAGACGTCGCGCGATTTGTCGAAGCGCTTCGCGTCGAGCTCGCCCTGGCGCACGATCTCGCCGACCTCGTGGCAGTGCAAGCAGGAGCCTTCGGCCGCGCCTCGGTCGGTCAGCTTGCTCCACGACGCGTAGCCGGGGAGCTTCGCGGGCGTCTGCGGCGCGCCCGAGAGGTCCGGCGCGGGGCCGTCGACGTCCCACGCCGCGCGGCGCGGGTCGTAGTGGTGGGCGAGCACGCGCTCGAGCGTCCGAGCGAGCGCTTCGCTCGACACGCGCGACGCGTCGGAGCTGTGATCGCGACCGCCGAACGTGCCGTAGATCCGTCCGTCGGGCGCGAGGAACCAGCCCCACCACGACAGGTCGAAGTCCTGGAACTCGCGCATCGGGAAGAGACGCAGGTCGACGTCGCTCGCGCTGACCAGACGCACCGTGACGAAGCGCGCAAGCAACGGATCGAGCCGCTCGCCGCCCTCGAGCACCTCCGCGTCGAAGTCCGAGCACTGCTTGCACGGCAAGCAACGGAACGTGACGAAGAGCGGGCGGTCGGTGCGCCGGGACTCCTCGCGCGCGGCGTCGAGGTCGGTGCGCCACTCGATCTTCGCTTGCGGAGCGGGCAACGAGCCCTGCGCGGGCCCGAGGATCTCGCGCCACGGAGCTTCGGCGGTGGCGGCGGGGCTCGAAGCGAACGTCAGGACGAACGCGAGGGCCGAGGACAGAGCGGCGTGGAACGACATGGCGACCTCCGAGCGCTCCAACATAACGAGGCGAGCCCCGCGTCGTCGAAGAGTTGGCGTTGGAGCCTGGCTCCCGACGCACGCGACCCGCTATCTTCCCGACGATGCCCGCGCCGTCCCTGAGCGTCATCGTCCCGATGTTCAACGCGCCCGAGAAGCTCGAGCGCTCGCTCGCCGCGCTGAAGGCGTCGAACGTGCCGTTCGAGCTGATCGTCGTCGACGACGCGAGCACCGATCCGCGCTCCGGCGACGTCGCGCGCGCAGCGGGTGCGAAGCTCCTGCGGCTCGCGAAGAACTCCGGCCCCGGCGTCGCGCGCAACGAAGGATCTCGGCACGCGACCGGCGAGCTGCTGGTCTTCGTCGACTCCGACGTCGTCGTCCACGCCGACACGCTCGCGAAGTTCCGCGCGCTGTTCGAGCGCGAGCCCGAGCTCGACGCCGCGTTCGGCTCGTACGACGACACGCCGTTCGAGAAGGGCCTGGTCACCGAGTACCGCAACCTGCTGCACCACTACGTGCACCAGACCGGGCCCAAGAGCGCGACGACGTTCTGGGCGGGCTGCGGCGCGATCCGGCGCACGGTCTTCGCCGAAGTCGGAGGGTACGACCCGGCGTTCGACCGCCCGTCGATCGAGGACATCGAGCTCGGCATGCGCCTGAAAGCGCGCGGCAAGACGATCCGGCTCGATCCGTCGATCCAGTGCACGCACCTCAAGCGCTGGAAGTTCGTCGAGATGATCCGCGTCGACGTGACGTGCCGCGCGATCCCGTGGGCGAGGCTCTTGATCGAGCGGCCCGGCACCGGCGGAGACCTCAATCTCCAGCTCTCGCAGAAGCTGTGCGGCGTCCTGGTCGTGCTCGCGCTCGGCGCGCTGCTCGGCGCCGGCGTCGCGCAGTTCTTCGCGCCGAGCGCGTGGTGGTTCGCGGCGCCGCTCGCGTTGCTCGCGCCGGTGATCTGGATCAACCGCGGACTCTACGCGCTCTTCCTGCGGCACAAAGGGCCGCTCTTCGCGCTCGGCGCGGTGCCGCTGCACTTCCTCTACTACCTCTACAGCGTCGCCGCGTTCGCGTACACGCAGCTCCGTTTCCGCTGAGCCAACTCGCAGCGATCTCGCGCTTCGAGCCGCGACGACGGACCGACGGACCGACGCTGGCGCTCGACAAGCTCCGCGCGGCGGCCTAGCCTCGCAGCGTGCACCGTTTCGCCGCTCTCCTCGCGTTGACGACGCTCGCGTGCGCGCCCGACTCGCCCGCGAGCTCGGACGCGACGCAACCCGAGCCGAAGCGCGAGTCCGCGCCCGCGTCGCCCTGGCCCGCGACCGCACGCGTCGACCTGCACGAAGCGATGGTCGCGAGCACGCGGCTCGACTTCCACGCGTCCGACGGCGGCGGCAAGGCGTGGCTCGAGCGCGCGACCGCCGCGCGCTGTCGCGGCGAGTTCTCCGCGACGCTGGTCTACGAAGCGGGCGAGCTCGGCGTCGCCGACGGCGGCATGGTCTTCCTCCAAGTCTCGCCGTATTGGGGTTGGAGCTCGCCGCAAACGGAGAGCGAAGGCTCCAGCGGCTACACGCGCGTCGCGACCGACGCCGAGGGCGTGACGCTGCGGTCGGAGAGCGCGGGCGAGCAGTTGCTCGTCGTGCACGTCGGCGGCCGCGCGCTGCGCGCCGGCGAGCGCGTGCGGTTCGAGTACGGAGTCGGCGCTCGCCTCGCGACCGCCGACAATTTCGCGGAGACCGACTCGCGCTTCTGGATCGCGGTCGACGGCGACGGCGATGGAGTGCGCAAGGTGCTCGACGACTCGCCGTTCGTCGCGGTCGAGCCCGGCCCGCCCGCCGGTGCCGTCGCGCACGCGCCGAGCGTGTTGCGCGCACGCCAGACCGCGCAGCTCTCCGTCGCGCTGCTCGACGCCGGCGCCAACGCGTGTCGCGGCGTCGCGGCGAGCTTCGAGCTCGTCGACGCGCCTCCGGAGCTCGTGGTCGAGCCCGCGCGCGACCCGTCCGAGCCCGCGGCGAGCCCGTACCCGTTCACCGGCTCCGGTCGGCTCGCGATCCGCTTCGAAACCGAGGGCACGTATCGCCTGAAGCTGCGCGTCGCGTGCGGCGACGAGACTTTCGAGGCGCTGACCAATCCGATCGTCGTCGCCGCGAACGCGCCGCGGATCCAGTGGGCGGACCTGCACGGCCACTCGGCGCGCTCCGACGGAACCGGAACGCCGGCGGAGTACTTCGAGTACGCCCGCGACTTCGCGGCGCTCGATGCGGTCGCTCTGACGGATCACGATCACTGGGGTTTGCTGCCGCTGTCGAGCCACGACGAGCTCGTCCTGGAGATCGTCGCCGCCGCGCGCGCAGCGGAGCGACCGGGCGAGTTCACCGCGCTGGTCGGCTTCGAGTGGACGAGCTGGCTCTGGGGTCATCGCAACGTCGTCTACTTCGACGATCGAAGCGCGATCCTGTCGTCGCTCGACGAGCGCTTCGACGCTCCGCTCGAGCTGCGCGACGCGCTGCGCGGCTCGCAAGCGCTCTCGATCCCCCACCACCCGGCCGGCGGGCCGATCGCATTGGACTGGGCGAGCGCGTTGGAGCCCGACGTCGAGCCCTTGGTCGAGGTCTGCTCCGCGCACGGCGTCAGCGAATCCGACGACTCGCCGCGACCGATCTACTCCGCGCATCGCGACTGCTTCGCGCGCGCTGCGCTCGAGCGCGGCGCGACGTTCGGCATGCTCGCGAGCGGCGACAGCCACGACGGGCACCCGGGCCTGTGTCACCTCGGCGGGCACTACCCGACCGGCGGCGTCGCGGCGATCCTCGCGGACGACAACTCGCGACCCGCGCTGCTCGCGGCGTTGCGCGCGCGACGCGTGTACGCGACCAGCGGCCCGCGGATCGTCCTGCGCTTCGCGCTCGGCAGCCATCGCATGGGTGAGCTCGTGCCCGCCGCCGAAGTCACCGGCGAGGTGCCGTTGTTCGTCCAGGCGATCGGCACCGCGCCGATCGAGTCGATCGAGGTCGTGCGCAAGGGCGACCGGATCAGCCGCATCGACGGCAATCGCAGCGAGGAGCTCGCGCTCAGCGGCACGCTCGCCGAGCTCGTGTCCGGAGATTGGATCTACGCCCGCGTCGTGCAGTCGGACGGCGGCATGGCGTGGTCGAGCCCGATCTTCGTCCGCTGAGCGGACCGCCGCGCTTCGCATCCCTCCCACGCGCGCGAACGACGCGACGTTCGATTCGCGCCGCCTGGCCACCTGCCCGGCGTCGCAGTAGAGTCCGTCCGCACCGCCATGTCTCCGCGCGAAGTCGAACGAGTCCGCGAGATCCAAGGCGACTTCGCCGACGTGAAGCTGCCCGAGCTCCCCGCGGTGCCCGGCATGATCAAGCCGAGCGAAGCACGCTACCTCTATTGGCTCGCGTCGACCGAATACCTCGGCCACGGCGCGGTGGTCGAGCTCGGCAGCTTCCTCGGCGCGAGCGCGACGCACCTCGCCGCGGGATTGCGAGACGGCGGACTCGGCGGCGAGCTCCATTGCTTCGATCGCTTCCTGTGGGATCGCGATCACGCGGCGAAGTTCGACCTCGGCATCGAGGTCGGCGAGGACTACCGCGCCCATTTCGAGCAAAACGTGCGGCGGGTCTACGACGGCGTGCGCGCGCATTCGGTCGAGCTGAGCGAGCTGACGTGGGATCGCGGGCCGGTCGAGCTGCTGTTCGTCGACGCGCCGAAGAAGTTCGCCGAACTCGAGGCGACGCTGACGGCGTTCTCGCCTCACCTCGAGCCCGATCAGGCGCTACTCGCGTTCCAAGACTTCGCGCACGCGCCCTCCTACGCGGTCGCGCTGGTGATCGCCGGGCTCGGCGAGCCCCTCGAGCTCAAGCACGTCGTCGCCGGCGGCAGCACCGCGAGCTTCCTGCTGCGCGAGCCGCTGCCCCACGACGCGCGCGCGTGGCGCGAGCTCGACTTCTCGCGCTGGACCCGCACGCGGATGATCGACGCGTTCGAAGGGCTAGCCGCGCGCATTCGGCTCGACGACGTGCGACGCAAGCTCGCGCCCGGCCTCGCGATGGCGCTCTGGGACGTCGGCGCGAAGAACGAAGCGCTGGCCCGCGTGCGCGCGCTCGACTTCGACGAGCCGCTGCAACGCCACTGGCAGAGAATGGCGGGCGGGCCGCTCTACGAGCGCTACGACGGCCTCTTCCTCGCGCGCGGCTTCACGCGACCGGCGCCGCGCGGCAACGCGTTGACCCGCTTCGTGCGCGGGCTGCTCGGCGGCAAGCCGGGCGAGTAGCGCGGCCACCGAGCCGCACGCGGACGCGCTCACGAGTCCTCGCGCCCAAGCCGAGCCGCCGAGTCACGCGCGAGGAGCTCGCTCCGACGCACCCGCGTCCACCGCCGTCGTCCCGCGCGCGCGACCGACTGGCGGAGCCGGCGAGCGCACCGGCACGGCGACACCGCTCAACCTGCGAGGCGCTGCTGGTTCGGCGGCGTGACGATCTCGCCGATCGTCACCACGCGATTGCGACCCGCGTGCTTCGCCGCGTACACCCGCACGTCGGCGGTCTTGATCAACGCGTCGACCGACGGCTTCGACGGATCGAACTCCGCGACCCCGAGGCTGAGCGTCACGGCGCGCGAGAAGTCGCCCTTGCTGATCACGTGGGCTTCGCAGCCGGCGCGCAACCGTTCGGCGACCTCGGCCGCGCCGGCGAGCGGCGTGCGCGGCAGGATCACGAAGAACTCCTCGCCGCCGAGCCGACAGACCTTGTCGCCGGTGCGCACCGAGCGGCGAAGGAACTGCGCGACTTCGCGGAGCACGAGGTCGCCCATGTCGTGGCCCCACGTGTCGTTCACGATCTTGAACTTGTCGATGTCGATCATGATCACCGACAGCGGCGACTTCAGGACGCGCAGCCGCGCGATCTCGTTGTCGAGGTGCTGCATCGCGAAGCGCCGGTTCGGCAGCTCGGTCAACGCATCGGTCAACGCCGCCGCCTGGAGCTTGCGCGTCAACACGGCGAGCTGCGCGAGCTGCTGCTCCCGTTCCTCGCGGTCGCGCTCGATCTGCTGGCAAAGCTGGACGACGCGCAGCCCGGCTCGCACGCGAGCGATCAGGATCTGCGGATTGAACGGCTTCGGCAGGTACTCGTCGACCCCGGCCTCGAACGCCTCGAGCAGTCGCGCGTCCTCGTCGCGACCGGCGAGCAAGATGATCTGCATCTTCTTGCCTTCGTCGCTGCGCCGGAGCGCGCGCACCATGTCGACGCCGTCCATCTCGGGCATCATCCAATCGGAGACGACGATCTGCGGCAGGTGCTCGAGCGCGAGCGCGAGCCCCTGCTTGCCGTTGACCGCCGTCAGCACGGTGTGCCCCGCGCGCGCGAGGTGGAACTGCGCGAGCTTCAGCGTTACGGGATCGTCCTCGACCAACAGCACGCGCATGCCACCGTTGCTCGCCGCGACGACCGCGGTCGCCGTCAACGGCGCGCACGCCGCAGCCGGCTTCGGCGCGGCGACACTGCTGGTCGCTTCCATGCCCTTGCGCGCGAGCGCGTCGTAGCCGAGCGAGCGCGGAACGGGGATGCCCATCAGCTTGCCCCAATCGACGTAGTCCTGGACGATCGTCGAGTACACGCGATCGAACTCCTCGGGCGACCAGCCGAGTCCGTTGCGCACGAGCTCGGCGGAGGTGAACGCGCGCTTGCAGCTCGCGGGATCGCTCACCTCCGAGCTCGTCAACGCCGGGACCAGGCCCCACGCGGCGCGCACCAGCTCGCAGAGCGTGCGCGACGTCTCGTCGGTCGTGCGGTCGGTGCGCTCTCCGCGGTCGAACATCAGCGCGGTCCACCCGAAGGCCTCGGGCAGTCGCCAGTCCGCGAGCATCGCCTCGGCGAGCTCGCGGTGATCCATGTCGAACTCCTCGGCCTCGAGCGCGGCGAGCTGGTCCATCGTGCCGCCCACGTGCTTCTCGAGCACCACGGCGTAGCGCTCGGCGTGGATGCTCGCGAGCGCGAGCCGGCCGATGTGCGCGAGCAGCGCGCACGTGAACGCTTCGCCGGGCGGGATCTTGCTGGTCCGCGCCGCGAGCGTCTGCGCCGCGACCGCGAGCGCGAGCGATTGCGACCAGTAGCGGTCGTAGTCGAACGCTCGGCACGTCCCGCTGCGGTGGCCGGCGACCAAAGTGAAACCGAGCGCGAGGTTGCGGACGCTGCGCCCGCCGAGCCGCACGCAGGCTTCGTGAACCGTGCTCACCGTGCGAGCTCCGGACAACGCGGACGAATTCGCGAGCTTCAGGATCCGACCGGTCAGCGTCGGATCGGATTGAAGCGTCTTCGAAAGGTCCGCGATCGTGAAGTCCTCGGTCTGAGTGAGCTGCAGGATCGCGAGCCCGACGCCCTTCGGCGAAGGCAACGATCCTGTCAGCTTGAGCTCTTCGAACTGCTTCCCTTGCATGCTCACCGCGCAACCCTGCAGTTGAGGTCGAGCACGCGCGCGTCCGGTCGAGCTCGGCCGCACGACGCGGCCGTCATCGAGTGGCGGAGGAGTTGGAGCGAGCTCATGCGTTCGACCTCAGGAGATCCGAGAGGCCTGTATCGAGGTCTCGCTCACTCGGACTTGGGAGAAACAGTCAACGAAATCCGGCTGGAGACGCCCGTTTGGACGATCGCGCATCCAATTCCGTCGCGGTGCTGAAACGAAGCTCCTCGACGGCGCGCCGCTGAAAGCGCGAGCTCGGAGCGTCGCGCCCGCGAAGCGCTTCGGAGTCGCGACGTCGATCGGCACAGCACGCCGCGTCGAACTCTCCCGAGCGCCGCCGGTCAGCGCGAGCCACGCGGCGACGTCGCACACCGATCGTTGCGCGCAGCGTGCGCACCGCGTTGCTCGCTGCGGTCGTGCTTCGAGCTTGCGTCGTTCCGCGCGTCCGCGGCTCGCATCGCCCGACGACGTGGGGCCGAGCACCGAGTCGCCGCCGCCCGGCGCGCGCACGCGCACGTCGGCGCGCGTCGGCAGGTCCCGGCGCGCGTCGGCGAGCACGGTCGGACTAGCCGGCCTGCGATTCCGCGGTCGGCGGCTCGCTGGAGCACACGCGATTGCGCCCCAAGCTCTTCGCGTGATAGACGCGCCGGTCCGCTTCCTTCAACAGTCCGTCGAGCGACTGCGACGCGTCGCTCGCCGACGCGACGCCCAGGCTGACGGTGACGTTGCGCGAGAAGCTGCCGTGCTCGATGCGCGACTCCTCGACGGTCTTGCGGATCCGCTCGGCGAGCAACTCGCCGCGCTTCAAGTCGGAGAGCGGGCTGATCACCAGGAACTCCTCGCCGCCCAGGCGACACACGACGTCGCCGCGGCGCACCGCCTTGCGCAGCGAGTTGGCGGTCTCGCGCAGCACCACGTCGCCGATGTCGTGACCGTGTTGGTCGTTGATCAGCTTGAACTTGTCGATGTCGATCATGATCACCGCGAGCGGCTGCTTCGTGCCGCGCGTGGTCGCGAGCTCCTGCTCGAGCCTCTTCATCGCGTAGCGCCGGTTCGGCAGCTCGGTGAGCACGTCGGTCAACGCCGCGGTCTGCAGGCGTCGGTTGAGCACCGCCATCTCCGCGAGCTGACGCGCGCGCTCTTGCTTGTCACGCTCGACCTGCTCGCGCAGCTCGATCATCCGCTGGCCGGCGCGCACGCGAGCGAGCAGCACGCGCGGGTTGAACGGCTTGTTGACGTACTCGTCGGCGCCGGCTTCGAAGGCCTCGACGACGCGGTCCTCTTCCTCGCGACCGGTCAGGATCAGGATGTAGGTCGCGACGCCCTCGCTCGAGCGCCGCAGCGCCTTGCAGACCTCGACGCCGTCGAGTTCGGGCATCATCCAATCGGTGACGACCATCTGCGGGTTGTGCGTGAGCGCCATCGAGAGCGCCTCGCGCCCGTTGGACGCCGTCATCACCGTGTGACCGTCGCGCGTGAGATGGTGCACCAGGAGGCGCAGGGAGATCGGCTCGTCGTCGGCCGCGAGGATCCGCAGGCCCTTGCGCGCGGCCAAGAGCTCGACCTTGCGATCGACCGGCTCGTCGCGTTGCTCCTGCGCGGTGCGCGAGATCTCCTCGAAGCTCGGCCCGTTGGGCGTGTTGATCTTCAGGATCGAGCCCCAGTCGCGCCAACTCGCGCGCACGAGCTCGCAGAGGCGCAGGAAGTCCTGCGGCGAGAGGCCGAGCTCCTGACGCGACTCGTCGAGCGCGTTCCAGTGCATGCGCGTGGTGGTGGAGGCCTCGTCGCGATGCAGCAGGCACGCCGCGCCGATGCGCGACGCGGCCTTCAGGATGCCGGTCATGTGCTTCGCCGCATCGTCGGGCCAAGCCGCCTCGGGCTCGCGACGCTCGAAGTTCGCGACCGAGAAGGAGAACGAAATCGGCAGCTTCCAATCGGCGAGCATCGCGCCGGCGAGCTCCCGGTGGTCGAGGCCGAAGTCGCGCGTCTCGGCGGCGGCGAGCTCGTCGGTCGACCGGCCGCGCACGTCGGTCATCACCTTCGCGTAGGCGACCGGGTGGATGCTCGCGAGCGCGAGTCGCCCGATGTCCGCGAGCAATCCGCACGTGAACGCCTCGGGCGGCACGACGGTCCGCAGCTGCTCCGCGAGCACCTGCGCGGCGACCGCGGTCGCGAGCGAGCGCGACCAATAGTCGTCGTAGTCGAACGCGGCGCACGCGCCGGCGCGGTTGCCGCTGACCAGGCTGAAGCCGAGCGCGACGCTGCGCACGGTGCGCACGCCGAGGCGCATCGCGGCTTCGTGGACGGTCTTCGCCGGCTGCGCGCCGGCCTTGTCCGAGGAGTTCGCGAGGCGCAGGATCCGACCGGTCAACGCGGGGTCGGTCTGCAGCGTGCGCGCGAGGTCGCCGAGCGAGTAGTCCTCGCGGCTGGTCAGCTCGAGGATGGCGAGGCCAACGCCCGTAGGTGACGGGAGGTTCCCCGTCATCTTCAGTTCGTCGAGCCTCTTTCCGAGCATCTTTGCGATCTCTTGTTGGCGTGCGAGCCAGTTCACTCTCTCTCAGCCTCTCAATGCGGCGAGCGCCGCGCTGACCTCGTCGAAGTGCTTGGCGGTTTCCTCGACCAGTCCCTGCGCTCCCTCGCAGGTCCCGGCGCGCCCGAGTTTCTCGATCTCGAAGCAGAGCTTCGAGAGCCGCAACGCGCCGACGTTCGCCGAGCTCGACTTCATCGTGTGCGCGACACGCTGCAGCGCGTGCGCATCGCGACTCTCGAACGCGGCGACCAGCTTCGCGACGTTGTTCTTGGTGTCGGTCAGGAAGAGCTCGACGACCTCGTCGAACAGCCCGGGATCGTCGTCGCCGCCGAGCTCGCGCAGAGCTTGGACGACGTGCATGTCGAGCACATTCGATTCGGGGGCGTGGCTCATCGAGGGGATTCCTGTTGGGGACGCTCGCCCGGCGGCCTCGCGGGAGACCGGAGAGCGAGTGTGTCTCGGGCCCGGCTATCGGCCTCTGGCTGTCCCCAACTTGCGCGACTCCTCGGCACATCGGAAAGCGTTTCCGAGTCGCGTCGAGCGCGTCCCGAAACGGGCTCGCGAGACGGATCCCGCTCTCGGAAGGGTCAGCGCGAGTAGCCGAACACCTCGGCGAACTCGCGCGCGGCGACGTCCTCGAGCAGCCCCGCCGTGGGCGCGAGCTCGGCATGCTCGACGACGCGCGTCATCACGTCGGCGGAGAGCCCGCACGGCTTGAACCCGCGGAACGCGTCGAGGTCGGTCGTCACGTTCAACGCGAAGCCGTGCCACGCGACCCACCTGCGCACCGCGACGCCGAGCGAACAGATCTTGCGCTCGCCGACCCACACGCCGGTCAGGCCGGGCTTGCGACCGCTCGCGATGCCGAGCGACGCGAGCACGCGGATCACGACCTCCTCGAGATCGCGCAAGTAGCGATGCAGGTCGCGCCGCTCGCCTTCGAGCAACACGATCGGATAGCCGACGAGCTGTCCGGGCCCGTGGTACGTCGCTTCGCCGCCACGCTCGACCTCGACCAGCGGGATCGAGCCCGCGTACGTCCCGTCGCGCGGCGTCTTGCGGCCGAGCGTGATCACCGGCTCGTGCTCGGTCAGCACCAGCGTGTCGCCGATCGCGCCCGACAAGCGCTGCGCGACGAGCTCTTGCTGCCGCGCGTGCGCGTCGAGGTAGCTCGTGCGGCCCCACCGCACGACCGTGAGGCGCGGCTTCTGGGCGTCGGTAGCTCGTCGAACGGGTTCCATCGGGCCGAGCAGTGTAGACCGCGGTTCGGAGCTCCGAAATCCGCGCGCGCGCTGAACCGTTTCGGGTCCATGCGACCATGAACGAGCGATGGACGCCGACCAGGGACTGCCCGCCGACCTCGCGCGCGAGACCGATGCGCTGCGCCGCATCGCTCGCGGCGTGCTCTTCGAGCCCGCGCTCGCCGAGGACGCCGTGCAGGACGCGTGGCTCGCAGCCTTGCGCTCGCCCCGCGGCACCGTCACGGGGGGCTGGCTCGGGGAGAGCGTCAAGCGCATCGCGCGCGGCATCCGTCGTCGAGAGACGCGGATCGCCGCGCGCGAGCGTGCGGCGCCGCGACGCGACGACTCGGCGTCGGCATCGGAGACGGCGGAGCGCATCGAGCTCCTGCGCACGCTGCTCACGGCCCTGCACGAGCTCGACGAGCCGTATCGAACGGCGGTGCGCTTGCGGTGGCTCGACGATCTGCCGCCGAGCGCGATCGCGGAGCGCTTGAACGTGCCGGTCGAGACCGTGCGCACTCACGTGCGCCGAGGCGTCGAGCGCATGCGAGCGAAGCTCGACGTCGAGCATCGCGCCCGGTGCGACGGGCGCGACGCGTTCCTCGCCGCCGTCGTGCCGTTCGTCGGAGTGGACGCGATTCGCGCGGGCCTCACGGCGCACGCGGGCTTCGGAGTCTGGGGAGGTGTGCTCGTGGGAACGAAACTGAAGTGGCTCGCGGCGCTCGCCGTCATCGCGTGCATCGGTCTGTGGTGGCGCAACGCAGCGACGCGGCCCTCGGCGCCGGCGGAGACGGCACGCGAACCGGTCGCGGTGCTCGACGCGAGCGCAGCGTCTGAGTCTGCGCGCGCCGCCGACGCCGCGAACGAGGTTGCAGGACCCACGGCGACGAGCACACAGTCCGCGCGCGCAGTCGCCGGTGGCGAGCACGCGGTGTGGACGATCTCGGGCAGCGCATTGCTCGGACGCAAGGTGCCGATGCCGCACGAGACGGTGAAGCTGACGCTCCGACGCGGCTACGGCGACGACGGCGAGGTGCTGGTCGAGCGCGAGCTCGTCACCAACGACGTCGGCGTCTTCGAGCTCCCGCTCGACCCTCCGACGTGCGGCGTCACGGTGCGCGTGTCCGGAAGGAACCCGGACTTCGCCGTGTTCTCCGATCGGCGTTGGTGCACGCCGGGCGAGAGCGCGCCGACCGGGCTAGCGGTCGGGTTCTATCCGCTCGATGCGACGATCCGCGGCCGCGTCGTCGAGCTCGACGGCACGCCGATCCGCGGCGCGCGAGTTGTCGGCTTCGGCGCCACGGCAACGTCGACCGACGAGGACGGAGAGTTCGAGAGCAGGGCGAGCTCGCTTTCGTCCCCCACGATGCTCGATGTCTCGGACGAGGCTCACTTGGACCGTCAGATCTCGCTCGACGTCGCGCGTCCCGGCGCGGTCGACGGAGTCGAAATCCGGCTCGAGCGCGGAGCACGGATCTTCGGGCGTGTGCTCTCCGAAGACGGCCGTCCGCTGGCAGGCGCGACGATCACGGCGTCGTACTCCTGGTCGACGAACACGCCGAGCGACGCCGACGGTCGCTTCGAGTTCAACAACGCGCCGCGCAATCCCGGTCGGTACCTAGTCACTGCCGAAGTCGACGGCGTTCCCGTTTCGGCCCTCGAACGCGACGATCCGACGCCTCCGCAAGAAGAGCTGCTGCTCGTCGCGCATTCGACGCGCCCGATCGAAGGCCGCGTGATCGACGAGCACGGCGTGCCGGTGCCAGCAGCCACGATCACGGCGAGGCTGGGCTGGTTCGCAGAGCAGTACGCTTCCTCGGACGACCTCGGTGCCTTCCGCTTCGGCGCGGTGGCACGCGCGGAGCACACGCTCTCGGTGGAGAAAGTCGGGTTCGCGCGCGTGCGGGCGACGCTGGCGGCGGATGCCGATGCGCCGCTCGAGCTCGTGCTCGATCACGGCCGCACGCTACGCGGCGTGGTGCGCGGCGAAGACGGTCGACCGATCGCCGGCGTGTCCGTCGCGACACGAGTCGACGGGCTCCCGAACTACGAAGAGGCCGTCCGAAGCGCGGTCGACGGCGCGTTCGAGCTCCCGAACACGCCGCCGGGCGACCGCACCGAGGTCGAGGCGTACGGCGACGGTTGGCCGGTCGCGCAGCAGAAAGTCGTCGACGATGCGGCTCCGATCGAGCTCGTGATGCGCCGTTCGGCGGGAATCTCCGGCCGAGTCGTCGATGCCGAGACGCTGCGTCCGATCACTCGCTTCCGGATCGCGTTCGTCATGCCGGTGCTCGAACCGGGTGAACGGCACCTGCCGCGACACCGAGGCGAGTGGGTCGAACCCGGCCTCGAGTTCGAGAACGAAGGTGGCCTCTGGAGCACGGAGTTCGATGCGCTCGAGCCCGACACCTTCACCGGCATCGCGGTGCACGCAGCGGGCTACGGCACGCGCATCCTTCCGCGCGTCAAGACGTCGACGAATTCCGATGCCGAGCCGCTCGTGATCGCGCTCGGTCGAGCGCGCGTGCTCGTCGGCCGCGTCGTCGAGAAGTCGAGCGGCCGCGGGCTCGCCGGAGCGCGCGTGAAGTGCTTCTCGAAGCGCGCGCCGTTCATCTTCGATGCGTCGTCCGGGCTTCCTCTCTCGATCACCGACGATCGGGGCGAATTCCGACTCGAGGACTTGCCCGAGGAACCCGTGTCTTTGGCAGTCGAGGCCGACGGTTTCGCTCGACGCATCGAGGGACCGCTCGAGGCTCCGTTCGGCGAATCGCGGCGCGACATCGAGCTCACCACGGGCGCGACACTTCGCGGACGACTCTTCGACGGTCACGACCGGACACTCGCCCGACAGACGGTCCGACTCGGCGCCGGAGGCACCGACGAGATCCCGTTCCGCGAATGGAAGGCGACGACCGACGCGGATGGCGCGTTCCAATTCACGGCGCTGCCGACGGGAGAGTACTTCTTGTCGCACACCGTGCCCGACCGTCACGCGTCGCTGGCGCGGCTGACCCGTTACGTGCGCGTGGACGAGGAACGCACGCTCGAAGTCGAGCTCCGGCCCCCCGGCACGCTGACGCTTCGCGGCGAGCTGCACGCAAGTGTGCCGCTGCCAGGCAACCTGGCGATCCGCGCCTGGCGCACTACGGACCGCCTCGACGTCGCGTGCCTGTCCGAACGAGCTCTCTTCGAGCTCGAGGGCCTCGCGCCCGGCAAGTGGTACGTGTCTGCGGCGTGGTATGACGGCGACGGTTCGCACGATCTCGTCGGTCACGTCGAGCTGGACGTCGGGGAACACGACCCCGCGCCGATTCTCATCGACCTCCAACCGCCGCTGCGCCATCCGCCGGATCAGGTGATCCGGAACGACGCGCCGGCGAAGCAGTGACGCGCTACTTCTTCGGCTGGAAGACGTGCACCGCCATGTGGTGCACGGCCTCGGCCGCTTCCATCATCGCTTCGGGCAGCGTCGGGTGCGCGTGGATCGTGCGCGCCAGGTCCTCGGCGGTCGCACCGAGCTCGATCGCGAGCGCGGCTTCGGCGGGCTACCTCCGGTGACCCGTCCCGGCTTGGCTAGTCACGAACCGAGCAACCGAGGCGCACGAGAACACTGCGAGTGTCATCCTCAAGTCGACGGAACGCGGGCAACCGGCGAAGCGGACTCCAGTCCTCGATCAGCTCCGCCAGGCGGTGTGCGGCTGCTTCCGGACGAAAGACCTTCGCTCGCCGACCTTTGGCTCCGCTCGCCTTGCGAAGGGCGTCGTGGAGACACGACTTCGGATCTGCTAATGCTTCTACGCGATCGAGGGACGGAAGATCTAGGCGGTCACTGCACGTGGGTCGGCCCGCGGCCTCCCTCAGCCGGCCTTCGTCGTGCAACAACCACGCTTCCTGCATTCGAACTGGGACGACGCACACATGCCGGACGGCCGAACCAATGGCCTCGGAGATCTCGACATACCGAAGCTCTGGATCCTGCTTCTCTGCATCCCGATGCACGAAGAGCAACTGACACTCTGAGATCTGTAGCGCGGCCTTGATCCGCGTCGCGAGATTGACGGGCGGGGAGACCCGACCGCGAACGTCCACCCAGTCGAGTTCGACAGGGTCAACCGTGCAGTGCTCGATCAACCAGCGCAACGGCCACTTGAGGATCTGATCAGCAGAACCATCGGTCAGTAGTGCCGCCCGGATCACGACTCGGCATCCTGAGTCGATGGGAACGGCAGCCAACCTTCGGCGACGGCGCGTTCGGCTACGCGCGGGCAGTCCGCCCCCGACGGGCGGTACCCACCTGACAAGGCTCTCGATTCACCCCCATCCAGATATGCCAAGACGTCGGCACGAGCTGCGGTCGGTAGGTCAGGAGAAACTCTCGCCCTCCAGGTCTTCGTCAACGGCCGGAGTGTCAGCGACCCGAGGGGCCGGAGGCTGGTCGGCGAACTCGACGCCTGCGCGATCAGCAACGATTGGTCGTGAACGCAACGTACGACTCCCGGAGAGTGCGTGTTTATGATGACTTGCCGCAAAGGGTTGTCGTCGCCGACCGGCAGGGATACATCCACTGCAATATCCGCGAGAAGCTGAATCACTGCCGGGATCCGGCTTGGGTGCATCCCATTCTCCGGCTCCTCCAAGCAAATCAGGCTGCGACCGCGACGATCCGCCTCCAAGACGACGAGCGCAAGAAAACGCAGAGTGCCGTCGGAAAGCGCGCCGGCAAAGTGATCGGTCCGGCTGCGGTCCGTCATCACCACGCTGAGAAGTTGACGCTTCTCGTCCACGTCGATCCGGAGCTTGCTGACACCTTCGACCAACTCGGACAGTCGGTTCGCGACTTGCGCGTAGAGATTGGCACTCCCGCCGCGCTCAACGCGCTCTTCACGCTGTGCCAGTTCATACAATGTCGCGGGTAGGTGGCCACCGCTCGCAGTCAGGCTTCTGGGCGAGGTGAAATCGTCCGGCTTGCGCAGCGCGGTGGGCTCCAGTTGGAGTTGAGTCCAGCTCATCATCTCCTGTCGGGCCAGGACGACAGTCCTGTGCTCCGCGGCGTTTTGAACCGAAGACAACACCGTTCGAGGTAGGGTCGCCGCGAGGACACTGCGAGGCCGCCCGCCACCTTTAGCGCCGGCGCTATCGGATCGCAGCGTGATGATCTGACCGTTCGGCCCTGGGTCCGTGGAGATGTAGGGTATTCCGCGTTTGCCAATCACGACAGACTTGAGCCACTCTGGTGAGTGGACGAATCCGAGTGCATCGCGTGCTTCTTGTTTCTTGATGTGCTCAAGCGATTCGTGCGCGATCTCGAGTACGCCGACGCCTGCCGCTTGCGGGTCGGCACGGTGCTGGAGCGAAAGGCAGTATTTTAAGTAGGTCGTACCAGCCAACGCCTCTTGTCCGAGGAAGTCCTCTCCTTGCTGAGGAATCAACATCTCGACTTCGATGTGCATCTCGCTTGCGATCGCCTCACCCGATCGCCTGAAGATCCCGCGGACGTCGGATCTCCGCGTTTCTACACCGCGGACGGTCAACGCGGCTTCGACAAGCGGTTTGTCGGCGAGTGCCGACAGGAAGGCGATCGCATCGAACAGGTTCGACTTCCCGACGCCATTCGGTCCCGCGATACACGTGAACGGGCCGAAGTGCACGTCGACCGCGTTCAAGTTCTTGAAGCCGTCAACTCTCAGTCTCGTGAGCATCGCTACCTCTGCCTTCCACCGGTCATCCAGTACCGGCGCCGACGCGGCGCGTACCTCGGTGTGGTTCTATCACTTCTTCGGCTGGAAGACGTGCACCGCCATGTGGTGCACCGCTTCGGCCGCTTCCATCATCGCTTCGGGCAGCGTCGGGTGCGCGTGGATCGTGCGCGCCAGGTCCTCGGCGGTCGCGCCGAGCTCGATCGCGAGCGCGGCTTCGGCGATGAGCTCGGTCACCTCCGGCCCGACCATGTGCACGCCGAGGATCTCGTCGGTCTCGGCGTCGACGACCATCTTCACGAAGCCGTCGGTCTCCATCAGCGACATCGCGCGGCCCGACGCGGCGAACGGGAACGAGCCCGTCTTCACCTTGCGGCCCGCGGCGATCGCTTGATCTTCGAGCAACCCGACCGACGCCATCTCCGGCGCGGTGAAGATCACGGCGGGCACGCAGCGCACGTCCCACTCCTCTTTCTGCCCCGCGATCACGCCGGCGGCGACCAAGCCTTCCTTCGAGCCCTTGTGCGCGAGCATCGGTTGCCCCGCGAGATCGCCGATCGCGTAGATGTTGGGCACCGACGTGCGCATCTGCTTGTCGATCGTGAGGAAGCCCTTCGCGTCGAGCTTCAGCCCGACCTTCTCGAGCCCGAGGCCCGCGCTGTACGGCTTGCGACCGACGCACGACGCGATCTGATCGCAGACGACCGTCTGCTCGCCCTTGGGCGTCTTGACGCGCACGTGGAGCTCGTCGCCTTTCTTCTCGTAGCCCTGCGCGAACGTCTCGGTCATCAACGTCATGCCCATCTTCTTGATCGAGCGTTCGATGACCTTGACGCAGTCGCGATCCTGTCCGGGCAGCGCGCCGGGCGTCGCTTCGAGCACGGTCACCTTCGCGCCGAGCTTCGAGTACATCATCCCGAGCTCGAGCCCGATGTAGCCGCCACCGATGACGACCAAGTGCTTCGGCACGCGCTTGGGCGCGAGCGCGCCGGTCGACGACCACACGTTCTGCTCGTCGAAGTCGAAGCCCGGGATCGCGATCGGCACCGAGCCCGTCGCGAGCACGATCACGTCGGCGGTGAGCTTCTTCTCACCTTCCTTGGTCTGCACGCTGACGGTGTTCTTGTCGACGAGGCTCGCGGTGCCCATCACGACGTCGATCTTGTGGTTGCGCAGCAAGACGCCGATGCCGCCGGTCAAGCGCGCGACGATGCCGGCCTTCCACGCGACGAGCTTCTCGATCTCGAGCTTCAACCCCTCGACGGTGATGCCCATCGCGCTCGCGTGCCCGATGCGATCGACGAGCGAACCCGCGGCGATCATCGCCTTCGACGGGATGCAGCCGACGTTCAGGCACGTGCCGCCGAGGTACTCCTTCTCGACGACGGTCACTTGCTGGCCGAGCTGAGCCAGCCGGATCGCGCAGACGTAACCCGCGGGACCGGCGCCGATGACGATGACCTTCTTCGGTGTGCTCATGGAGTTCGTTTCCTCGTGGTGTGCGGCGCGCTCGGCCGGCTCGAAAGGGCGAGCATCATAGGTTGGGAGCCCGCGACGCGCGAGCCGCCGCTCAACGGCGAACGCTGAACGCGAGGGAGGCGTCGAAGACCTCGCCGCAGCTCGCGGCGACGACCGGGCACGCGTCGGCTCGCGAGTAGCGCGGCACCGGCTCGACCACGGGCAACCAGAAGCGGGCAGAGAGCTGGTAGTCGCCCGCCTCGTCGAGCGAGAACTCCCACTCGACGCGCTCGTGGCGTCGGACGCGAGCTCCGGGTGCGAGCTCGCTCGGCGACGACATCCGATGCCCTCCGCCGCCACCCAGGCGCTCGTGGTGAGCTACCGCGACACCGTCGCGTAGCAGCTCGAACGAGCACGGCGAGCCGAACACTCCGCGCCCGCCGCCGCCGGTGTAGCGAACCGTGTTCGCGCCACGGTTCTCGATCACCCAACTGACGCGCACTCCGTCGGCGGCCGTGATCGACGTGCGGTCGAGCGAGCAGTCCGCGGCCAGCGAGACTTCGCGCTCGACGTAGCGCGCCGGCTCGAGCTTGGAGGCCTCGACGACGCCGTCGAGTCGACTTGCGGGGAGGACGACGAACGAATGCCACTCGCCGAGTGCGTCAGCGTGCCCTCCGCTCGAACTCGGATCCCAACCCTCCTGTTGCACTTCCAAACGACGGCCTTGCCGCGGCTGATCGACCGGCTGGAAGCAGAGCACGAATTCGGAGTTCCGCGAGTCGCGCGCGGTCAATGCGAGCCAGCGGACGTCGATCTCGCGCCCGAACTCCGTCACGACCAAGCGCGGCGCGGGCTCGGCGTCGTCACGTCGCGTCGGCGTGGCGTCGGCCTGCGGCGCCGACGCGCTCGGCGAGTGTGCGCGGCAAGCCGCGACGAGCACCGCGAGCACGCTCGCTGCGAATCCGGCGCGGTGAAGGAAGCTCATCGCTCCACCTCGAACTCGAGCGCTGCTCTCAGGATCTGCGCGCAGCCGCCGAAGGCCGCCGTGCACACGTGGGGCGACGAAAACTCGGTCGGCGGCGCCAGCACGATCACGTAGTGCTCGACCTCGACGCGGTAATGCCCGCGCTCCTTCACGTCGAACCATGTCGCGAGGTCGTCGCGCTCCACGAACGTAGCGCCCGGAGCGAGCTCGTGCAGAACGGCGAGCGGTTCCACGCGCACGTTCAAGTCCGACCTCGGGCTCAAGCTCGCGTCGTCGCGCGTCACGCGATACGCGAGTGCCGCGTGCAGGTCCAATCCGAGCGGCGTGGCACCGGACCACCAGCTCACCTGCGTCTGGCCGTCGTTGCGGACGACGAGCTCGAGCGGCAAGCCCCTCGGCCTCTGACCCGTCGCGACCGAGCGCACGAGACTCGCGGACAGGCGCACGTCCCGACCGACGAAGCGCGCCGGCGTCAGCCCCGCCGCGGCTCCGACGCGCTCGACGTCGCTCGCGGCCACGAGGGCGCACTGGTGGCGACCGCCGGTGTCCGAGCGGTGCTCTCCGCCGACACTCGGCAGCCACGTCCCGAGCACCGGTTGGAGCACGCGCCCTGCGTCGGGCGCGGCGCCAGGCTCTTCGACGCGCTCGAAGCACAGCTCGAACTCGCGGTTCTCGTTGTCGATCGCCGTCAACGCCACCCACCGCACCGGCACCTCGCGGCCGCGATCGAGCACGACCAATCGAGGCTCGACGCCTTCGCCGCCGAACCAGCTCGGCGCATCGATGCGAAGCGTCGCCGTCGCGCCGGGGACCGTCGGTCCCGGCCCTCGAACGATCAGCGGCTCGGGAAGTCCGGGCCACGCGAGCTCCGCTTCGAGCGTCAAGCCGAGCTCGACGAACGCGAACTCCGCGCGACCATCGCGCGGCGACCGCCGACTCGGCGCGAACCTCGACCAGGACGAACGCGCGGGCGAACCCGGCGCCGCGCGCAACCTCACAGCGGAGGTGACAGCGCGCGGCACCTCGACCCATACCTGGCCGGTCGACGGCAATCGGAGTTCGATCGGCGTGTTCGACGCGCGCTCCAAGTCCACGCGCACCAGCTCGCGCTTCGCGACCGGGATGCCGAGCGCGACGTACGACGGGTGCTCGCGCTCGACGCGCAATTGCGCGTGCTCGATGCGCACGAGCCCGTCGCGGTCGGACACGCCGACCCACCTGCAACCGTCGATGCCGTCGAGCGGGTCGTCCTCGAGGACGACGCGATCGCCGACATCAGGCGGCAGATACAGATCCAACGGCGTCGCGAACGCGACTTCGACGTCGGCGCGCGGCTCGCCGCGAGCGTCCAGCACTCGCACGGTCAACGTGCGATCCGGCGCGCACCGCACCTCGAGTTCCTCGGCTTCGGCGGCGAGCGTCGCGAAGCCGTACGCGCCCGGCGCCTTGGCGACCACGAGCTGATCGCTGCCTTCCGACGTGACGAGCGCGACACGCGCGACGCCGGTCGCGTCACAGCGCGCCCGAACGCCATGACTCTCGACGAGTTGCCACGGCACGGGACGCAGGTCGTCGCGCTCGAGTTCGTCGAGAGAGCGCGCGCGAGCGGTCGCGTCGGCGAGCACGAAGACCTCCGCGCCTCGCAGCGGTTCGCCGTTGGGGTGCACGACGCGGATCCGCGCTTCGGCGCGTTGCTGCGAAACGTCGACGCTTCGCGCGGGAAGCGCGCTGACGAGCACCGCGAGCACGAGCAAGGACTTCCGCATGCGCTCCTTCGTCGACATCGACGCCGCGAATTCCTCTGCAGCGAGACGCCGAGATCGTAGCGCCGAACCGTCGCTTCGGCTCGCAACCTCTATGCGCGACTGGTGGCGTTATGCGCGAGCGGATACGCTCGCTGGGTCTGGCCCACGATGCGCAGCGCGGATGTTCACAAGCCCACGGTCTCCGGCCCGCGCGGCGAACTGCCGCATGCGCGCCGCGGACACCTGCGACTGATCCTCTTCTTCGGCGCCGTCACGATCGCCGGAACCGGCCTCGGCGTCTGGGGACTGCGCTCCGCGACCGATGAGCATGCTCGCGAGCTCGTCCTGATCGCCGCCGTCGCCGGCACCGCGGCGGTCGCCTTCATCGGCGTGCTCTACCACCGTCTCAAGATCATCCACTGGCGCTGGCGCGAGACCGAGGAATACCTCGCGCGCATCCGCGCCGAGTCCGCGAAGTATCGCTCGGTGCTCGAAGGCGCCGCCGACCTGCTCTTGCTCGTCGATCCGGACGACACGCTCGTCCACGAGAAGAACGCCGCGGCCCGCGAAATCCTCGGGCTCGACTCTTCGACGGCGAAGATCGAGCTGACGGCGCTGGTCGCGCCCGGCGATCGCGAGCGCGTGCGCGCGGCGCTCCATCGCGCGTTGGAGATCCGCGGCGAGCCGGTGACGCTCGGCGAGCTGCGCGTCCGCGGCCGCGACGAGCAGTGGCTCGCCGTCGACGCACGCGTCGGCGGCATCGAGCTCGCGACCGAGCGCCGCGTCCTGGTGGCATTGCGTGACCTCTCCGCGCAGAAGCAGATGGAGCGACGCCTCGAGATCCACGAGCGACTCTCGTCGCTCGGTCTGCTGACCGCGGGCGTCGCGCACGAGATCAACAACCCGCTCGAAGGCATCGGCAACTACCTCAAGTTGCTCGAGCGCGACGGGCTCGAGCCCGAGCAGCGCGCGCGCTACGTCGCCAACGTCCAGCACGGCTTCGGACGCATCCGCGACATCGCGCGCGACCTGCTGCGCTTCGCGCGGCCGAAGGACGCCAGCGAGCGGCTCGATTTCGCGCTCGCGGTCGAGCGCGCGGTCGAGCTCGTCAAGCTCGCCGACCGGCTGCGCGGCGTACAGCTCGAACTGCGCGTGCTCGATCGTCCCCTGTGGGTCGTCGGCGACTCCGGGCGGCTCGAGCAAGTGATCGTGAACCTCGTGATCAACGCGGCGACCGCCAGCGGGCCGCAAGGCCACGCGTGGATCACCGCGCGGCACACGAGCGAACGCGGAGTCGACAACGTCGAGCTCTGCGTCGAGGACGACGGCCCCGGCATCCCGCCCGAGGACCTGCAGCGCATCTTCGATCCGTTCGTGTCGTCGACCGGCGGCACCGGCCTCGGTCTGGCGGTGTCGTACGGCATCGTCTCCGCGCACGGAGGCGAGCTCGTCGCCGCGAATCGCGCCGAACGCGGCGCATGCTTCACCCTGAGACTACCTTGGAGCCCCGACGGAGCCCCGGAACGGGCTCGGAGCCAACGATGAAGAAATCCATCCACGTCCTGGTCGTCGACGACGAAGCTTTCGTCCGCGAGTCGCTGCGCGAAGTGCTGATGCTCGAGGGGCTGCGCGCCACCGCGGTCGCCGGCGTCGGCGAAGCGTTGGCGGTCGCGTCGAGCGAGCCCGTCCACGTGATCGTCACCGATCTCTCGATGCCGCAGGGCGGCGGGCTCGCGCTGCTGCGCGAGGTGCGGTCCAGCGGCGTCGAGGTGCCGGTGATCGTGATCAGCGGCGTCGGCACGGTCGCGGACGCGGTCGCGGCGATGAAGTCGGGCGCGTTCGACTTCCTGCAGAAGCCGGTCGATCCCGAGGAGCTCTTGATCGTGATCCGGCGCGCCGCGGAGCACCAAGGCTTGCGCGCCGAGGTCGCGCGGCTGCGCTCGACGGTCGACGCGCTGCGGCCGACGCAGACGCTCGTCGGCGCTTCGCCGGAGATGCAGCGCGTGCGCGCGGCGATCGCACAAGTCGCGCCGACCGACGCCGCGGTGCTGATCCACGGCGAGACCGGCACCGGCAAGGAGCTCGTGTCGCACGAAGTCCACCGCAAGAGCGCGCGCGCCGCCCGGCCGCTCTTGCGCATCAACTGCACCGCGTTCTCCGATCCGCAGACGCTCGAGAGCGAGCTCTTCGGCCACAAGAAGGGCGCGTTCGCCGCCGCGAGCGCCGACCGCGTCGGTCGGCTCGCCGAAGCGGACGGCGGCACGCTGGTGCTCGACGAGATCGGCGCGCTGCCGCTCGCGACGCAGCCGAAGGTGCTGCGCTTCCTGGAGACCGGCGAGTACGAGCTGCTCGGCGATGCTCGCACGCGCCACGCCGACGTGCGCTTGGTCGCGATCACCAACGAGGAGCTCGCCGACAAGGTCGCGGCGGGCAAGTTCCGCGAGGACCTGCTCTCGCGCCTCTCGGTCTTCCCGATCGCGACGCCGGCGTTGCGGTCTCACAAGGGCGATCTGCCCGAGCTCGCCCAGCACTTCCTGTCGCGCCCGCACGGCCCGCGCGCGCGTGCCGAGCGCACGCAACCGTTCACGCTCGGTGTCGACGCGCTGGAAGTCCTGTCGTCGTACGAATGGCCGGGCAACGTGCGCGAGCTGCGCAACGTGCTCGAGCGCGCGGTGATCGTCGCGACGACGTCCGAGCTCGGCGCGGACGTCTTCCGCGGCATCCTCGAGTCCGCGCTCGCGTCTCCGAAGTCGAGCGGGCCGTACGAGTTCCACTTGCGCGCGAACCTCGACGCGCTCGAGCGCAAGATCCTGCTGCGCGTGCTCACCCACACGAAGAACCACCGCAAGGAAGCGGCGCTGCTGCTCGGGATCGACCCGCGCAACTTGAGCTACTACCTCAAGAAGCACCGCATCAGCGAAGCCGAGATCGAAGAGCACGCCAAGAC
>JADLBP010000120.1 GCA_020847695.1 Planctomycetota bacterium
GCGTGGCCCGCGCCGAGCGTCGGGACGACACCGAGGTAGAGCTCCGGCGTCGGCTCGAGCACCGACCACGCCGCGCGCGCGCCGTCGTCGGAGACCGCGAGGTACGGTCCGGCGAGGTGATCCGGCAGGAAGCCCGCGCTCGCGATCGACTGCGGCGTCGGGTCGACCTCGATCGCGTCGTGGCAATCGTCGAACACGTAGACGTGCGCGGCGTCCGGCGCGGAGCCCGCGATCGTCGCGGCCCACACGCCGTTCGCCGAGAGCACGACCTCGCGGCCGTACCAGGCGGGCACGGCGCAGTTCGCGAACGTCGGCGCGACCGCGTCGCCGCTCGCTCCGCGCGCGAAGCGCAGGATGCCGGTCGTCGCGACCGCGACGCCGAAGTCCTCGCCGAGCGCGAGCCCCGACCCCGCGAAATCGAGCGGCGCGAGCGCGCTGGTACGGCAGACCGCGACGCCTTGGGTGAGCTCGAGCTCCCACAGATCGCCGCCGGCCGCGAGCGTCGTCGCGACCAGCAACGCGTCGCCGGCGGGCGCGACCGCGAGCTCGGCGAGCATCGGCGCGTGGCCGCTCGCGTCGCCGGCGAGCTCCCACACGCAGCGCGCGAGCCCGTCGGAGTCCACCAACATCAGCCCCCACGTCGTCGTGCCGTCGCTCTCGGCGCGCGAGAAGCGGTACAGCGAACCCACGCCGTGCGGCAGCAAGAGGCGCGACGCCTGCGGCACGTCGTCGACGCGCCGCGGACGCTCGGGCTGGTAGTCGAGCAGCGTGACACGTCCGCCGAAGTCGAGCGGCTCGAGCCGAATGCCCTGCAGCCCCGTCGGCCAGGCCGGGGCTTGCCCGGTCGTGTCGAACACCTTCACGTTGCCCGGCTTGCCGCTCTCCCCGACGAACACGGAGACGTGCGAGCCATCGGCTGCGGAGGCCAACGCCGCGACGGCGGCGAGGGCGAAGGGCGTGGGATTCGGCATGGTCGGGCTCCTTGGGGGACGAGCGGCCTGTCGCCAGGGTACTCGCTAGGGCGTACGACGTGCGCCGCGAGCTTCGGGGTCCTTGGTTTCCGCCGCTTCGCGCCGGCTGACGGCGACGTCACAATGCGCGGATGATCCTGCTCCACCGTCTCGAAGGCTTCTACTGGGTCGCGCGCACCGGCGGGTACCACGCCGCTGCGCGGGCTTTCCCCTACCCGATCACGCAGCCGGCCGTGCACCAGCAGGTCTCGAAGCTGCAGGACGAGCTCGGCTTCAAGCTGCTCGAGCGCGTCGCGAAGGACCGCATGCAGCTGACGCCCGCGGGCCGCAAGCTCTTCGAGTTCTGCGCGCCGTTCTTCGAAGAGCTGCCGACGCTGGTGCGCGCGCTGCAAGCGGGCGAGTACGGCGGCGTGCTGCGGATCTATGCCGCGCCGCTGGTGTTGCGCCAACTGATGCCTGGTTGGCTCAAGCGGCTGCACAAGGCGCATCCCGAGATGCAGATCGAGCTGCGCGAGCTCGTCGAGCCCGACTTCAAGGTCCTGCGCGACGGTGCGGCGGACTTGCTCGTCGATTATCTGCCCGAGCTGCCGAACGACATGGCGTCGATGCAGGTCGGCTCGCTGCGCGCGTTCCTCGTGTTGCCGGCGGGCCATGCGCTCGCCGACAAGAAGCGCGCGTCGCTCGCGACGCTGAAGGACGAGACCTTCATCAGCTACAACCCCGGGATGGTCCCTTTCGACCTCCAGATGCAGGCGTTCCAGCAACATGGCCTGACGCCGAAGCGCACGCTCTCCGCCGGCTCCGCCGAGACGATCCTCGGCTTCGTCGAGGCGGGCATGGGCTTCTCGCTGGTGCCGTCGCTCGATCCCGACGGCCCGAAAGGCAAGGGCATCGTCGCGATCCCGCTCGCCTCGCCGAAGGTCGAGTACCCGGTGGTCGCCGCGTGGCGCAAGGACACGCCGGAGAACGCGTTGCTCGACGCGGTGCTCGAAGCCGCGCCGCGCTGAGCTCGGCGCGCTCGGACCTGCGTACAAGATCGCAGGACTCTACGCACCAGGCCGAAGTGTTTCGGACGTCGAACTTCGGCGGAATGGTCCTCCGAGGACCTGACGATGAGCGCCACCCCCAAACGTCCGCGACTTGGACTCGCCGCCTGGACCGCCGCCCTGCTCGTCGGGACGGCGGCGGGTAGCGGGCTCTACCTCTTCTCGTACGCGGAAGGGCTCTCGTACCTCTCCGACGATCCTCGTGCTTGCGTGAACTGCCACGTGATGCGCGAGCACCTCGACGGCTGGCAACAGTCCGCCCACCACGCGCACGCGGTCTGCAACGACTGCCACGTCCCGCACGACCCGCTCGGGAAGTACCTCGCCAAGGCCGAGCACGGTTGGCGGCATTCGAAGGCGTTCACGCTGAACGACTTCGCCGAACCGATCCGCATCACGCCCGAGGACCTCGACATCGTGCGCGACAACTGCGTGCGCTGTCACGGCGAGATGGTGTCCGGGCTCGCGCCCGCGGCGCACGGCGACGGTGCGCGCGTCGACTGCATCCAATGTCACTCAGGAGTGGCCCACGGGCCGCTGCGCTGACCCCTACCCCACGACTCCGCCATGAAGCTCACCCGTTCCGGCCGCACCGCTCTGTGGATCGTCGCGCTGTTCTCCGCGCTGGCCACCGCCGGCGTGCTCGCGCTCTACGACAACGTTTCGACGCGCAAGCACGAAGCGCAGACCTCGATCGTGCGTCTCGCGCCGATCGACGAGACGACGGTCGATCCCAAGGAGTGGGGCAAGACGTTCCCGCGCCAGTACGACAGCTACCTGCGCACCGTCGACGTCGAGCGCACGAAGTACGGCGGCAGCGAGAACGTGCAGAAGCTCGACGACGATCCGCTGCTGCGGACGATCTTCGCGGGCTACGCGTTCTCGATCGACTACCGCGAGGAGCGCGGGCACGCGTACATGCTCTCCGACCAACGTGAGACGGAACGCGTGACGAAGAAGAAGCAACCCGGCGCGTGCTTGCACTGCCACGCGAGCAACGTCGTCGCCTACCGCGAAGCCGGTCTCGAAGCCGGCGCTCCCGGCAAGTTGACCGACGCGCTGCTGTCGAAGGACGGCATGGCGCAGTTGATGACCGGCTTCGAGAAGCTGTGCGCGATCCCGTACGACGAGGTGACCAAGAAGGTCTCGCACCCGGTCGCGTGCCTCGACTGCCACGATCCCGAATCGATGGCGGTGCGCATCACCAAGCCCGGTTTCCTGAACGGCATCCGCGCGCTCGCGAGCTCGAGCGATCCGGTGCCGCACCTACCGAGCGTCGAACGCTGGCGCCAAGGCGCGAAGACGACCGAGTACGACCCGAACCGCGATGCGTCGCGCCAGGAGATGCGCTCGATGGTCTGCGGCCAGTGCCACGTCGAGTACTACTTCAAGGGCGACGGCAAGCTGGTGACGTTCCCGTGGCAGAACGGCCTGAAGGTCGAGAACATCGAGGCGTACTACGAGGAGGTCGGCTTCACCGATTGGACGCACGCGAAGAGCGGCGCGAAGGTGCTGAAGGCGCAGCACCCCGAGTTCGAGATGTGGAGCCAGGGCATCCACGCGAAGAGCGGAGTCTCCTGCGCCGACTGCCACATGCCCTACAAGCGCGAAGGCGCGCAGAAGTTCAGCGACCACCACGTCAACAGCCCGCTGCTGCACGTCGAGCGCTCGTGCCAGGTCTGCCACCCGTACAGCGACACCGAGGTCAAGTCACGCGTCGAGACGATCCAGGCGCGCACCAAGAAGCTGCTCGACGCCGCGGAGCGCGCGACCGTCGACTTGATCGACGCGCTGGAGAAGGCGAAAGCGGCCGGCGCGACCGAATCGGATCTCGCCGCGGCGTTCGAGCTGCAGCGCAAGGCGCAGTGGCGAACCGATTTCGTCGCCGCGGAGAATTCGATGGGCTTCCACGCGCCGCAAGAGGCCGCGCGCATCCTCGGCGAAGCGATCGACCTCGCGCGCCAAGGCCAGATCGCGGTGCTCTCGCTCGGCGCGAAGCAGCAGTAGCGACGCGCCCGCGGCCCGACACCCCGCGGGGGCGCGCCCCGAGCCTCGCGGGCTCCGCGGCGTGCGTTTGCGCGCGCGCGTTCAGCGCACCGTGAGCGCGAACGGCACGCGCGCGAGCACGCCGCCGTGCTCCAGGTGGCGAGCGAGGCCGCCCAGCGCCTTCACCGCGTCGCGCACTTCGGTCGGCAGCGCGCCGAGCCACTCGCCGGACGCGACGCGCGAAACCGGAGTGCCGTGCTCGTCGGCGAGCAGCGTGTCGAAGAGCTCGTCGAACGGATTGCGCCGTTCGGGGAACGACACGAAGTAGTCGTCGGAAACACCGGCCTTGCGCGCGGCGAGCGCGATCGCGTCGTCGAGCCCGCCGAGCTCGTCGATCAAACCGAGCTCCTTCGCTCGAACGCCCGACCAAATCCGGCCCTGCGCGTTCTCCTCGACGACCGCGCGGTCGAGCTTGCGCCCGGCGGACACGCGATCGAGGAAGCCTTCGTAGATGCGATCGATGTGGCGTTGCACGAGCGCGAGCTCTTCGGGCTCCTTGCGGCGCCACAGCGAGCTCCAATCCGCGTACGGACCCGTCTTGACGACTTCCGACTTCAGTCCGAGGTTCGCGAGCAGCCCCTCCGCGTTCGGGAACATGCCGAAGACCCCGATCGAGCCGGTCAGCGTGTTGGGCTGCGCGACGATCGCGTCCGCCTTCGATGCGATCCAATACCCGCCCGACGCCGCGACGCCGGCCATCGAGACGACGACGATCTTGCCGTCCTCGCGCAGCCGCTCGACTTCGCAGAGGATCTCCTCGGAAGCCGAGGCGCTGCCGCCCGGGCTGTCGACGCGCAACACGACCGCGACCGCGTTCGAACCGGTCCGGAGCTCGCGCAGCTCGCGCGCGAGCGTCGCACCGCCGATCTGATCGAGGCTCTCGCCGTCGACGATCTCGCCCTGCGCGTACACCACCGCGATCTCGTTCGAGCCCGCGCCGCCGCGGACGGCGCCGAACGGATCCTGCAGCTCGTGGACGTACGAACGCAACGGCACTTGGAGGAAGCTGGTGCCCGCCGCGCCCGGTCCGGCGAAGTCGCGCAGCTCGTCGAGCACGCGGTCGAACGAGGCGACGTGGTCGACGAACTTCGCCGCAACCGCTTCGTCCGAGGTCAGGGCCGCGCGCTCGGCGCACACGAGCTCGAGGTCGCCGACGGGCACGCCGCGCGCGAGCGCGGTCTCCGAGAGGAACGTCTGGAAGAGGTCGCGGAGCAGCATGTCGAGCTGTTCGCGGTTCTCGGGGCTCATCGAGTCGCGGATGAACGGCTCGACCGCCGACTTGAACTTGCCGACGCGCGAGACCTGCACCTCGACGCCGAGCTTCTGCAGACCCTCGGCGAAGTACATCACCTGCGCCGCGAGCCCGTCGAGCACGAACAGTCCGAGCGGCGAGATGTAGGAGTGGTCCGCGAGCGACGCGAGGTAGAACTCGGCTTCCTCGTAGTCGGGGAAGAACGCGTAGATCGGCTTCTCGCTCGCCTTGAACGCGAGCAGCGCTTGGCGCAGCTCGCGCGCTTGCGCCCACGAGCCGTTGACCGACCCGTGCAGGAAGATCCCGCGGATCGAATCGTCGCCGGCCGCCGTCGTGATCGCGTCGGTGACGTCGGCGAGCCGCAACGTCGAGAAGCGCCCGCCGAACAGACCGAACGGATCCTCGGCGCCGCCGCGGTCGTCGATCGGCTCGGAGAGGTCGATCGTCAGCACCGCTCCGTGCGCGTGCCCGACCGGCGGAGCGCCCGACGCCGTCAGCAGCACGATCACGAGGAAGCCCGCCAGGAAGAAGAAGGCGGTGAACAGCACCATCGCGACCAACGTCGCGAAGAGCGAGACGAAGAAGTTCTTCATGTAGGGAGGGCCCGGCGGGTGGACGTCGAGGCTAGCGGGTCGGAGCGCGCCGCGCGCGCGAGACGCCGAGCTTCTGCATGCGGCTCTGCAAGGTGCTGGGTTTCAGGCCGAGGATCTCGGCAGCGCCGCCCTTGCCGTAGAGCTTGCCACCGGTGTGGTCGAGCACGCGTTCGAGGTACGCGCGCTCGTGCTCCGCGAGCGTCCCAAGCGCGGCGCCGCCGCTCGCTTCGCGCGTGACGGCGTCGTGCGGCAGGTCGAGCACGAGTTCCTGAGTGCTCGAGAGGATCGTCGCGCGCTCGAGGCAGTTGACGAGCTCGCGGACGTTGCCCGGCCACGGATACGCGCGCAGCCGCTCGAGGTTCTTCGCCGAGAGGCGCCACGGTCCGCGCCCGGTGCGCCGCGCGATGCCGCGCAGGATCTCCGCGGCGATCGAGAGCAGGTCTTCCTTGCGCTCGCGCAACGGCGGCACGCACAAAGGGAAGACGTCGAGTCGGTAGTACAGGTCTTGGCGGAAGCGGCCGTCGGCGAGCGCGCGCTCGAGGTCGAGGTGCGTCGCGGCGAGGATGCGCACGTCGACCTTGACGGTGCGATCCGAGCCGACGGGCTCGAACTCGCCTTCCTGCAGCACGCGCAGCAGCTTCGCCTGCGCGCCGAGCGGCAGGTCGCCGATCTCGTCGAGCAGCAGCGTGCCGCCGTTCGCGACCGCGAACCGACCGGGACGCGTCTCGGTCGCGCCGCTGAACGCGCCCTTCCTGTGGCCGAAGAGCTCGCTCTCGATCAGGTTCTCCGGCAGCGCCGCGCAGTTCAGCTTCACGAACGGCCGCGCGCGCCGGCGCGACCAACCGTGGATCGCGCGAGCTAGCACCTCCTTGCCGACGCCGGTCTCGCCGGTGATCAACACGGGCGCATCGGTCGCCGCGACCTGGCGCGCGAGCTCGGCGAGCCGCTTCATCGCCGGGTTCTGCGACAGCGCGAGCAACTCGCCCGCGTCGCGCTCGCCGGTGACCTCGCCTTCGAGCAGACGATTCTGCTCCGCGAGCTGGCGCGAGTTGCGTTCGAGCGACGCCGCGTACTCCGCGGCGGTCAGCGCGAGCGCGATGATCTGCCCGTAGATCGTCGCGAGGTCGACCAAGGGCGCGTCGTAGCGCTCGCAACGCGTGCGATCGAACGTCAGCGCGCCGAGCGTGCGCTCGCCGGCGAACAGCGGGACCACCATGCACGAGTGGCCGTGCGGCAGGTCGAGCAGCCCGTGGTACGGATCGGCGCCGTGGCCGTGATCGTGCTCGTCGAGCGTGCGCGCGCGCCGGGTCTCCAGCGCGCGCCGCAGGTCGGGGAAGCTCGCGAGCTGCACGCGGTGGCGGCGGACGCGGTCGTCGCACAACGGCCCGCGAGCGCAACGGACCGCGAGCTCCTCACCCTCGAGCTCGAGCACCGCCGCGAGGTCGTACGGGATCACGTCGCGCAGGGTGTCGAGCGCGCGCTCCAGCAGATCGTCGACCCTCCGCGGCTCCCCGGCGAGCCGCGTCAGCTCCTTCAGATCGCGGGTCAGGTCGAGGACTCTCCCCTGGGCGGCGATGGCGGTGCTCATGGCGTGCCGGCCGGTTGTAGGGGCCGCGGTCGGCCGGCGCCACCGAAATATCGGTAGCCCACCGGAACTGCGGTGCTCCGCGCCGCGCGCGCGCGACCGCAGGGGCCGCAGTGCCCCTTGCGGCGAGCCCGCCGGCGTGGCACGAATCCTGCCTTCGGGGGCGCCCCCGACCGACCCCAAGACCCCAGACGCAGATCCAGTCCAAGGAGGATTCGATGTCCAAGCAGCTCAAGGGCTCCAAGACCCACAACAACCTGAAGGCCGCCTTCGCCGGCGAGAGCCAAGCCAACCGTCGCTACCTCTACTTCGCGAAGGTCGCCGACGTCGAGGGCTACCCCGAGGTCGCCGGCAACTTCCGCGACACCGCCGAAGGCGAAACCGGCCACGCGCACGGCCACCTCGACTTCCTGAAGAAGGCGGGCGACCCGGCGACCGACCTGCCGATCGGCGACACGCAGTCGAACCTCAAGGCGTCGATCGCGGGCGAGACCCACGAGTACACCGACATGTACCCGGGCATGGCGAAGACCGCGCGCGAGGAAGGCTTCAACGAGATCGCGGACTGGTTCGAGACGTTGGCCAAAGCCGAGAAGGCGCACGCGGGCAAGTTCACCGCGATGTTGAACAGCGTCAGCTGATCGCCCAAGAGGCGCTCACTCTCTCTCCCTCGGCCGGCGTCTCGTCTTGCTACGAGGCGCCGGCTTCTTCTTTCCCCCGCCGCTTCCCCTAGAGTCGACCGAGTTCGAGCCCCCACCGCCGCCCCGTCTTCGTCCCCATTCGAGAGAGCATCGCCATGACCGCAGGCAACTCCCACATCTCGTTCGCGCCGACCGACGGACTGACCTACGACCCGAACGACGCGACGTACTGGCAGGTCGAGAAGCTCCAGAAGGAAGTCACGCGCGCGTTCGAGATCTGCCACGGCTGCCGGATGTGCTTCAAATACTGCGACAGCTTCCCGACGCTGTTCGACCTGATCGACAAGCAGTACGAGGGCGACGTCACGCGGCTCTCGCACGAAGACACGAACCGCGTCATGGACGCGTGCTTCCAATGCAAGCTCTGCGAAGTGCAGTGCCCGTACACGCCGCGCGACAAGCACGAGTTCATGCTCGACTTCCCGAAGCTCGTGCACCGCTATCAAGCGGTCCGCGTGAAGCAGCACGGCGTCAAGCTGCGCGACCGCGTGCTCGGCGATCCCGACCTCGCCGGCGAGATGGCGCGCCTGTCGTTCGGGATGGCGAACAAGCTGAACCGCGTCGGACTCCATCGGTGGTTCATGGAGAAGTTCCTCGGCGTGCACCGAGACAAGCTGCTGCCCGACTTCGCGGGCACGACGTTCGAGCGGTGGGCCGAGGATCAGCGCCTCGTCAGCGACGACACCGGCGCCGAGACGGTGCTCTTCCCGACCTGCTACGTGCAGAACAACGAGCCCGAGATCGGCCGCGACACGGTCGAGGTGCTCCAGAAGAACCAAGTCGAGGTGCGCTGCGTGCGCGGGCTCGAATGCTGCGGCATGCCGGCGTGGGAGCACGGCGACCTGGAGACCCTGCGCAAGCACGCGAAGACGAACCTCGATCGGCTGATGCCGCACGTCGAGTCGGGCTCGAAGGTGCTCGCGATCAACCCGACGTGCTCGATGATGCTGCGCCGCGAGTACCCGGAGCTGGTCGCGCCCGAGGACAAGGAGCGCGCGACGAAGCTCGCCCAAGCCGTCCGCGACCCGAGCGAGTACCTGTGGTCGATCCGCGAGGAGCCGCGCTTCAACACCGACTTCAAGAGCACGCCGAACGGCCCGGTCGCCTACCACGCGCCGTGCCACCTGCGCGCGCAGGCGGTCGGCTTCAAGGGCCGTGACCTCCTGCGCAAGATCCCCGGCGTCACGCCGAAGATGGCGATGGAGTGCTGCGGCCACGACGGCACGTACGCGATGAAGGTCGAGGGCTTCGAGGTCTCGAAACGCGTCGGCAAGAACGCCTTCGAGGGCATGCAAGCCGCCGAGGCCGAGGTGTGGGCGACCGACTGCCCGCTCGCGGCGATCCAGTTCGCGCAGCACGCCGGCAAGAAGCCGATGCACCCGATGTCGATCCTCGCGCGCGCGTACCGCGAGAACGGGTTCCCGACGCCGGTGAAGCGCGAACCGCCCAGCGAGGAGAGCGCGAGCTAGCCGGACGCGCGCGCAGCCGGCGCTTCCACCGTGCGCCGGTTCGCGGACTTCACGCCTCGACGACGTCGAGCTCGACGCGGTCGAGCACGAGCTCGCCGCCCGCGGCGAGCCGGCCTTCGCCTCCGCAGAGCTCGCAGCGGAGCACCGCGTCCGCACGCAGTCCGCTGCCGCAAGCGCGACAGCTCCAGCGTGCGCGCTCGGTCACGAGCTCGAGCTCGGCGTCACCGTAGCCGCGTTCGCCCCGGCACAGCTCGAACGCGGTGCGCAACGACTCGGTTTCGACGCCGGTGTTCCGCGTCCGATTTCCTGGACAGTGAGTTGAGGTTAATCACGCGGGCACCTTGAGCGCAAGGAGCTCGCGACGCTTGGCCGCTGGCGCACGATGACCGTGACGCTCGATCAGCC
>JADLBP010000121.1 GCA_020847695.1 Planctomycetota bacterium
CGATCGTCTCGTGGTACGCCTCGTCGCCGTCTTCGTCGTTTCCGTGGAACAGCTCCAGTGCGCGGTCCCAATCCTCTTTCGAGATTCGCGCCCAAACCTCCTCCTCATTGGGAAGTTCGGACAGCAACATGCCCCCGAGGTCGCGGTCGCGCCAGCCACGGATGAAGTAGCCCTTTGCGCCGCCGAGCGATTCGACGAACGCGAACGGGTGTTGAAGTTCGGGCTCGGGGTCTCGCGCGATACAGCGGTCGGGACCGAACTCGGGGAAGACGACCTTCGTGGTCATGCACCACTCGGTCGGCTTCGATAGGAAGCGGTGCGGGCTCATGCGGCCTCCTCACCGATGGGGATGAACTCGTACATCGGGTGGTCGTCACACTCGACGAAGACCCGGACGCGGACGGGCGCGCCTTGGGGGATCTCGCCGTGGATCCCCCGCTCGGGGGATGCCATGACGCCTTGCACGTCGCCGAGGGGCGCGCCGGTGCGACCGAATGCGCTGATCCGGTCGAACGTCTCAAGGGTGACCTCCACCTCGGCGAGCAAGCCGTTGGCTTCGGTCCCCCACAGGGGCACCATGTGGTGCGAAACAGAGTCGGGCTTCGTGCCCATCGGTCGTTCTCCATGTTGGAGGTTTCATCGAGGCCCGATGCGGCGCGAAGTGCGACGCGCGGCCTTCACTCGACCATCGCCCACTCCGAGGCCCGAGGCCGGGCGATTCCCGCGCGCGAGGAGAGATGCTGACTGGCTGGCGGTGCGTGTCGGAGCTTGGCGGAGCGGGCGCTACACCGCGAACTCGGCCAGCACGTCGCGGAGGTGGTCGCGCGCGCGGAGTTCGATCATCCGTACCCGTTCTGAGCACACGCCAAGGTGTCCGGCGATCTCGACGAAGGTGTGCGGACGCGCCGCCCCGTTGATGCCGTAGCGCATCTCGACCACGCGCCGGTCCCGCTCGGGGAGAGAGCCGAGCGCGGCGGCGACCGCGCGTGGGAGTTCGGCCCGATGGAGCGCGGCGGCCGGATCGTCGGTGCGCTCGTCCACGATCGACGCGCCGATCGTCGAGCTGTCGTCGCTGAGCGAGGAGGTCTTGGGGATCGGTGCAACGGGCTTCTTCGGGGCGCGGATCGTCGATCTCATGCGGAGGTATTCCGCCTGGGTCTCGGCTTTCATCCACCACCACGCGTGTGTCCCCGGCGCGGCCCCTCGCGTCGGGTCGAACGTTTCCATCGCCCGAACGAGGCCGAGAAACGCGGCCTGACACATGTCCTCGGCCGGGAGCCCAGTGATGCGGGCAGCGTGTAGACCGGCCGGACGAACCAGATGAAGGTGGGCTGCGACCAGCTTCGCCACGCGGCGCTTCTCTTGAGAGACGATCTGGCGCGCGATGAGCAAGGCCCTGGCCCTCGGGTCCGCCCACTGTTGGCGCGCGGCGCGCTGCCTCGGGGTGAGTTCGGCGACGGCGATCACGCGGCGCGCTCCCGTTCGGCCCGAGCGCGACACTTGCTCTCGCTGATGGCGCGGCCTCGCGCGGCACGCTCCTCGGCGGTCATGCGAGCGTACTCCGCGCGCTTCGCCGCGCTGTTCTTCGCGCGGCTTTCCGGGCGGCGGTTCGCTTTGGTGGTCGCCGCCATGTGCTTCGCCCTGTAGTCGGCGTCGGCGTACTGAGCGAGTCTCGACGCTCTGAGCTTCGACTTGAACGCGGGGTCCTTGCCCTTCGCACGGTTCGCCGCCGTGCGTCGCGCCCGGTAGTCGGGATCGCTGTCGTACTTGGCGCTCGCCGCAGCGCTCATGTTCGCGCGGAACTGGGGCGTGCGGTGCGCCTCATCGTGCTTGGCCTTGTAGTCGGGGTCGTCGAACCGCGCGCGCGCCATCTCCGCGTTGCGCGCCTTGAAGTCCGGGTCGTCACGGAACTTCGCCTTGCGCGTCGCGCTCATCCGCGCCTTGGACTCGTTGCTCGGGAGCCCGCCACTACCGCCGCCCTCCATGAGGTTGTACGAGTAGGGCGAGTTGGCGGTCGTGAGCCCGACTAGCGCGCGCTCCAGTGCCTTGGCCTCGGCGATCGTGTCGAACACGTCCACGATCGACTTCGAGAACGCGGCGCGGCCGTACAGATCGACGGCGGCCTTGATTGCGTCGCCCGACCCCATGTAGCTCGTGTCGGTCTCGGGTGTCGTCCCCTCCGGGCATGTCCTGATCCCGACGTAGTACCGACAGCCGCCGTCGGGCAGAGCGCGCGTCAGGAGGTAGCAGTAGTGGATGCGTTTCATGCGCGTTGCGTCCGCGCGCCTACCGCGCGGAGCGGTGAAGCCCAACGGAGCGGCGGCGCGTGGTGTCGAAGCTGGGGCCGCGACCTCGCGACCGGGAAGCTCGCCCAGCGCGGGAGCGTTCCTCGCGGCGTTCGATCACGCGCGCGAAGCTGTGCACGAGGCGGGCGCGGATCCGGTCGAGCCCATGCAGGACGAGTGCTGCGCTTGCCTCGCGATCTCGGACGTGGACGGCGCGCGGACTTCGACACGCGAGCCAGACGCGCTCGCCGTCTCGATCCAGGCCACAGCCCATGAGGGCGATCAACGCGGCGTGGTAGCTCGCGCCGGGCGTGTCGTGTGCGAGCTGGCGCACCTGTAGCGGGTGCATGGACTCGCCGAAGTGCTCCTCGAACGCGCGGGCGGCGGCGATCACCCGGCGCGTCGGTTCGGACAGCACGTCAGAGCCCCTGCGTCGCGGCGTAGGCGTCGCGGACGACGGGATCCTCGGACATCAGGCGCGCGCACGCGGCCTCGATCGTCTCCCCGGCGCGCTTCCGCATCTGCGCGAGGTCGAGCAGCATCGGGTAGAAGCGATCCTCGGGCGCGGCCTTCGTCATCGCGGCCTCGACTTCGACGACTTCGGCGCGCTCTCCGGCGGCGTACAGGTCGTCGAAGCGGCCCGCCTCGATGAGACGCGCGAACGCGGCGGCCGGGGTCTCGCCCGAGCGCGCCTCGCGCTTGCTGATCTCCAGCATCTCGCCGTGGTAGTCGTCGCGGGTGTAGCGCGGCGCGGAGCCCGCCTTGGCGACGCGCTCGGCGTCGAGGCCGATGGCGTTCGGCGCGGACTTCATCACCTTCTCGACCGGCGCGGACTTGCCGAACGAGTCGCGGGCGCGCGCTCGATCCGCCGCGAACACCAGCGCGTCGGCGTGGTCGCTCGTCTTGACGGACCGTGCGAGAGCGGTCGGGAAGTCCTCGTAGGGCGCTTGCTCGGCTCGCGCCACGTCGAGCAACACGCACTCGTACTGGTGGGGCTCGAACTTGGGTTCCTGGCCGTCGTCGCGGACGGTGAGCGCTTGGGCGAGGACTTCTTCGGGGGTGGCGTTCGTGGGGTTCATTGGTCGGTTCCGGGTTCTTGGAGGATCAGGAGGTAGATGGCGCGCGCGGCGACGTTCTCGGTCAGCAAGCGCCGAACTGTGTCGGTGTAGTCTTCGTCCGGCGCGCGGTGCGGTCGGACGAGTTCAAGGAACGCGGCCCACGTCAGGTAACGCAGGCGCGCATTCGGTTGGTCGCTCTGGACAAGCTCGGTGATGTCGAGCGTTTCGAGGAGGTGGGCCACGCCCGCCGCGCGGTACAGCGTGGCGACGACTTCCGAACCGCCGACGACGGCGCGCGCGAGCGCCACCGTCTCCGAGTCCCCGGGCTGTGCCCAGGACTGCGCCGCCTCGGCCGCCGCAGCTCGGTAGTCGGCAGCGGGGCGCGTCGGCGCGAACTCGCCGCGCGTGACCGCGACGGCCTCGGGAAGGAGCGGCGGGATCGTCACGCAGGCTCTGCCTCAGCCTCGGGCTCGACCGGGAACTCGCCGACGGAGCCCTCGACGGAGCGGGCGAGGGATTGCCAGTGCTGGCGCGGCGGGCGGCGGTGCGGCTCCATCGCTTCGGCGAACTCCGGCGCGGCGGTGAACGTCGCGGCGGCGATGGCGTGGCGCGAGCGTCGCGCGAGACGGTTCGCGTCCTCCGGCCGACCGCCCGGTGCGGTCCGCAGGTATTCGGTGTAGGCGGCTCCGAGTTTCCGCAGCGCCTCGTCAACGCGCTTCGCGGCGGCCACGCGCGCCTTGCGGTTCTTGTTCGCCTCGCGCTCGGCGGCGCGGCGTTGTGCTTCGCGCTCGGCGTCGGCGGCTTGGCGCGCGCGTGACTCCGCGATCGGGAGTGCGGCTCGCAGCTCGTCGGCGAGACGTTCGGAGCGCGCGACATCTTCGCGGGCGGCCTTCGCGGCGCGCTCGTCGGC
>JADLBP010000122.1 GCA_020847695.1 Planctomycetota bacterium
CATGGGACTTAAAATCCCAAGCCCGCAAGGGCGTCCGGGTTCGAGCCCCGGCTTCCCCACCACCTTGCGTCCTTCCGTCCACCGAAGTCCACCGGGATCCGCGGAGGAACGCCAAGAGCGACGCCAAGTTGCGCTCGCGGAGGCGGTGATCGAGGGACCGAGCTTCGGCCCATCGCAGTCCAGCGGGATCCGGGAGCGTACTCGTGCTCGTCGCGCTCGCCGGGCACCGGCCGCACGCCGATCGATCGCGAACGGCTCCGACAACCGCCACGACTTCGCGATCGGGCTCGCAGCCGCGCGCGCCCCGTTCGCGTCGGAACGCGGACCGTGCGTGCACGATGCTCCGCGCGAGCGGGCGCGTGTCCTCGCGATGCCGCAGCCGGACGCCGAGCGTGTGCCCGCTCCGCGGCCGTGCCTGGAATCTCGACTTCGAAGCGGGAGTCGGCGCACGCCGAGAGCTTCGGTTCGCTGCGCACGCGCGGCCATCGAGGAGGAACGAACGCAACCCGCGGGGGCGCACACGTCCACGGGCTCTCGATCACCGCGGTCCGCCAACCGCACGAGGGCTACGGCTCACGCTGCGATGTCGAGTCTCGATCGCTCTCGACCTCAGCTCCAGGCCACCATCCCGTGTACGCCCGAGGGATCGGCGGCGACGCGCCATCGTGCGACTTGCCGTACTCATCCGCATACCGCGAGATCAAGTTCTCGATGTACTGCTGCTCGCGAGTGACCCAGAGAAAATGGGTGACGACGACCGCGGAGACGGCCAGCCCGAGCGAGACGAGCCTCTTCGCGCGGCGGCCTCGCCGCGAGAGGGACGCGATCGACGAGCCGACGACCACGAACGCCAGGACCGCAGCCGTTCGCGCGGCCCGGACGTCGTAGCTCCCCATCCATCCCTTCGCTTGCTCCCATCGCTGGCGGTCCGAGCCGATACCGGACACCTGTCGGAAGTCGAAACGAACGGCATCCCATTCGTTCTCATGCTCGACCGACCAGCGCACCTGCTCGCTTCCGAAGTAGCCGAACGTCGCCGAGGAGATCGGCACGAACGCGTCGCCCAACCGATTCGCGAGGTACGCGACGAACCCGAGGACGAGCAGCGTTGCGCCGAGTCCCGTGACGCCGAGCAATCGGCCGACCGTGCTCTTGGGGTCGACGCGCCCCCACTCCGTCACGAACGCGCGGACCTTCGTCGACGCGTCACGGTACGACCCGCCGCGCACCTGACTGAGCGCGAGCGGAATCAGAGGGAACATCAGTAGGCCGAGACATGCATAGAAGGCGATGTCGACCACGTACATCCAATTCATGCGAGCTGCTCCCGGCGGCTACGGCCCGTGGCGTCAGGGGCGAACATGCCGTGGTTCGCACGATCGAACTCCGGATCGCAATCGGCCTTCGCGGCGAGCGCGGGCGCACGACACCGGCGTGTGCACGACGCGCCCGCAGCGGTCAGCCGGTCTTCCGCGTCGGCGACGACGGCCCGGACGGCGGAGCGGAGTCCAGCCCAACGACCGGCCGCGCGTGCGTCCCGCTTCACCGCGGGCACGACGTGGTCGACGACTTGGCCGCGCCCGCGATGATCGGATGCGATCCCGGTCCGGGAGAAGCGGTGCGTGGAGCCGGAGATGCGCATCGCGACCACGGTTCGACGTCCCGAGCGAGACCAAGTCGCGAGCTCGTCCTTTCTGCGCCAAGCCCCAACCGCCCACCTCGCTGCCCACGGCGCGCACCTCGTGCCGGTCCCCGCGTCGGACTCAGCCTCCCAAGCGCGCGCGCAGGTCCCGCTCGATCCCTGCCGTCCCCAGCCACTTCGCCGCTGGAGCGCGGCGTGCGTCCGCCGTGCTCCGGCGAGGGTCATCGAGAATGTTCCTCGGCCGCGGGCTCGAGTCCTCGCAAGATGATCTGCGAGCAGGTGCCGAGCGGCGGCTGCTCGACACGACCGCAGCTCGCCGGTGTGCGCGCCGGCGATGTCGAAGTCCCGAGGGGCCGCGATCGGAGCGCGCCACCGCTCGCTTTCGACCGTTCGCGCGAATCGAGCGCGTGAGCCGACGACGTTCGTAGCGCGGCGTCGATGGCGAGCGCAAGATCGAACTCGCGCGGTCGCGGCGTGGAGCGCGCTTCGACTACGTGTCGACGATCCACTCGGGCGAGTCGGACTGCCAGTAGAGCACCAGGCCGTCTCGAAAGTAGTCGCCGACCGAGAGCTCGTACACCGTGCCGCCATCGATGGTCGCGTAAACCCAACCGCCTCGACGGATGATGAACGGGCAATCCGAGCGAGTGTCGATCGTCGCAGGAACGCGCCCGATCCGAGCGCGCTCGGACTCGACCAGCGCGCGGATTCGATCGCCGTCAGCCTTCATCAGCTCGAGCTCCGCGGGGGTCGGGTGCGGTGCGCCGCCGCCGCACGACAGAACGCTCGCCAGGGAGAGCACGATGCACGCGAGCCAGCGAGCATCGATTGCGAAGCGACTCCGTCCCCGGCGCGCTGCAGCCGTCAACACGAGGTCTCCGCTCGAATGGGCCACCATCGAGCCGTCGAACTCGCCTCGCGAGCGTGCAACGAACAGTTCTCGCGTGTCGCCGTGCTGCATGGATCACTCCTGGAAGACTCCAATCGCCGACTCGATGCGCTCAGGGGGCCGTCCCTCGCAATCCGTGCCCGCGTCGACGGCACCAGAGCTCGCGAGCGTCTCCAGGTACTCCTCCGGAGCTCCGAGTGCGAGCGCCCAGAATAGAGGTGTGGTGCCGCGCACATCGCGAGCGTGCACGTCCGCACCGGACTCCAGGAGCAGCTCGAACACCTCGAACCCGAGCGACGCCCGCGAGCGACGCGCTCCTCGCGCGATGGCGACATGAAGCGGTGAGTACAGCCTCGTGCCGGGCCAAGCCGGCGAGAACCCGCCCGCGATCAGCGCCCGCACACTGTGTGCGTCGGACTCGATGACCGCAGCCATCATCGGATGCGTCCTCAGGGAGCTCCGTCGGATCACGTACCCGCGCGCGCACAGCGAGTCGACCACGCCCACCGGCCCCAGAGCGATCGCATCCGACAGGATCCGACCTCGATGCACGCACACGCAGGTGACGCAGTGGTGTCGGTCGATCTGCGCCTGCGCCTCGCGATCGTCGTGGCCGACGATCGCACGCTGCAGCGGGCACGCGCCCGTCGACTCGACTCGACCGCCGCACAGCAGAAGGAGCTGCGCGTACTGCAGAGCGACCCGACCTTCGTCCAGCAGTCCGACGGCGGCGGCGACGGCTTGCTGCGACCCGCACGACGGCTCGCGCGGGCCCGCGCCGGCAACGCAGGGTTCGTTCCGCGCCGGGAGCCCGGGCTCCGCGTCGGATCGGCTGTCGTTGGCTCGACACGAGCCGACGATCGAACCGACCACGAGCGCGAGCGTCGGCGCGACGTGACTGGCAAGCCGTACGACGGAGGTCCTGTTCACTCGAGCGCGACCGAAGTCGGAGCGCGCGCGACACCCATCGGGCGTCGCGGCGTGCTCGCTTCAGCTTAGCGCGCCGACTCGAACCGCGCAGCCGCGCCCGGCAGCCCGAACGACGTGGCGAACGGCGTACGTCCGCGGCCGCGTTGCTGAGGCTCGCGCTGCGCCGAACGGAAATGCCGCGCGCTCCGCGCGGAGGCTCGAGCCTCCGGCGCGGACGCGCGAGCGCCGGCCGTCACCGCCACTGCGGGAGACGGCCGGGCGTCCACGGGGCGCCCGCTTGCTCCAGCGTCGACTCGAACTCGCGCAGGTCGGACTCGAGCAGCTTGCGCAGGTTCGCCAGGACGCGACCGAACTCGGCGCCGGCGTAACGGAGCGCGTCGCGCTCGGTCTCGGTCGGCGCGGAGGTCGTCGAGAACTGCGACTCGGCGACGTTCTCGACGCGCTCGCGGATCGACGGCGGCGCCGGTCGATTGCGCGCGGAGAGTGTCTCGTCGCCGTTCAGCTCGAGCGCGACCGCCGAGAGCCGGTCGTCGAGCGCTTGCAGCCGCCCGAGCAGCACCAGATCGAGCTTCGGCGCATCGCGCAACGCGACGCGCGCGTGCCGCACGCGCGAGACCGCGTCGTCGAGCACCTCACCCGCCGCGCGCACGGCGCGCCGCAGCTCGGTGACCTCGTTCTGGAACGCGAGCGCCGCCGCGCGATCGGCCGCCGGCAACGTCGCGAGGTTCAGCGGCGCGACTTCGAACGAGACCGGGCCGGCGAGCACGCTCGCGACGCCGTCGACCACTTGCTCGAGCGTCGCCGTGTACTTGCCGCCGAGCGCGAGCGGCCCGCGGTCGCGCGACACCCACGGATCGGCGTCGTCCTCGGCGCGCAGTTGGACGCGCGTGCGCTCGGGATAGCGCAGATCCCACGCGACGCGATGCAGCCCCTTCTCGCGGGACGCCGGCACCCGCCGCACGAGCGCGCCGCCCGCGTCGCGGATCGAGATCAACACCTCGGGCGCTTCCTCGAGGTCCTCGGCGCGCAGCGCCTCGTAGCTCGGGTACGGCGCTGTCTCGTTGCGCTTGCGCGCTTCTTTCTCCGCCTCTTGCCGACGCTCCTTGCGGGTCGTCAGCTTCGCGGCGAGGTGGTACGTGAAGAGCGCGCCGAACGGCGGATTGGGAGCCGAGAAGAACGTCGAGCCCTGGCTGCCGTGTCCGTCGCGATTGCCGAGCCGGCTGCCTTCGACGTAGAGCGGCGCGGTGCGCGCGGCGAAGAGGTGCGCCGGCGCGGCCAGCGTTTCCGCGGTCGCGGTGCGCAGCGGCGAGTAGTCGTCGAGCACGTAGATGCCGCGCCCGAACGTGCCGACGATCAGGTCGCACTCACGGCGCTGGATCTCGAGGTCGCGCACGGCGATCGTCGGGAACTTGCCGGTGAGCTCGATCCAGGTCGTGCCGTGATCGCGCGTGAAGTACACACCGAACTCGGTGCCGGCGAACAGGAGCTCGGGCACGACCGCGTCCTGCGCGAGCGCGTACACGACGTCGCGCGCCGGCAAGTTGCCCGCGATCGAGGTCCACGTCGCGCCGCGGTCGCGGCTGACGAGCACGTAGGGCTTGAAGTCGCCGTTCTTGTGGTTGTCGAAGGCCGCGTAGACGGTGTTCGAGTCGTGCCGAGACGCTTCGAGTCGGCTGACGTACGTGCGTTCCGGCACGCCGGGGAAGCTCTCGATGCGCGTCCAAGTCGCGCCTCCGTCGCGCGTCGCGTGCACCAGGCCATCGTCGGTGCCGACGAAGAGCGTGCGCTCGTCGAGCGGCGACTCGCTGAACGCGACCGAATTGCCGTAGAACGAGGTCGACGAGTTCTTCGCGACCGCGTCGACCTCCCACACACGCCCCATCACCTCGAGCTGGTCGCGATCGAGCTGGCGCGTCAGGTCGGCGCTGATCGCCTTCCACGAGTTGCCGCGGTCGTCGCTCTTGAACAGGCGATTGGCCGCGAAGTAGAGGCGCGTCGGCTGGTGGTGGCTGAGCGCGAGCGGCGAATCCCAGTTCCACTTCAGCGGCGGCTCGCCCGGCGTCTCGCGCGGCTTGATGTCGACCATCTCCCCGCTCCGCTTGTCGAAGCGCACGAGCCCGCCGTACTGCGATTGCGTGTAGACGATGTCGGGATTGGTCGGATCGACCTGCGCTTCGTAGCCGTCGCCGCCGACGGTCACCCACCAATCCGAGTTGGTGATGCCCTCGCGGCGCGGCGTGCGCGACGGACCGCCGAGGCTGTTGTTGTCCTGCGTGCCGCCGTAGACGTTGTAGAACGGCAGCGCTTGGTCCGCGCTGACCTTGTAGAACTGCGCGACCGACAGGTTCTCCTTGAAGTCGAAGTGCGCGCCGCCGTCCCAGGTCTCGTAGAGACCGCCGTCGCCGCCGATCAGGATGTGGCCTTCCTTCCGCGGGTCGACCCAGAGCGCGTGGTCGTCGACGTGACGGCGTTCGTTGCCGAGCCGCTTCCACGTCTTGCCGCCGTCGCGCGAAACGGTGGTGAACGTGTCGAGGCAGTAGAGCGTGTCGACGTCGCGCGGATCGCAGAGGAGCTCTTGGTAGTACTGAGGGCTGCTCGAGACCTTGTCGGAGCGCTTCTCCCAGCTCTCGCCGCGATCGTCCGAGCGGAACGTGCCGCCCTTGCCGTCGGCGGCTTCGACGATCGCGAAGAGCACGTCGGGATCGACCGGCGAGACCGCGAGGCCGATGCGGCCCTTGTCGACCTTCGGTAGCCCCTGCTCGATCTTGCGCCACGTCGCGCCGCCGTCGGTCGACTTGTGGATCGTCGATTCCGGCCCGCCGTCGATCAACGTCCACGCGTGACGTCGACGCTGGTACGACGACGCGTAGAGCGTGTCCGGCTCGCGCGGATCGAGGTGAACTTCGTTGATGCCCGTGTGCTCGCCGATGTCGAGCACCTTCTGCCACGTCGCGCCGCCGTCCTTCGTCTTGTAGAGCCCGCGCTCGCCCCCCGAGCGCCACAGCGGCCCTTGCGCGGCGACGTAGACGACGTCGGAGTCGCGCGGATCGATCGCGATGCGGCCGATGTGCTCGCTCTCCTTGAGCCCGAGGTTCGTCCAGCTCTTGCCGCCGTCGCGCGAGCGATAGACGCCGTCGCCCCACGACACGCTGCGCTGGCTGTTGTTCTCGCCGCTGCCGACCCACACGACGTTCGGATTGCGCGGATCGAGCGCGAGGCAGCCGATCGAGAACGAGCTCTCGCCCTCGAACACCGGCTCGAACGTCGTGCCGTGGTTCTCGGTGCGCCACACGCCGCCGGACGCGACCGCGACGAACCAGCGCGCGGGGTCGGTCGGATCGACGACGAGATCCGAGATCCGACCGGAGGTGAGCGCAGGACCGATGCCGCGCAGCTCGAGCGCCGAGAAGTTCGACGCGGTGAGCGGGCCCTTGTCCTTGTCGTCGTCGCCCTCACCAAACGGCCCGGTGGGCCCGAGGGGACCGACGGTCGCGGACAACGACACGAGCGAGAGCAGGACCGGCCAGTTCAACATCGATCGACCTCCAGGAGAGACTCGGCGCGGAGCATGACGAGGCGCTGCCGACGCCGTCAAGCAAGACCGCGAACGTCCGCGCGAACGAATCCATCCGATACATCTGCGACAGAGCGGCCGCACCGCGCCCCGCGCAAACGTGCGCTGCGAGGTCGGTGCTCGCGAAATTCCAGGACCCGGTGTGATCCGACGCGGGTCCGTCGCGAATCATGGGGCCACGACGATGCAGCCGCACGAGCTCACCGCCCTGATCCGACGGCACGCAGGCCTGATCCACAAGGTCGCGTACGCGTACTGCCGGAACCCGACCGACCGCGAAGACGTCGCGCAGGAAGTCGCGGTGCAGCTCTGGCGCTCCGCCGCTCGCTACGACGCGCGCTGCAAGGAGACGACGTGGGTGTATCGGATCGCGCTCAACGTCGCGATCTCGTTCCATCGCCGCGAGCACCGTCATCGCGAGCGCAAGCTCGACGTCGACGTCCACGCGATCACGCTCGCGGCGGTTCCGACGCCCGAGCCGGACGAGCACGTCGAGCTCCTGCGCGACTGCATCGACGGCCTCGACCCGCTCGAGAAGGCGCTGGTGCTGCTCTATCTCGACGGCAACGACCACGCGTCGATCGCCGACGTGCTCGGGATCTCGGTGTCGAACGTCGGCACCAAGCTCGGACGCACCAAGACGAAGCTGCGCGACGCGCTCGACCGACGCGCGCGCTCGAACCGCACCGGAGGGTCGCATGCAACTCGATGACTTCCAGTCCCTGTGGGCCGCGCACGGCGCGGCGTTGGCGCGCAGCGTCGCGATCGACGAGCGCGTGCTGCGCGAGCTGCTGCTCGGCAAGGCGCGCCGCGCGCTCGTCGCGCAGGCCGCTGGACTCGCGTGCGAGGTCGCGTTCGGCGCCGCGGCGCTCGCGCTGACGGTCCCGGTGGTCGCGGCGCACGCGGACGAGCCGCGCTACGCGCTGGTCGGCGGAGCGCTGATCGCCTTCGTCGCCGCGCTGACCGTCCATGGCGCCTCGCTCGCGGTGCGCGCGGCACGTCTCGACTACGGCGGCTCGGTCGCGCGCATGCAGCGCGAGGTGGAGAGCCTGCGGCTCTCCGCGTACCGCGCGGTGAAGTGGGCGCTGCTCGGCGGAGTCGCGCTGTGGTTGCCGGCGGTGCTCGTCGCGTTCGAGGCGTGGACCGGCGTCGACGCGCTCGCACGCGTCGACCTCGCGTGGCTCGGCGCGAACGTCGTCTTCGGGCTCGCGGCGCTCGCCGCCGGGCACGCGTGGTCGAAGCGGCACGTCGAGCGCGCCGAGCGCTCGCCGTGGGCCGCCCGCTGGCTCGACGCGCTCTCAGGCCGCGGCGTACGCAGGGCTTCGCAGCAGCTCGACGAGCTCGCGCGCTTCGTGCGCGAGCCGAGTCCGGCCGACTGACGCGCTCGCCGAGGCTCGATCGGCTCCGGTTGCCGCGTCGATCGGAAGCGTTGCGTGGCGCGCGAGGTCGCCGCGCGAGAGACTGCTCCGGCGCCACCACCGGCGACCCGACCGGCGCCGCGAGCGCGCGGCTCCCGCCCGAGCGTTCCCTCGCGACCGCGCGAGGTGCATGCTGTGCGCGGCGAGGATCGACCTCGGGTCGATCGCGGTCGGTCGCGCCCCTCACCCACCCCCATGACGGACCCCCAGCGCCTCGCGGCCCTCGAAGCGGGCATCGCGCGCTTGCAGCGCGAGCTCGACGCCTTGCGCGACGAGCTGCGCGACGCACGCGCGGCGAGCGCGCCGCGCTCCGAGGCGGCGCCGCCGAACGAGCCCGCGCTCGCGGACCCGGCCCACGCGCCGTCCTCAGCGCACGAGCCGCGGGCCGCGGAGCGCGCGCGCCCGGAGGCGGTCGCGCGCGCTCCGGTGTCGAGCACGGCGAGCACGGCGAGCACTCCGGGCACGGCGAGTTCGCCGAGTTCGCCGGGCTCGACGCCGCGCGTTCGCGCGACGCCGCGGGGCGTCGCGGCGCTCGACCTCGAGCAGCTCGTCGGCCGCTACGGCGCGCTCGCGCTCGCGGTGCTGACGTTGATGCTCGGCCTCGGTGCGTTCCTCGCATGGGCGATCCGCCGCGGCGTCTTCGGACCCGAGCTGCGCGTGATCTCCGGCGCGCTGCTCGCGGCGCTGATCGCGTTCGTCGGCGTCCGGCTGCGCCGCCGGGGCACCGTGCGCTTCGGCAACCTGTTGCTCGCGCTCGCGCTCGCGGTCGTCCATCTCGACTGCTGGGCCGCCGGGCCGCTGCTCGGGCTGGTGCCTTCGTCGCTCGCGCTCGGCATCGCCGCGCTGGCCTCGCTCGTGCTCGCGGGGCTCGCGCTGCGCGAGCAGCGGCTCGCTCTGTTCAACGTCGGTTTCGGCGCCGCGCTGCTCGCGCCGTTCGTCACGTCGGCCGGCGGCGGAGATCCCGTCGTCCTGCTCGCGTACGGACTGATCGTGCTCGCCGCCGGCACGCTCGCGCTGCGCGGGCCAGGCTGGAGCCATTTGCCGTGGGTGCCGATGCTCGGAGTCGGCGTCTACACGATCGTCGCCGCGGCGAGCTCGTACGCCGAGACGTCCTGGCCGCGCGCGCTCGCGCCGACCGCGTTCGCGCTCGCCGTCTCGGCGCTCGCGATCGGCGTCCTGCGCGCGCCCGGACGCTCGCGGCTCGCGCACGCCGCGTTGGTCGCGGCGCTCGGCGTGCTGACGACACTTGAGGCGCAAGGCGTCCCCGTCACCGCGCGCGTGACGCTCGCCGCGGCGATCGCGCTCGCGAGCTTCCTCGCCGCGACCCCGTCCGAGCGCGGCGCACGCAGCGCGGTGCTCGGCGCGTTCCTGCTGCCGGTCGCGGCTCTGATCGCCGCGCTCAACGCGCTGGCTCCCGCGAGCAACCGAGCGAGCGCTTCGCTCGCGGTCGCGTGGGCGCTCGGCTCGGTCGTCGCCGCGTCGTTCGATCGCGACGGAGAGCGACGGACCCACGCGTTCACCGCGACTCTGCTCGGCGCGCTCGCGCTGCTGCTGCTTCCCCACGAACGCGAGGCTTTCGAGTCGTGCGCGGCGCTCGGACTCTACGCGGTGCTCGCGGCGCAGGTGCTCGGCGTCACGCGCCTGCTCGGCATCGCGTGGGCGACGTGGGTGATCCTCGTCGGCAGCGGAGTCTGCGCGGCGTGGTTGCTCGACCGACGCACGCCCTTCGCGTACACGCCGTTCGCGACCACCGAGTCGCTCGCCGCGGCGGCGGTGTGCGCCGGCTGGCTCGCGCTCGCGTGGCGGCTCACGCGCGTCGCGGCGGAACGAACCCGAGCGGTCGGCCTCGCCGCGCTCGTCGTGCGCGTGCTCGCGGGGCTCGCGGTCTTCCTGTGGATCCGCGAGGAGCTCGCGCACGCGTTCTCGCGCGACGTCGCGACGTTCTTGTTGATCGCCTACTACGCGATCACCGGCGTCACGGCGATCGGTTTCGGTCGACGGCGGGCGAGCCGCGTGCTGCGCGCGGTCGGCCTCGCGCTGTCGGTGCTCGCCGCGATCTGCGCGATCGTCGAGGCGTCCGAGCTGACGATCGCGTGGCGCGTCGCGGGCTACCTGCTCGCCGGCGCGTTCCTGCTCGGCATCGCGTACGCGTACCGCGCCGACGAGCGCGCGACGCGGCGCGTCACGTCGGAAGGCTCTCCGGACAGCGCTGGACCTCGACCGTGACGTGCGCGAGGCGTTCGACGCCTGCGAGCTGCCGCTTGTAGTGCTCGGGGTCGCGCGGCTCGTGCGTCACGAGCGACACGATCGCCGCGAAGTGGCCGGGCCCGACTCGCCACACGTGCAGGTCGACGATGCGGTCGCCGTCGGCGCTCTCGAGCCGATCCCGGATCGCGACGCCGATCCGCGGATCGGGGTCGGCGTCGAGCAGCACCGCGGCGGTCTCGCGCAGCAGCCCGATCGACCAGCGCAGGATCACCGCCGCTCCGACGACGCCGCAGATCGGATCCAAGAAGCCCCAACCGAGGTACTTGCCCGCGCAGAGAGCGACGATCGCGAACACCGACGTCAACGCATCGGCGAGCACGTGCAGGTACGCCGAGCGCAGGTTGTGATCGTGGTGCGAGCGGCGAGCGGCCTGGGCACGCGCCTCGGCCTCGCGCGAGGCGGGCGCGGGCGCAGCGGGGTGCTCGTGCTCGTGATCGTGATCGCCGTGGTCGTCGCCCAGGAGCAGCGCGCTCGCCAGATTGACCGCGAGCCCGAGCACCGCGACCCAGATCGCTTCGTCGAACCGGATCGCGGCCGGCGAGAGCAAGCGCACGACACCTTCGTAGCCGATCAAGCACGCGACACCGGCGAGCAGCACCGCGCTCGCGAAACCCGCGAGGTCCCCGACCTTGCCGGTGCCGAACGCGTAGCGCGGATCGTGCGCGCGCCGCCGCGCGAACGCGTACGCGGCTGCGCTGATCGACAGCGCGCCGGCGTGCGTCGCCATGTGCCAACCGTCGGCGAGCAGCGCCATCGACCCGAACACGCTGCCGGCGACGATCTCGCCGACCATCATCGCGAGCGTCAGCCCGACGACCCACCGCACCCGCCGCTCGTTCCGCGCGTGCGACGCGCCGAGGTAGACGTGCTCGTGTCGCCAGCGATCCAGCGGGTGCTCGTGCATCGATTCCGCGCCGCGCGGGCTCGGACCGCAGGATGCTACCGCGGCGCGCGCGCCGGGAACACGCGCGGCGCCGGCGTCGATCGCTCGGCGCGTCGAGTTCCCTTCGCCGAACTCAGCGGCCGAAGCGCAGCGAGAAGTAGAGCTGGGTCGGATCGAGCGGCGCCGCGACCAGCGCCGTCGCTCCGCAGGCGGTCGTGTTCTGGACGAGCGCCGAGCCGCGCACGGTCAGGCCTCCGACGGACCGATCGCCGAGCACCGGACTCGCGCGGAACGCGCTGACGCGCGCGGCGACGAGCCACTCGCGGCCGGGCGCCAACGTCAGATCGGTGCGGAAGTGCGAACGGTGGTTGCGCGGATCGGTCGCGAGCGAGAGGCGGTGGCTCGCCTGCGACTTCGGGTGCGCCGGGTCGGTGACGTCCCAGACGACGACGTTCGCAGCCGTTCCGTCGCAGCCGACCGGCGCGTCGAGCGCGCCGTCGAGATCGAGTTGGCGCACGACGACCGGCGCGCTCGCGCCGACCGTCGAGACTCCGAGCACCGCCCACGCGTCGGCGAACGGCGCGGCGACCGGCGGCAAGAGCGGCGCGCCGGGCGCGACCTGTCGGAGCCCGCCCGCGGCGTCGGCGAGCGTCAGGCTGACCCCGGCGAGCGGCGCGTGCTCCACGCCGTCGATCCGCACGCGCCCGTCGCGCAACACCTGGATCTCGCGGTCGACCAGCGTCGCGAGGTGGATCGAGCCGAGCGCGGGGTTGACGCGCTCGTCGACCCGCCAGATCCCGCGACCCGAGACCACCGGGAAATCGACGCTGACCGAGAACACCAGATCCTGCGGCGTCGGCGGCAAGCCGAAGTTGAGCGCGTACTCGTTCTGGTTGAGGTAGCCCGAGCCCGACTGCGTGAACTTGACGCGGCGGTGGCCGTCGCCGCCTTGGACGAGCTCGATCTCGACGGTCGCGCCGAACTCGTTGTCCAAGCCGAGCGGCACCTGCGTCGACGGACGCAGCGGTCGCACGCGCACGTAGCGACGATCGATCGCCGGCGTCGCGGCGTCGTAGAGATCGTTCCGCAGCATCCGTGCCTGCAGCGCGTAGTGACCGAGCGCGCAGTCGAGATCGCCATCGCGATCCCAGTCCATCCAGCTCGGCAGCGCGCCGCCGATCCAACCCGCCATCAGGTTGGTGGTCGCGATCGTGTAGTGGCGTGCGCCGTCCTCGACCATCCGGTTGCGGCGGAAGATGCCGCTGGTGGTCCAGTCCATGTCGCCGTCCAGGTCCCAGTCCTCGAGCGACATCCCGAGCGCGACCCCGAGCGAGTTCTGGTCGATCACGCTGGTCTCCTCGAGGAACGTGCCGTCGCCGCGGTTCTCGTAGATCGTGCACCACGGCGCGGACGTGAACTCGACCAGCAGGTCGAGATCGCCGTCCATGTCGTAGTCGGCGCACGCCGCGCCCTCGTCGAGCACGCCGAGAGCGAGCACGCCGGATTCCGCGGGCTTCAACAACGCGAACCGCGGCACGCCGAGCGTCGAGACGTTCTGGTAGATCGACTCGTTGCAGTAGAGGTCGAGGTCACCGTCGGAATCAGAGTCGACGAACTGCGCGCCTTCGGGGCGATCCGCGCCGGGCGCGTTGCCGATCCCGGCGGCGTCGCTGACGTCCTGGAACGCGCACTTCTGCGAAGGCGTCACCGGTCCGAGGTTCTTGAGCAACCAGTTGCCGGTCGAGAAGCCGCTGCCGGCGTTGTAGGTCGGCATGAAGAGCTCGATCCAACCGTCGCCATCGACGTCCGCCCAATTGTTGGTCTCGGTGTAGCAGTCGTACGGTTGGACGTCGACGCGCCATGGCTTCGCGGCGATCTCGCGGAAGCCGCCGCCGTTCGGGCCGAGGTTCTCGAGCAAGCTCAAGCTGCCGTTGCCCGAGAGGATCTTGCGCGGCTCGGTGGCGAGGTCGGGGAATCCGTTGCCGTCGAAGTCGCCGAACGCCGCGCCGTAGCGCACGCCGGGCATCAGCAACGGCGAGAGGTCCGCGACCAGCTGCCAATCCTGGCCCTGGAGATTGCGGAAGAGCTCGCCGGTGTTCGAGTTGAACACGTCGACCCACCCATCGGCGTCGTAGTCGCCCGCGGCGAGCCCGTAGTTCGAGCCGAAGACGGTGCCGGTCGGCCAATTAGGCGACGTCCAGAGCGAAAGCGGCACGTCGACCGCCTGCGCGGGCGCCTGGGGAGCGAGCGGAGCAGCGAGCAGGGCGATGCAACACGTGAGCATGGGACCTCCGGAGTCCTTCCCTTCTATGCGAAGACCCGGGAAGCCGCCACCAAGCGAAGCGAGCTACGTCAGCCGAAGCGAGCCACGTCAGCCGGAGCGAGCTACGTCAGCCGAAGCGAGCACGCTCGAGCGGCGTGACCGACCTCGACCCGCGCGCGACCCGATTCCGCCGCTTCGAGGAGCATCGAGCCCCCGGACGCACCGTCCGAGGCCGTCTGGACCTAGGATGCACGCGCTCGCCCCCTGCTCGCATGCGCATGCTCCCTTCGCTTCGTCTCGGTTTGCTCGTCGCTTCGCTCGCGCTCGTCGCGAGCGCGCTCGCCGTCGGCGTCCAGGATCCGCCGCGCGGGCCGTTCGGCCTCTCGCGGATCACGACGCACGACGGCGCACGCGCATCGCTCGACCAGTTCTTCGTCAGCTCCGACTGCGCGCTCTGCCATCCGCGCCAGGGAGCCGAGCTCGCGGGCTCGATGCACTCGGTCGCGCACGAGGACCCGCTGTATCGCGCGTTCGCCGAGCTCGCGCGCGAAGAGGCCGGCCCCGAGATGTACGCGTACTGCTCGGGTTGCCACTCGCCCGCCGGCGTCGTCGCGGGCGCGATCCCCGACGTGCCGGAAGCCGCGCTGCCCGCCGAGGCCAAGGCGGGCGTGACGTGCGACGTCTGCCATCAGATCGAAGCCTTGAACGGTCCCGCCGGACCTTGGGGCGAGCCCGGCAACGCGTCGTTCGTGTTGCACCCGGGCCGCACGAAGTTCGGGCCGTTGGACACGATCGCTCGCAATCCCGCGCACACCGCGGAGCGCCGCGAGTTCTTCGAGTCCTCGGAGTTCTGCGCGTCGTGCCACACGGTCATCCACCCGACGAACGGGCTGCGGATCGAGCACACGTACGACGAATGGAAACGCAGCGTCTACGCGGAGAAGGGCATCCAATGCCAGGACTGCCACATGGCGAGCGTCGAGGACGCGATCCAGGTCGCCGCGACGCTGCAGCCGCTCGAACGGCGCGGACGCTCGGCGACCAAGGGCGACGAGCGCGCGATCTCTCCGCACTTCTTCGTCGGCGGCAACGTCGACGCGGAGCGACTCGGCGGCGACCGCAAGCACGCGGAGATGGCCGAGGCACGGCTGAAGAGCGCGGCGACGCTCGCGCTGGAGGTCGCACCGCGCGCGGCGGGCGCCGAGCTCGCCTTCGAGCTCGCCTTCGAGGTCGTCGTCCACAACGTCGGCGCAGGTCACGCGCTGCCGACCAGCCTGACCGAGCTGCGCGAGATGTGGCTGCACGTGCGCGTGCTCGCGGCCGACGGGCGCGTGTTGCTCGAGAGCGGCGCGCTCGACGCAACCGGCGAGCTCACCGCAGGCGCCGCTCGCTTCGGCGCGATCACGCTCGACGCGCGCGGGGAGAAGACCTTCAAGCCGTGGGAAGCGGTCTCGTTCGGCTGGAAGCGAGTCGTGCCGCCGAAGGGCTCGACGCGGGACGCCTATCGCTGCGCGCTGCCGGCCGACGCCGGCGACGCGACGATCGAAGCTCGGCTGCTCTATCGCATCGCGCCGCCGCACGTCGTCCGTGAAGTGCTCGGCGAGCGCGCGTTCGAGCCCGAGGTCGTCGAGATGGCGACCGTGCGCGCCGCGGTCCCCGCGCGCTGAGCGGTCGCCGAGCCCGGAGCGCGTAGCCGAGCGCGCGCTCGGCCTGTGCGCGTCCGCCGGCGGCGCGACCGGAAACTCCTTCCACGTCCCCCACCGGCGCCGCGCGAGGACCGCGAAATCCCTCAACGTCGCTCGCGCCGCGGGTCGATCTGCCCCGCCGAACGGTGCAGGGCGGCCGGCGAGCTTTCGCACGGTCGGCTCTGCGCGTCCGAGCAGCGCATGCAACCGAATCGACGAATCCCCACGCGACGCGGCGGCTTCACCCTGATCGAGGTGATGGTCTGCATCGTGATCCTCTCGATCGCGATCTCCGGGTTCACCGGCTCGCTGGTCGCCGCCCTCGGCATGAACCGCGTGCAGCGCGAGACCGTGCTCGCCCGTCAGGCCGCGCAAGAGATGCTCGAGACGATGCAAGGCCGCACGTTCAGCGAGGTCTTCGCGGCGTTCAACGGCAGCAACGCGGACGACGGCGCACTGGTCGGAGCCGCGGTCGGCTGCGACTTCGCGGTGCCCGGGCTGGAAGCGATCGACGGCGACGCCGACGGGCTCGCGGGCGAAGTGCTCTTCCCCGACGCCGGCAACGGGCCGCTGTGGCTCGCCGAGGACGAGGTCGACGCGGCGCTCGGCCTGCCCGCGGACCTGAACGGCGACGGCGCGATCGACAACGCGAATCACGCGGCCGACTACCGACTGCTGCCGGTGCGCGTGCGCGTCGAGTGGCGCAGCTCGACCGGCGAGCGCCACCTGGACCTCGAGACCTTCCTCTGCCAACGATGAGCCGCAAATCGCCGACGATGCCCCGCACACCGATCGCGATCCGGCCGCGCGGAGGCTTCACGCTGCTCGAGCTCAGCATCGCCTCGGTCGTGCTATTGATCGTGCTCGGCGCGATGGTGCGAGCGCTGACCAGCGGCTCGTCCGCGTTCGAGGAAGGCACCAGCGTCGCCGAGGCCGACGCGAACGCGCAGCGCCTGCTCGATCGCATCGCCGACGAGCTCCGCGACGCGGACTTCAGCACGTTCGCCCCTGCGGCGACCGCGCCGTTCGGCTCCGACTCGCTGACGTTCAACCGCGGCCGCGGCTGGGCCGCAGGCGCGCTCGTCCACGGACCGACGCAGATCCTGCGCTCGGTGATCGACACCGGCGAGCTCGACAACGGCGTCGACGACAACGGCAACGGCCTGATCGACGAGCGCCGCGTCGAGCTCGTGCCCGACGTCGCGACGCCCGCGCAGGTGTTCGTGATCGGCCACTTCGTCCGCGAGTTCGCGGTCGGCGAGCTGCAGAACGGCAACGACGACAACGGCAACGGCCTGCGCGACGAGGGCGGCCTGAGCTTCCTCTCGGACGGCAACTCGACGCTGACCGTGCGGCTGACGATCGAGCGTCCGACGCGCCAGGGACGGAGCATCGTCCGCACGCTCCAGACGACCGTGCGCCCGCGCAACCAATGAACCGGAACGAGACCCAGGAATCCAACGTGCTCTCCACGCAACGCTCTCGGAAGTCCGCCCGTCGCGGCGGCGCCCTCGTGCTCTCGCTGGTGACCCTGGTGTCGGTCGCCGGGTTGGCCGCCGCGCTGCTCGCGGTCACGCAGCACCGCCAGCGCGAGAACGTCGCCGGCGTGGAGAACTCCAAGGCGCGCTACCTCGCCGAAGCCGGTCTCTCGGCGTCGATCGCCGCGGTGCGCTCGGGCCAGGCCGCATCGTTCGGCAGCGACAAGGCGCCGGTCGCGTTCGGCGGCGGCTCCTATTGGACCTCCGCGGTCGACAACGGCGACGGCACGTTCACCGTGCAGTCGTTCGCCGGACACAACGGGCGCGACGTCGGGCTCGAGGCGATCCTGGTCGGCCAGACCGAGGGTGTCTACAGCAGCGCGCTTTTCGCCGGCAACTCGAGCGGCGATCCGCTCTACGACCTCTCGTTCGGCGGGGCGGGCAAGAGCGCCGACCTGGTCGACGGCAACGTCTACAGCGGCGGCAACGTCGTCGTCAAAGGCGACGCGACCATCACCGGCGACATCCGCGCGGCGGGCACGATCTCCGGTGACAGCGGCATGACCAGCAAGCCGCTGCCGATCCCGGACATCGCGGGCATGAAGTACGAGTCGAACCACGACTACGACGTCGCGGCTCTGTTCGCGACCGCGACGTACTCATCGGTCGGCGGCTGCGGAGGCAAGGCGTGGCAACTGCCGAAGGACAACCCCGCCCACATCTTCCGCAAGAACCCGGACGATCGCACGAAAAACACGTCGACGACCGCCAAGGACGACTACTTCCTCGAGGACCCGTTCGGAACGATCACGTCGAGCTCGAAGATCGATCCGGCGTCCGCGTCGAAGATCCACCTCTCCGGCGTCGACGGCATGCCCGGCCCGAACGGCAACAACGCGGTCTACTACATCGACGGCAACCTCTGGGTCCACAACCTCAGCGCCTACTCGTTCACGTTCTCCAACTCGAAGGGGACGCCGACCGCGATCACGCTCGTCGTGCGCGGCAACATCTACATCTCGGACAACATCCTCTACCAGCCCGGTGAGCACGACGGGCTCGCGCTGATCGCGATCAAGGACGAGAAGGAGAAGGACAGCGGCAACATCTTCTTCGGCGACCCGACGTTCGGCACGCTCGAGCGCATGGACTCGTTCATGTACGCGGAGAACGACTTCTACGACACCAACCTGTCCGCCAGCGGCTCGGCGACGGTCACGGTCAACGGGAACATGACCGCCGGCAACCAAGTGAAGATCAACCGTGACTTCGACGGCGCGCACTCCAAGCTGACCGTCAACTTCGACGACCGCTTGATGAGCGAAGACCTGACGCTCCCCGGCCTGCCGTCGTCCGGCGGCGGCGCGACGACGACCTGGACGGTGGCTTCGTGGCGCGAGATTCCGGCCAACTGAGCGCATCGGCGGGCCCCGGTTCGCCGCGGCGCAAGCCGCGCTGCAAGCGGCTCGCGTATCGCTGGAGCTCCGCGCTCGCGCTGGTCGCCGCGATCGGCGCAGCGCTGTTCCTGGCGATTCCGTCGGGCTCGAAGCGCGAGCCGTTGCCGGGCTCGCACCTCGACGATCCCGAGCTCGCGCTCGCGGTGCTCGCCGCGCTCTCGCCACCCGCGGATGGGCCCGATCCGAAGCCGAAGGAGATCGTCGAGCAACTGACCGACCTCGGCGCCGCCGCGCTACCGCTCGAGATCGCGATCCTCTGCGGCGAATTCACGATGCCCGAGTTCGTGCCGGGCACGATCGACCGACCGATCCATCCGCTCGCGCTGGAGAAGCGCTTCGAGTTCCTGCAAACGGTGCTGCGCGCGCTGCCGCCGAAGGACGTCGTCGCGGCGCTGCGCCGCTACGCCGAGCCGACGACACCGCTCGACGTGCGCCTGGTGCTGGTGCGCCTGCTCGGCGAGGTCGATGCGTCGGACGCGCTCGGCGCGGTGCTCGACCTCGCGACCGCGATCGAACCGGTGCACCTGCAACGGCCGTACGTGCTGAGCCAGCTCGAGAGCGCGCTCGGTCGGCGCATCGAGCACGCGACCCAAGTCGCCGGCCGCTTGCGCTCGGCGTTCGGCAAGCTCGATCCGACGCTGTGGCCGGTGCTCGCGCGCGCGACCGCTCGCGCGGGCTCGCCGGAAGCCGCGTCGTTCCTCGTGTACGTGCTCGGACGCGACGACGAGCTCGACGTGGTCGCGATGCGCTCGCTGAGCGAGCTCTCGGAGCGCATCGGCGCGCTGTTGTCGGAGTCGGAGGTCGACGACCTGAGGCGCCTGCTCGGCCACGCGGACCCGCGCGTGCAGCGCACGGCGCTGATCGTGCTCGGCCGCTTGCGCGACCGACCTTCGGCGCTGCTCTGGATCGATGCGCTCGCGAGCGAGGACGAGCTGGTCGCCGGCGCCGCGCGCAACGCGTTGCGCACACTCGCGGCGAGCGAACTCGGCGCCGATCCGATCGCGTGGGAGGCGTGGCTCGAGCGCGAGGAGGCGTGGTGGGAAGCCTCGGCGGACGCGCTGGACGAGCAGTTGATCTCGGAGGATCCCGGTCACGCCTTCGACGCGGTCAGCTCGCTGCTCGCCCATCCCGCGTTCACGCGCGAGGCCGGGATCGCGTTCGCGGAGCTGGTGCTCGACCCGGATCCGACGATCGCGTCGGCGGCGATCGAAGCGCTGCCGCGGCTCGGCGCTCCGTTCGCGCTCGCGGGCCTGGTGCGCGCGCTGGATCGCGAGGACGAGCTGCGCGACCGTGCGCACGAGGCGCTGCGCGGGCTGGTCGGCTTCGATCTCCCGGCGGACCCCGCGGCGTGGCGCGAAGCGTTCGGCTTCCCCGCCGAGTGACGCCGGCCACGGCGCGCGGCTCGCATCGTGCTCTGCGCCGAATGGCGCACGTCGGCGACCTTGTAGCGCCTTTTTCAGCGTGCTAGTTTCGCCGGATCCCAGCGGCTCGCGCGGAGCGCTCCGAGCATGTCCAAGCCCCATCCCGCCCGACGAGAAGAACCCGGCGACCTAGTCGAGCTCCTGCTGGACTGCCACGAGCGCATCCGGCGCTTCGCAGGCCTCGCGCAGAAGCTCGCTCGCGCGAAGGGTTCGCCCGATCACGAGGTCCGCGACGTCGCGCTGGCGGTGCGCCGGTACTTCGACGAGGCGCTGCCGCTGCACGTCGCCGACGAGGAGGAAACGGTGCTCCCGCGGCTGAAGGCGCGGGCGCCCGAGCTCGCTCCGGCGCTGGAGCGCATGGTCGACGAGCACCGCGAGCACCAACACGACCTCGCGTTGCTCGTGATGCTCTGCTCGGACATCGCGGACGAGCCGAAGGCGCTCGACGAGAAGCGCGCCGAGCTCGCGGAGCTCGCGCAGCGCCTCGGCGACGACTTCGAGCGCCACCTCGCCGTCGAGGAGCGCGAGCTCTTCCCAGCGATCGACGCGCGGTTGCCGGTCGACGAACGCAAACGGATGCTCGCCGAGCTGCGCGCCCGTCGCTCCGACCGCGATTCGACGCGCGCGCACGCTCGCTGACCGGCTGCCCGTCCGTCCACGGCTCCGTCCGAGCTCCCGCTGCGCGCCGGCCGTGCAACAGGTACGCGCTCGCCCGACCCTTCTGCGCTCACGCTCGGAGCGCGAGCGTCCGCGCGCACGCGCCGCAGCCGACTACCAGTAGCGCTCGGTGTGCACCTGACCGGGCGCGCGCCGCGAGTGCGGCGCGAAACCGAGCTCGCCGAGCCGCGCCGAGACGTCGGCGAGCATCGACGGATTGCCGCACAAGAGCACGTGCGTCGTCCGCGGATCGAGCGCGACACCGGTGCGGCGCGCGAACGCGTCGGGCTCGAGCAACGCGGGGATGCGCACGCGCGAGCCGGCCCACGTCGACGCCTCCGGAGCGCGGGTCACCGTCGGCAGCCAGACGAAACTCGGGTCGCGCGCCGCGAGAGCTTCGAGCTCCGCGCGGTAACCGAGCTCGCGCTCCTCGCGCACCGATTCGACGAGCACCGCGCGCCGCCACCGCTTGCGACCGGCATACGAGCGCAGCATCGAGACGTACGGCGCGACGCCGGTGCCGCTCGCGACGAACACCACGTCGCGGTCTGCGGGCACGGGCTCGAGCGTGAAGCGTCCGTAGACCGCGGGATCGAGCCACAAACGCGCGCCGGGCCGCAGCTCGAAGAGCGCTTCGGTCAAGCGTCCGCCCTGGACGCGACGGACGTAGAACTCCAGGCGCTCGCGCTGCGTCGGCGCCGAGCCAGGCGAATACGCGCGGCGCACGAAACGGCGCTCGCCGACGGAGCGATCGAAGACCTCGAGGCCGAGGTTGGTGAACTGACCGGGCTCGAAGCTCGCGAACGGCGCGCGATCGGGCGCGACGAAGAAGTACGCCAGCGCGTCGGTGACGTCCCGGCGCTCGACCAGCGTCGCGTTGGCGGCTTGCTCGCTCATTGCTTCGCCTCCGCGCCCGCGTCGGTCATCGCGCGCATCCGCGCGGTCGCGGTCGGGTGCCCGGGTTGGAGCTCGATCACCCGGCGGTAGCACTCCAACGCGCGCGAGCGGTCGCCGAGCTTCTCCGCCGCCATCGCGAGATTGCCCCATGCATTGACGTCGCCGGGCTCGAGCTCGACCGCGAGCTCCAGTTCGCGCCGGGCGTCGAACGCGCGCCCGGCGCGCAAGAACGCGAACCCGAGACCGAAGCGTCCGCCGAAGTGTCGCGGTCGGGCGCGCACGTACTCCTCGAGGTGCGGCAGCGCCTCTCCGACGCGGCCGGCGTTGAAGTAGGCGGTACCGAGGTTGAACGCGTAGTCGACGTTCCACTCGAGCCGAGCGCGAGCGAGCTCGTCCGCGCGCTGCATCAGCGTCAGCGCGAGCAGCGCGTCATGCCGGCGGCGATCGGGATCGAGCTCCCAGAGCAACTGATGCGCGTACGCGAGCCCGGCGTACATCAGCGGACGCTGGTCGTGCTTCAGCGCCTCCTCGACGATCAGCATCGAACTCTCCACCACGCGCTGCCGATCCGCGGGATCGGTCAGGCCCTTCGCGCGGTCGATCGCGAAGAGGGCGCGCGGCAACGAGCTCTGCGGTTCGACTCTCGCGGCGTGACGCCAAAGCGTGTCGGTGCTGTGCCAGACCGCAGCCTGCGCTCGCGTCAGCGGCACCAAGGCGACGAGCACGCCGAGCGCGAGCACGACGAACGTCGCGCGCGTGCCCGCGAAGCGTTCGATCGCCCAGGGCAACGCCGCGACCGCGAGGAACGCGAACGGCAGGCAACCGAGGTAGCTGTAGCGATCGGCGACGAGCTGCGGACCCGCCTGCGTCAACCCGAGCACCGGCGCGACCGCGACGACGTACGCGACCCGCGCGGCGGCCAGCGCGGGTGCTCGCCGACGCTGCCACCACGCGAACGCGACGACGGCGACGATCGCGAGCAGCGGCACGAAGAAGCGCGGCTCGGCGAGCCGGAGCTCGGGCGGCAGACCGACGAGCGGCACGAGGTCGAAGGGCGCGAGCGTCTTGCGGACGTAGAACGCGAGTCCGAAACCTGCCTGCAGCAAGCGCTCGGAGAGCGTGTGATCGGTCCAGTTCGCGAGCACGCCGGGGATCGAGCGCTGGCCCCAGCCCGCGAGCACGCCGAACACCAACGACGCGGCGAACCACGGCGCCTTCTCGAGCAGGGTCGCGGCGACGTGCCCGCGCCGCAGCCGACCGAACGGCCACGCGTCGAGCACCAGGAACCAGACCGGCAAGACCAGCGCGAGCCCCTTGCACAGCAGTGCGACGAGGAAACAGAGCGCGGCGACGGCGTGGAACACGCGTCCGTTCGCGCAACCGGAGAGCAGCACCCCGGCGAGCCAGCTCGCGAGCGCGAGCGCGAGCCCGACGGCGCCCAGCGGCCCGAAGGTCAGCCTGGTCGGATCGGCGAGGCTGACCGAGGCGAAGAACAGCACGACCGCCAGCGCGCTCGCCGCGAGACCTAGCCAGAGCCGGCGGCCGAGACTGCGCGGCGACGGCGCGCGCTCGAGGTAGAACGTCCACAGCCACAGCGCGAGCGCCAGGGCCGCGCCGGACGTGATGTCACGCCGCTCGGTCACCCACGCGACCGATTCGACGCGCAACGGATGCAGCGCGAACAGACCCGCGCCGACGAACGCGGCGAACCGGAGCCACGGGCTCTCCGCGGCGCCGCGCGGCCGCGCGAGCCGCCCCAGCCGGACCGCTGCGAGGTAGACGAACCACGCGGCGAGCGCGTGGAACACCACGCTGGTCAGGTGATAGCGCGGCGCCTGCGCGGTCGGCGCGAACGAGTTCAATCCGACCGCCGCGTGGTCGAACGCGTACGAGAGCCACGCGAGCGGCTGGTACGGCCCCATCCAGTTGGTGGTGAACATCCACCGGAGGTTCTCCGCGGCGAGCCCGCGCCACTCGTGCGTTTGCAGGAGCGCCGCCTCGTCGTCCCAGTTGACGAACCCGGCGCTCAGCGCGGGCCCGAACGCCACGAACACCAGCGCGACGAGCACCACCGGATACCCGAGGGTCGCGACACGCGCCGCTCGGCTTCCGTCGGTCGCGCTCGCCTCGGCCATGCACGCTCAATCTATCAACCGGCGAGCGCGCTGACTCGTCGCGTTCGACCGTCCGCCGCGCGGCGGGTCAGTGGAAGTCCCGGCTCGCCGGTCCCTCCGGCGCGCCGAGCGCCGGCCGGAAGAAACTGCTCGCGACGAGGTGCGCGACGCCCGGCTCGACCTGGAGCTTGCCGCGCACGCCGAGGAACGCTTCGGTCTTGACCAAGGTCTCGAAGCGCTCGAACACCTTCGGCCACACCACCACGTTGACGAAGCCGGTTTCGTCCTCGAGCGTCATGAACGTCACGCCCGACGCCGTGCCCGGACGCTGGCGGCAGATCACGAGCCCGGCGTAGCTCGCGCGCTTGCCGTTCGCCAGCCGATTGACCACCGCGGCCTCCGGCAACCGCAACCCGCGCAGGCCCTCGCGCAGCGGCACCAACGGATGGCCGCGCGTGCTGTGGCTGGTGCGCCGGAAGTCCCAGTCGATCTCCTCGAACTCCGAAAGCTCGGCGAACAGCGGCGTCTGCGTCTCTGCGACGAAGAGCGCGTCGCGCTCCGAGCGCGCGAGCCCCTCGACCTGCCACAGCGCCGTCCGGCGCGCGCGCTCCAGCGTCGCGAGCGCGCCCGCCTCCGCGAGCAACGCGAGCGCGCGCCGATCGAGCTCCGAACGGCGCTCGAAGTCCGCGAGGTCGACGAACGGCGCCTCGCCTCGGCGCGCGACCAGGCGCGCGGCGTCGCGCTCCGCGATGCCCTTGACGAAACGCAGGCCCATGCGGATCGCGCGACGCTCGCCGTCGGGCTCCAACGTCGCGTCCCACGCGCTGCGCGTCACGTCGACCGGACGGAACTCGATGCCGTGGCGCTTCGCGTCCTCGACGATCGTCGCGACCGAGTAGAAGCCCATCGGTTGCGCGTTGAGCAGGCCGCAGGCGAACTCCGCCGGGTAATGGCACTTGAGCCACGCACCGGCGTAGCTGATCAGCGCGAAGCTCGCCGCGTGGCTCTCGGGGAAACCGTACTCGCCGAAGCCGAGGATCTGCTGGAAGACGCGCTCGGCGAACTCGCGAGCGATGCCCTTCCGCTGCATGCGCACGATCAAACGCTCGCGATGCTTCTCGATGCGGCCCGACTTGCGCCACGCGGCCATGTCGCGACGCAATTGATCGGCCTCGCCGGGCGTGTAGTCGGCGGCGACGACCGCGAGGCGCATCACCTGCTCCTGGAAGAGCGGCACGCCCAGCGTCTTCTCGAGCACCGGCCTCAAGCACTCGTGCGGATAGACCACTTCCTCCTCGCCGTGGCGCCTGCGCAGGTAGGGATGCACCATGCCGCCGGTGATCGGGCCGGGACGGACGATGCTGACCTCGATCACGAGATCGTAGTAGTTGCGAGGCCGGAGCCTCGGCAGCATCGCCATCTGCGCGCGGCTCTCGATCTGGAACACGCCGACCGTGTCCGCCGCGCAGATGCGGTCGAACGTCGCGGGATCGTCGGGCGGCAGCGTCGCCATCGAGAGCTCGACGCCGCGCGACTCGCGCACCAAGTCGAAGCTCTTGTGCAAGTGCGCGAGCGCGCCGAGCCCGAGCAGGTCGACCTTGAACAACCCGAGCGTCTCGATGTCGTCCTTGTCCCACTGGATCACCGTGCGGTTCTCCATCGTCGCGTTCTCGATCGGCACCAGCGTCGACACGGGCTCGTGACCGAGCAGGAAGCCGCCGGGATGGATCGACAGGTGGCGAGGGAAGTCCTCGATCTCGCTCGCGAGCTCGAGCAGCAGCCGGTGCATCGGCGCCGCGGGCTCGAGCCCGCCTTGCTCGAGCGAACGCTGCTCGACGCCGCCCCAGTGCGACTGCATGCGCGTCATCCTCGACAGCGCGGTCTCCTCGAAACCGAGCGCCTTGCCGACCTCGCGCACCGCCGAACGCGCGCGGTAGCGGATCACGTTCGCGACCATCGCGGCGTGCGAGCGGCCGTACTTCGCATAGACGAACTGGATCACCTCCTCGCGGCGTTCGTGCTCGATGTCGAGGTCGATGTCCGGCGGCTCCGCGCGCTCCTTGGACAGGAAGCGCTCGAAGAGCAGCCCCATCCGCACCGGATCGATCGCGGTGATCCCGAGGCAATAGCAGACCGCCGAGTTCGCCGCCGATCCGCGGCCCTGGCACAGGATGTCGCGCGCGCGGCAGAACTCGACGATCTCGCGCATCGTCAGGAAGTAGCCGCAGTAGTCGAGCGACTCGATGATCTCGAGCTCCTTCTCGAGCAACGCGCGCGCGTCGGATCGGAGGTGCTCGCCATAGCGACCTCGCGCGCCTTCGAACGTCAGGTGGCGCAGCCATTCGGCGCTGGTCGTGCCGTCGGGCAGGCGTTCGCTCGGGTAGCGATAGCGCAGATCGGCGAGCGAGAACCGCGCGCGCGCCGCGATCTCGCGCGTCGTCTCGAGCGCGCCCGGCAGGTCGGCGAAGAGCTCCTTGAAGCGGTGGAGGCTCTTCAGGTCGTGCTCCGCGTTCGGCTTGAGCAACCGACCGGCCTCGCCGAGCGTCGTGCCGTGGCGGATGCAGGTCAACACGTCCTGCAAACGCCGGCGATCCGGCCGGTGATAGAGCACTTCGTTCGCCGCGGCGAGCGCGAGCCCGAGCTCGCGAGCCCGCGCGCGGAGCTCGGCCTCGTGCTCGCCTTCCTCGGGCCGGCGGTGCCGCGCGATCAACGCGTAGAGCCGATCGCCGAACGCGTCGAGCAGCTCCTCCGCGCGCGCGCCCTTCGGCAAGTCGCCGCGCCAGAGCGCGATCAAGCCGCGCGAACGCTCGAGCACCTCGCGCCATTCGATCGCGCACGAGCCCTTCGGCGAGCGCAGCCGCCCGAGCGTGATCACGCCGCACAGATTCGCCCAGCCTTCGCGATCGGCGGCGAGCAGGATCAGGCGCGCGCCGTCGCCGAGCGAGAGCTCGGAGCCCAGGATCAACCGGAAGCCGAGCTCGACCGCCTTCTGGTGCGCGCGCACGACGCCGTACACGCCGTCGCGATCGACCAACGCGAGCGCGTCGAGCCCCTGACGGTGCGCTTCCTCGACCAACTCGTCGGGATGGCTCGCGCCTTCGAGGAACGAGGCGTTGCTCTTCGCCCACAGCGCCGCGTAGCTCACGCCCGCCTCCGCGCTCGATGCAGCGGCGAGCTCACGACACGGTTCCGTGCCAGAACCAACGCCGCCGCGCGTGGTCGTAGTACACCCACAGCCATTCGCCGCCTCGGCCGCTTCGACCTCGCTGGCCGCCGGGTTCGCGCGCCGCGCTGGGAGCGCCCAGACCGGCAGGACCGGCGGGACGGGCGGGCTCTGCGGGCGCCTCGGAGGCCTCGCTCGCGGCGCCGCTCGAGCCGGCGAGCTCGGCGAAGTAGTAGTCGCGGCGCACCTCGCTCTTCCACCAGCCGCCGCAGAGCGTGTACGGGCCGCAGAGCTTCTTGACCGGTCCGCGCGTCGAGCCCGCGAGCAACCAACCGTCGCCCTCGTGGCGCTCGCGCGGCGGCAACGCGAGCGGCGCGGCGAACACCCGGCGCACCAAGCGCGCTTCGGTGACCGGGCGCGGCCGCGGCGCGAACGCGCGCTCGAGCGGCGCCCATTCGAAGCTCGCTTCGGGCAGGTGGCGCTCGACCAGCCGCGCGCAGACGACCGAATCGGGCCCGAACGCCGCGCGCACCGCCGCGATCGCTCTCCCCGCGGCCGCGAGGTCGCGCTTCGGACGCTCGACGAACAGCGAGAGCTCTTCCGGGCGCGCTTCGGCGTCGGCGAACTCGAGCTCGAGCCGCTCGACCCCGCGCGCGAGCGCGACGCGCTCGAGCCGCAGCACCAACAAGCGCCGGAACTCGGCGAGATCGAGCGTCGGCGTCGCGGCGGCGAGCGCGAGCTCCTTCGGCGCCGCGCCCTCGAGCACCAGCCGCAGCGCGATCGAACGCACCGCGCGGCCGCGCGCGGCGAGGTCGGAGAGCACCGGCCGAGCGAGCTCCTCGAACGCGAACACGACCGCGTCGACCGACGTCAACGCATGCTCGAACGCCGTGTGGACGCGCTCGGGACGCGCGAGCTCGGTCGGCACGAACTCGCCCGCGAGCGCGCCGACGGCGACGCGCTGCCAACGCGCCGCCGCTTCGCCGTAGCGCGCGAAGAGCCCGCCCAAAGGCAGGCGCGCGAGCTCGCCGAGCGTGTGCACGCCGAGCTTCGCGAGCTCGTCGCGCGTCGCGGGCTCGAGGTCGAGGCGAGCGAGCGGCACGCGCGCGAGCCAGCGCAGCTCCTCCTCCGGCGTCGGGCACACCCACGTCCGCGCATTGACCATCGCGCGCGCCGCGGCATAGGTCGCCTGCCGCCGGAAACCGACCGCGATCGTGCTCTCGAAGCCGAGCACGAGCAACGCGGCACGCACGCGGCTCGCCCACGCCTCCAACGTCGGATGGAAGAGCTCGAGCCCGCCGACGTCGACCCAGAAGAGCCCGGGCTCGTCGGCGCTCGCCTCGACGCGCGGCGAGAAGCCGTCGAGGCACTCGCCGAGCAGCGCGACGCCGCGCGCGATCTCGTGCGGAGCGACCGGGCGCGCGACGAGCTCGTCCGCGAGCGCCAGCGCCGCGGCGTGCGTGTGGCCGGGCAAGATGCCCTTGGCGCGCGCCCGCTCGTTGAGCCAGAGCACGCGACCTCCGGGCGCGTCGCGCTCGACGACGGCGACCGGCAGCTCGCGCCACCGCGGCTCTTCGCGCAGCAAGAGCTGCAGTGGCAGCGCGCGCACGTCAACGCAGGCCAAGCGGTCCACGGCAAACCTCGACATGGCGCCAACCCGGCGCGCGGCGCTTGTCCTTGCGCACGGTCAGCGTGCACGTGAAGCGCCCGTCGCCGTCCGCGCTCGCTCGGTCGATGGCGTCGGGAACGGTCCCGGGATGTGAACCGGAGAGCGAGCGCGTGCGCGAAGCGACGTCCGAAGCGGCGGCGCGCGCGAGCTCGACCTCGCCGTGGAACGACACCAACGAGCCGAGCGAGCTCGCGCCGCGCGGCTTCTCCGAAAGGCAGAGCACCACCGCGTCGTGCGCCTGCGCCGCCGCGAGCAAACGCGACTGCAGCGCGAGCGGCACGCCGCTCGGCTCGGCGGAGCACGGGTCGAGCTCCAGCACGACCAACCCGAACGCGCCCGAACGCATCAGGAAGTCCGCGGCGCGCGCGTTGGCGCTCGCGAGCGCCGTGCGCACGACCACCAGGCTCGCGAGATCGACGCCGCCGGCCTCGAGATCGGGCGGGAAGAACGACGAGCGTTTGGTCGACACCCACGCGACGGTCTCGCCGCGTCGCTGCGCGTCGTGCACCAGGCGCGCCGCGAGCGACAGCGTGCCGCCGCGCGCGCCCGAGAGCTCGCACAGCCGGCCCGCGAGCTCCGGGAAGCTCCAGCTCGGCTCCGCGGCGAGCGGCCGCGGCGTGCGCGCGGGCTTCAGCCGCGCGAGCGCCGAGAGCGCGAGCTCGCGCGACGCCCGCAGACGCGACGCCGGACCGCCCGGCTCGGCATGCTCGACGAGAGGTTCGTCCATGACCGCCTCACGCGCGAGCCGCCACGGGGTTCGAGGCAGGATGGCGAGGTCGGCGCATCGGGCTCACCGTCCCCCCGCGAGGTACCGGCGCACCTCGACGACCTTGCCGAGCAACACGAGCTCGCGATCGGACGCGACCACGAGCGTCGCGAACGCCGGGTTCGCCGGCCGGAGCTCGATCCCAGCGCGCACGCGGAAGAAGCTCTTTACCGTCGCCTCGCCGTCGACCTGCGCGACGACGACGTCGCCGTCGTGGACTTGCGCGTCGCGCCGCACGATCACGAGATCGCCGTCGAGGATGCCGAGCCCGACCATGCTCTCGCCGCGCACGCGCAGCGCGAAGAGCGCGCCGTCGCCGAGTGCAGGCCCGTGTGCACGAGATGGAGCGCCGCTCGGCGAGATCTCGACCGCGACGTGGCCTTCGGGGTGCTCGATCGCCTCGCTGAACGCGCCGGCGGCGACGCGGCCGAGCACCGGCACGAAGCGCGAGCGCGGCGACTCGCTCGGCGGCAAGCGGTACCCGCGCGCGACGCCGGGCGCTTGGACGAGGCGGCCTTCGGCGACGAGTCGCGTCAGGTGCTCGCGCGCGCTCTCGACCGCGCGGAAGCCGAGCGCCACCTGCACGTCGCGCACGGTCGGCGGCTCGCCGCGCTCGAGCGCCGCCCGCACGAACTCGAGCACGCGCTC
>JADLBP010000123.1 GCA_020847695.1 Planctomycetota bacterium
GATCGTGAACGGTCCGAGGTCGCGCCCGACGCTCGCGTCGTCGGCGTCGATCGCCTGCTTCATCCAGACGAACGTCAGGCCCCAGATGAACGTCACCGCGAGCAGCGCGAGCGCCGCCTTGCGTTCGTTCGCGTGCTGTCGGTTCGCGGCGGACATCGGGCGCAAGAGGGTAACGGCCCTCCGCGCCGCGTGCACGGCGCGGCTCAGGCGAACAGCGTCAGCGGCTTGGTCTTGGTCGACGGCTTCACGCCGAGCCAGTCGCGCTCGAGTGCGGCGTAGAGCGCGCGGAAGTCGGTGGTGAAGGGCACGTCGCCTTCGACGAGCGCCTCGAGGTCCGGCGGCGTGCCGTGGAGGCCGGGGCGCAACGTCCGGCCGACGAACAGCACCGGCGCGGCGGCTCCGTGATCGGTGCCCTTCGAGCCGTTCTCCTCGACGCGCCGGCCGAACTCGCTGAACACCATCGTCGTGACGCGCGAACCTACGCCCTGGGCATCGAGGTCCTGTTGGAACGCCGCGAGCGCGCCGGAGAGCTCGCCGAGCAGCGCGGCGTGCACCGGAGCCTGACGCGAGTGCGTGTCGAACCCCGCGAGCTCGACGTGGAAGAGCCGCGTGCCGAACCCTCCGGCGACGAGCTTCGCGACCAACGCGAGCCGTTCGGCGAGCCGCGAATTCGGATAGTCGCTCTTCGACGCGCGCGACGCGATCGCGCCCATGCGTTCCGCGGCGGCGTAGGTCGTGCGCGCGGCGCTGCGCAGGAACGCGAGCTCGCCACGGCCGTCGCGCGCGAGCAGGCCGTCGCGCGCGACGCGCGTCGGGCCGGCGGACGCACGCAGCTCGAGCCCGTTCTTGCCCCGCAGCGTCGGCGTGAAGCTCTTCTCAGCGCGCAACGCGAGCGGCAAGTCGCCGTCGCCGATGTGCAGCGCGACGAGCGAGCCCGGCGCGCGTTCCGCGAGCTCGTCGGCGATGCGGCCCATCCAACCCTGCGTTCCGGGCGGATGCTCGGGGTCGGCGGTGTGCCAGATCTCCATCGAGCGGAAGTGCGAGCGATTCGGCTGTGGGTAGCCGACGCCGTGCACCAACGACGCGCGACCGTCGGCGAACAGCGGCGCGAGCGCGCCCATGCTCGGATGCAGGCCGAAATCGTCGTCGAGCCGATGCAGCGAGCCTCGCGCGAGCGCGAGCGTCGGTCGCAGCTTGAAGTACGCGTCTTGGCGTCCCGGCACGACCATGTTCAAGGCGTCGTTGCCGCCGCTGAGCTGCAGGACGACGAGCACGCGCTCGTCCGCGTCGCCGCGCGAGCCGAACGCGCCGGGCTCGCCGAGCGCGTTCGCGGAGCGCGACGCGAGCGGCACCGCGGCGGTGACGGCGAGACCGCCGATCAGGAACTGACGTCGAGTGGTTTGCATCGTCGTCCTCAGGCGAGGTGGTACTCGGGGGCGGTCAGGATCAGGGCGAGCGCATCGCCGAGCGCTGCGTTCGGCGACGCGGCGGCCTCGGCGGTCGCGGAAACGGCGCGCGCGAGCTCGGGATCCGCGGAGTCGGCGAGCAGGCGGTCCAGCGCGGTCCGCGCGGCGTCGGCCGTGGAACGCGGCGCGGGCGAGAGCTCGCGCGCGCCGCTCGCGAACGATTCGGCGACCGCGAGGCCCGAGTTGACGCGCTCGAGCCACGGTCCCGCGTTGATCCACGTGCGGCCGCCGTCCCAGCCCTTGACGCTCGGCGGCCGGAACAGCGCTTGGCCCATCCGCGCGGCGGCTTCGGCGGCCTCCAGCGGCGCGAGCGAGAGCTCGAGCGCGAGCTGGGTGCCGACGACGAGCTCGACCGGGCTCGCGATGCGCGCGCGACGGGCGTCGCGAGCGAAGAAGAGCTTCGACGCGAGCAGCGTGCGCAGCGTCTTCCGGATCGACCAAGCGTTCGCGACGAGCTCGCCGGCGAGCGCATCGACGACGGCGCGTTCGGGCTCGACGGCGACGAACTCCTCGATCAGACGGCGCGCGACGAAGCGCGGGCAAGCGGGATGCGCGAGCACGAGCTCGAGCACGTCGTCCCCGTCGAAGTCGCCGGTCTTGCCGAAGATCGTCTTCGTGCCGCCGTCGTGCCAGTCCTTGCGCACGACGAACCGGCGCCCGTCGGTGCCCCAACCGGTGAACGCGCGCGCGGCTTCCTGGATGTCGCGTTCGTCGTATTTGCCGATGCCGAGGGCGAAGAGCTCGAGGACTTCTCGCGCGAAGTTCTCGTTGGGCTGACCGCGACGGTTCTCGTTGCCGTCGAGCCACACCAGCATCGCGGGATCCTTGGCGAGCGCGTGCAGCAGCTTGCGGAAGTCGCCGAGGCCGAGCTCGCGCAGCGCGAGGTTCTGGCGGTGCATCAGCCGCACGTCGTCGACCTTCGCGATCGAGGTCGCGAAGTGGTCGTGCCAGAAGAGCGTGACGCGCTCTCCGAGCGGATCTCCGTCGCCGAGCAAGAGCGCCATCCACCACGCGCGAAGCAGCTCGTGGTTGCCCGACGCGAGCAGGCTCTCGATCCCCTCGAACAGCGCCGGATCGTGTCCCCGAGGCGCGCAGAGGCTCTCCAGCGTCGCTTCGACGCCTTCGGCGAGCGCGCGTTCGAGCGTCCGCGGGCCGGCGCCGAAACCGGCGCGGCGAAACAGGTGCGAGGCCGCGGAGCGATCCCACGGATCCTCACGCGTCGGCTTCCAGCGTTCGAGCAGTGCGTGTCCCACGGCGTCACTCCTTCGGCGCGGCGACGTCGATGGCGAGCTCGAGCGCGAAGCTCTCGGCGTCGAGTCGCCGCGCTTCGAGCTCGACGTGCTCGACGAGCTCGGCGATCGCGAGCACGCCGTCGAGATCGCGTTCGGCCTTCTCGCGGGTCTTGCCCTCGCTGAGCACCGCGTTCATCACCAACGCCTCGCGGTTGGCGACCAGCGCGGAGAGCACCGCTTCACCGGCGATCTCGAGTCGCTCCGCGGTCGGTGCGCGCGCATCGAGCTTGCCCGCGGCGAGCTCCTTGACGAGCTCCTCGACCATCTTGCGGTGCGTGCCGATCACGAAGACCTCGCCGCGCAGCGCGCACGCCGGCTCGAGGTTGTACACGACGTCGACGCCTTCGCCGGGCTTCGGCGGCATCAACTTCGCGTAGGAGACCTGCACGTCGCCGACGAGCTCGAGCTGGAGCTGCATCGGCGGTTTACCCTGCTGACCGCGCTCGACGTTCATCAAGCCGACGACGGTCTGGAACGCGCTCGGGAACAGCGGCCCGACCTGCGTCGGATCCTGGACCCGCACGATCAACGCGGCGGCGGGGAACGGGAGCTCGGGCTTCGACGCCGCGTCGAACTCGATGTCGCGCACGACGACGCGGCCCCACGGCGCGAGCGACGGGATCACCGTCTCCGAGATGTCGACGCCGCCGAAGAAGATCGCGAGGTTGGAGAGCGCTTCGGAGAACGCGGGCAACTGCTCGGGCTCGAACAGGTCGGCGCGCTTCGCGAAGAGATCGGCGAGGTCGCGGTGCAGCACCCACGTCGCGACGTTCGCGCGGCCGTTCGGCGCGGGCGGGAACGCCGCGTCGGCCTCGGGCAGCAACGCGCCCGCCGCGCCGCAGTCGACGCCGTGGCCGACCAGCGACAGCCGCACGTCCTCGCGCTCGCACGCGATCGACAGCGACGCCGAGCGCGCGCCGCCGAGCACCGCGAACGTCGGCCCGAGCAGGAATTGGACGCCGGGCTCGCGCGCCATGTTGCGCAGCTTCTTCCAACCCTCCGGATCGCCGAGTCGACCCTTCTCCGCGCGCTGATCGAGCTCGCCGAGATCTGCGAACGCGAAGACGAGCTCGTTCGGCGTGCGCGCCTTGGCCGCGGCGGCGAAGTCCGCGGAACCGGCGAGGCCTTTCGCGTCGGCGGACGCGGCGAGCTCCAGCGCGTCGCGCAGGAACGCTTCGTCGTTGGACACGAACGCGACGGCGTCGCGCCGCGCGATCGAGAGCTCCTCGCCGACGCGCCAGAGGTCGGCGCCGAGCACGCGATCCATCGGCTGGTCGAACGCGCCGGCGAACCCCGCGCGTTCCGCGGCGAGCGCGAGCAGCTCCTCGACCTCGTCGCCGAAGGCCTGCGCGTCGGCGCCGCGCAGCACCAGCAACGCGCTCGGCTTCGCGCCCCGGAACGCCAGCGAGAGCGCGGCCCCGCGCTCGGAGAGCTTGGCGACCGTCGGCAGCACCTCGAAGCCCGCGACCGCGTCGAGTCCCGCGAGCAAGCTCTTCGGATCGGTCTTCCCGGCGGCGAGCAGCGCCTGCACCCGCGGCTCGGCGAGAACCGCGCGCGCGAGCGGATGCTCCAAGCCGCGGCGCGCGAGGTCGGCGAGGCCCGGCGCCTCGACGTAGACGGTGCTGTCGGTCGGCGAGAGGGTCGCGAGCTCGCGCTCGGGCGCCAGAGGCTCGATCGGCCGCGGCTCGGGCCAAACGAACGGCAACACGGGCAACGCGAGCAACGGAATCAGGATGTCGAGGCGCACGGCAAACTCCTTTCGGGTCGTTCTCCGCCGCCGTCTCGCGAAAGTCCGCGGCGTGAAGCGGAAAGCCCCGAGTAAGCGCGTGGAAAATGCAGCCGCCCCGCGCGACGCGGCGCTGACAGCCTACGCCGGGCGGGGCACAATGCGCCGCCCTCGCGTTCCGGAGCTCTTTCCTGCATGAAGTTCCTGCCGTCCCCCTCGTCGCCGGCTTCGTCGGCGGCGTGTGCCGTCCTGCTCTCGGCGTCGATCGCCCTCGCCCAAGCGCCGCGCACCGCCGAGCCGTGCGTCATCACCCCCGTGAAGACGAGCCTCGCCGCGGACGCGCCGTCGGTGTCGATCGTCGTCGAGCACGGGCGCATCGCGCGCATCGTGCCGGTCGGCGATCCGTTGCCGGCCGCGGTGCGCGTGATCGACGGCAAGAATCAGCTCGCGGTGCCGGCGTTCGTCGACGCGGCGAGTTGGAGCGGCTGCGTGACGCCCGAGCCGCGAATCGACCAGGACTTGCCGACGGACCTGGAGTCCGACGTGCAAGTCGACATGCGCGCGGCGAATCGCAAGGGCATCGAGCCCGCGTTCCGCGCCGCCGGCGCGCTCGACTTCACGCCCGACGAGCAATCCGCGTGGCGCGAGGCCGGCTTCGGGCTCGTGCTCGCCGCGCCGCACGGCCAGATCCTCGGCGGGACGAGCGCGTTGATCGTCACGCGCTCCGCCGCGCCGCGCGATGCGGTGTTGGTGCCCGAGGTGTTCGCCCACGCGGCGTTCGCGGCGACCGGACCGAGCTATCCGAGCACGGTGATGGGCTACACGGCGCAGTTGCGCCAGCTCTTCCTCGACGCGCACCATCACGACGAGCTCGCCGCCCGCGCGCTCGCCGGACGCCCCGGGCCGCGGCCGGCGTTCGACCCCGAGCTCGAGGCGCTCGCGCCGGTGTTGCGCCGCGAACGGCGCGTCGCGTGCGAGGCCCAGCTCGCGCGCGACATCGATCGCTGGCTCGCGCTCGGCAATGAGCTCGGCTTCGATGTCGCGATCGTCGGCGGCAACCAGGCATTCGAGCGCGCCGACGTGCTCGCGGCGAAGCGCGTGCCGGTGATCCTGACGCTCGAGTGGGGCGACGAGCCCGACGATCCCGACGCCAAGAAGGACGACGCGAAGACGGACGAAGCGAAGAAGGACGACGCGAAGTCCAGCGAAACGAAGTCCGGCGAAGTGCAAGGCGAGCCCGCGAAGGGCGCCGAGGCTCGAACGGACGCGTCGAAGCCCGCCGGAGCGCCGACGGGCGCGGCGACCCAGCCCGACGAGAAGCGCTACGAGTACGAGGAGCCGCTCGGCGTCCGCCGTGCCAAGCGCGCGCGTTGGGTCGAGCGCCGCGACTGCGCGAAGGTGCTCGCGGAGAAAGGCGTGCCGTTCGCGTTCGGCACCGCGGGCGGCAGTGCGTCCGATCTGCTCGGCAAGGTGCGCAAGCTGGTCGAGGCCGGCCTGCCGCGCGAGGTCGCGCTCCGGGCGCTTTCCGCGGGCGCGAGCGAAGTGCTCGGCGCGTCGAAGATCGGAGCGTTGGAGCCCGGTCGCGACGCCGACTTCGCGCTGTGGACCGCGGATCCGCTGTCGAAGGACGCGCGGCTCGCGTGGCTCTTCGTCGACGGCTTCGCGCACGAGTTCGACCTGACCGAAGCGGCGCCGCTCGAGGGCGCGCCCGACGAAGGCGTCGATGCGAGCGGCGTGTGGACCGTCGACGTCAAGTCGCCGGACGCGCCGATGCCGCCGCAGGTGCTCGAGCTCGCGATGAAACCCGACGGCACGGTCACCGGCACGCTGACCGCGACCAACCCGATGGACCAGCAGCCGATGATCACCAAGCTGACCGGCCGCGTCGCGAAGAAGCAGATGCGTCTCACGGCGAAGTTCGACCTGGGTGAGCTCCAGATCGACGCCGAGTACGACGGAGAGCTCGCGGGCGACTCGTGGAGCGGCACCTTGACCGTCAAGGGCTCGTTCGGCGAGCAGAAGCTCGACTTCAAGGGCGCCAAGAAGCCGCAGTGAACGAGGACCACGCCATGCATCGCTCGACCATCGCTTCGTCGCTCTGCGCGCTCGCGCTGCTGTCTTCCGCCGTGCTCGCGCGCGGCGAGCATCCGTTCGAAACCGACGCGGAGCGCAAGCCACAGCTCGTCACGCACGGCTCGTGCGTCGTGCGCAACGTCACCATCCACTCCGCGGTCGGACCGGCGACCGTCGGCGACGTCCTGGTCGAAGGCGGCAAGATCCGCGCGATCGGAGAAGTGAAAGTCGGGCCCGGTGTGCTCGTGCTCGACGGCACCGGCAAGCACCTCGCGCCCGGCGTCGTCGACAACCACTCGCACATCGCGATCGACAGCGGCGTCAACGAGGGCACGCTCTCGATCACCGCGGATTGCGACATCTCCGACTCGCTCGACCCCGACGATCTCTCGATCTACCGCGCGCTCGCCGGCGGCGTGACGACGGCGAGGTTGCTGCACGGCTCCGCGAACGCGATCGGGGGCCGGCACGAGGTGATCAAGCTCAAGTGGCGCGTCCCGTACGCCGAGCTCGTCCTGCGCGGCGCGCCCGAAGGCGTGAAGTTCGCGCTCGGCGAGAACCCGAAGCGCTCGAATTCGGCGCCGGGCTCGCGCTTCCCCGACACGCGCATGGGCGTCGAGGCGGTGTTCGAGCGAGCGTTCGCGCGCGCCGCCGAGTACACCGCGGAATGGAAGGGCTACCGCGCCGCGCAAGCGCGCGGCGAGGACCCCGCGCCGCCGCGCCGCGACGTGCGGCTCGACGCGCTCGCGGGCATCCTCGACGGCTCGATCGACGTGCACTCGCACTGCTATCGCGCGGACGAGATCCTGATGCTCCTGCGCGTCGCCGAGCGCTTCGGGTTCAAGGTCAAGACGCTCCAGCACGTGCTCGAAGGCTACAAGGTCGCCAAGGAGATCGCCGCGCACGGTGCGGGCCCGTCTACGTTCGGCGATTGGTGGGCGTACAAGATCGAAGCGTACGACGCCGTGCCGCAGAACGCGGCGCTGATGGACCAGGCGGGTTGCCTGACGTCGCTGAACTCGGACTCGGCGGAGATGATGCGTCGGCTCTACGGCGAAGCGGCGAAGTCGGTGCGCTACGCGGGACTCGACGAAGTGCGCGCGCTCGCGCTCGTGACGATCAACTCCGCGCGTCAGCTCGGCATCGAGGCGCGCACGGGCTCGATCGAGGTCGGCAAGGACGCGGACCTCGTGCTGCTCGACGGCGATCCGCTGTCGTCGCTCGCGAAACCGCTGTGGACGATGGTCGACGGCGAGATCCAGTTCCAGCGCCGCGATGCGTTCGAGCTCGAGACGAAACCGGTGCCGGCGAGCGCGCTGAGCGAGCCCGATCGCTCCTCCGGCGTCGCGTGGAACCCGAACGGCGGCGAGACGATCGCGCTGGTCGGCGGGCGCTTGCATCCGGTGACGTCGAGCGACGTCGAGCGCGGCACGCTCGTGCTGCAGGACGGCCGGATCGTCGCGATGGGCGCGAGCGTCGCGATCCCGGCGGGTGCGACCGTGATCGACGTCACCGGGCAGGACGTGTGGCCGGGAGTGATCGCGCTCGGCACGCCGCTCGGGCTCTTCGAGATCGGCTCGGTCGCCGGCACCGACGACGTGTCCGAGATCGGCGGCGATCAGCCCGACCTGCGCGCGTCGGCATCGCTCGCCGCGGACTCCGCGCACATCCCGGTGACGCGCACCAACGGCATCACGCGCGCCCAGACCGGCCCGAGCGGCGGAGGTCCGCTGCGCGGACAGTCGTGCGTCATCCGGCTCGCCGGCGACACGTGGGAAGAGCTGTTGGTGAAGGACCGCGACATGCTCCACGTCGACTTCCCGCGCGTCGCGAACGACGCGAAGGAGAAGGGCAAGAAGAGCGACGCGCTCAAGGCGCTCGAGAAGAAGTTCGTCGAGGCGCGCGAGTACGCGCGGCTGGTCGACGAAGCGCGGATCCAGGGGCTCGCCGCGCCGGCGTTCGATCCGCGCAAGGCGGCGCTCGCTCCGTATGCGAACGCAGAGCGAAGGGTCGCGGTGCACGCGCAGAACGCGCAGACGATCCTCGCCGCGGTGCGTTTCATCCGCGAGCAGAAGCTCGACGCGGTGCTCTACGGCTGCAGGGAAGCGTGGAAGGTCGTCGACGTGCTCGCCGCGGAGAAGCTCCCGGTGGTGGTCGGGCCGGTGCTGGATCTGCCGACCGACGAGTTCTCGCCGTACGACGCGCCGTACGCGAACGCTGCGGTGCTCGCGCGCGCTGGAGTGCCGTTCGCGATCGAGTCCGACGACGCGGAGAACCCTCGCAACGTCGCGTTCCACGCCGCGATGGCGAGCGCGTACGGGTTGCCGCACGCGGAAGCCGTGCGCGCGATCACGTTCTACGCGGCGCGCATCCTGCGGATGGAGCACGAGGTCGGTTCGCTCGCGGTCGGCAAGGTCGCCGACGTGATCGTGACCCGCGGCGACCTGCTCGAGATCCGCTCGCCGGTGACGTACTCCTTCATCGGCGGCGTGCGTCAGGACCTCTCGAACCGCCAGACCCAGCTCTACGAGCGCTGGAAGAAGCGGCTCTCGCCGCGCTGATCGCGGGAGATTCCGGGCAGCGCTGCACGAATACCCCGGCGCACCGGCGTTCGACGTCCGCGCGGTCGAGCGACTGCCGGCTCCTGCGTTTCCAGCGCGGCCCGAGCGCGTCGGCCCCGCTATCATCCGCCGCTCCATGACGGAATCGCGGGAACCGGGGGACGCCGCCGCCGAGGACGTGCTCGCGCGCTGCGCGAATCGACGCAACGCGTTCGAGCGCTACCGGATCGCCGGTGAGCTCGCGCGCGGCGGGATGGGCTCGATCCTCAAGGTGTGGGACGAGGACCTCCGTCGCGAGCTCGCGATGAAAGTCGTCCTTTCCGAGCGCACGGACGCGTCGTCGAGCACGGACTCGCGCGAACGTGGACGGCTCGCGCGCTTCCTCGAGGAAGCGCAGGTGACCGGTCAGCTCGAGCACCCCGGCATCGTGCCGGTGCACGAGCTCGGTTGCGACGATGCGGGGCGCGCGTACTTCACGATGAAGCTCGTGAAGGGCATCACGCTCGCGGAGGTCTTCGCGCGACACCGTGACGGCGACGACGAGTGGAACACCACGCGCGTCCTCGACGTGCTCTTGCGCGCGTGCGAGGCGCTCGCCTACGCGCACGCGAAAGGCGTGATCCATCGCGACCTGAAACCGCCGAACGTCATGGTCGGCGCGTTCGGCGAAGTGCACGTCATGGACTGGGGCTTGGCGCGGATCCTCGGTCAGCCGGAGAGCTCCGCTTCGAGCGCGGCGCCGAGCGACGCCCCCGTGCGAGGCGTGCGATCCGAGCAACGCGGACGCACCACGGAGACGTCGCTCCACACGCTCGACGGCGACGTGCTCGGAACGCCTGCGTACATGGCGCCGGAGCAAGCTTCGGGGCGGCTCGGCGAGATCGGACCGCAGGCCGACGTCTACGCGGTCGGCGCGATGCTCTACGAGTTGCTCGCCGGCCATCCTCCGTACCTGCCGCACGCGTCGAATGCGACGCAGCTCGAAGTGTGGGAAGCCGTCCGAAGGGGGCCGCCCGCTCCGCTCGCCGCCCAGGCCGGTCGCGTGCCGCTCGAGCTCGTCGCGATCTGCGACAAGGCGATGGCGCGCGATTGGCACGAGCGGTACCCGGACATGTCGGCGCTCGCCGCGGACCTGCGCGCGTTCCTCGAGCGCAGAGTCGTCTCCGCCTATCGGACGGGTACGTGGGCCGAGACCGTGAAGTGGGTGCAACGCAATCGCGCGCTCGCGGCATCGTTGGCGGCGGCGTTGATCGTGCTCGTCGTCGGGCTCGTCGCCTCGATGGCGCTCAAGCGAGAGGCCGACGAGAACGCGGCTCGCGCCGAGTCGAATGCGCTCGAAACGCGCATCGTGGCCGACTTCCAGTCGCGATTGATCGCCGACGTCCCGGTCGACGAGTTCGGGCGATCGATGGTCGCGAGCCTGCGGAGCGAGGTCGCGGAGTCGTTGCGCCGCGACGCGCGCTCGCCCGACGAGATCACGGCGGCGTTGACGCAGTTCGACGGCGCGTTGGTCGGAGCGAATCCGACGAACGCAGCGCGGCGAGTGCTTTCGGAGCAGATCTTCGAGCGCACGCTGGCGAGCCTCGAGGTGGAGTACGCCGACCGCCCGAAGCTCAAGGCACAGTTGCAGATGCCGTTGGCCAAGTCGATGTGGGACCTCGGGTTGTTCGAGCTCGGCGAACGCACGGCGCGCGAGTCGCTCGCGGTCCTGCGGCGAGAGGCCGGCGATCGCGACACCGACACGCTCTCGGCGATCAATATGCACGGGCTGCACCTGCGAGCGCTCGGGCGCGCGGCCGAAGCCGAGCCGCTCTACCGTGAAGCGCTCGACGGTTATCGCGAGGTGCTCGGCCCGGACCATCCGAACACGCTTTCGTGCATGAGCAGCCTCGCGCTGCTCTTGCAGCAGCTCAACGAGTCCGAGGAAGCCGAACGGCTCGCGCGGGAGTCGGTGACGCGAAGTCGCGCCGCGCGCACGGACGTGTTCCAGCCGTTGGTGAACCTGGCGTCGGTGCTGGAGGTGCGTGGCAGCGTCGAGGAAGCCCAGACGTGCCTGCGCGAGGCACTCGATCTGCGGCGCGAGCAGCACGCGAGCGAACAGCCGGACGCGCTGACCGCCGCCAACAACCTGGGGTTGCTGCTGCTGCGTGCGGGTCGGCGCGACGAAGCCGAGGAGCTCCTCCGAGCGACGGTCGCGAGCCAGCGCGGGCTGCTCGGCGATCGGCATTCGAGCACGCTCTCCGCGATCCACAATCTCGCGCTCGTGTGTCAGGCGCAGGGCAAGCTCCCGGAAGCCGCGGCGCTCTTGCGCGAGACGATCGCTGGTTGGCGCGCCACCGTCGATCCACACGACTCGCGTCTGTTGGGTGCGCTGCGCATCCTCGGCGTCCTGCTGATCAACTCGGGGCGCGCGGACGAGGCCGAGCCGTGCCTTCGAGAGACGTGGCTCGGCTACCGCGCGACCCTGGGAGATACCGATCGCACGACGCTTTCGGTCGAGAGCAACTTGGAGGAAGCAGTGCGTGCGCAGCGTCGGCTCGACGAAGCCGAAGCCCTCGCGCGAGAGTGGACGGCCGTCCGCCGCAAGGCGCTGGGTGAGCGCGATCCCGACACGCTCGAGGCGATCCGCGCGCTCGCGTCGACGCTGCGGTTGGCGGGTCGACCCGCGGAAGCCGAGCCGTTCTATCGCGAAGCGCTCGAGGGCCTTCGCGCCGTGCGCGGCGAGGACTACGTGTTGACGCTGCGATCGCGCATCGGTCTCGCGCACGTGCTCCGTGCTCGTGGTGCGTTCGCGGAGGCCGAGTCGATGCTCGACTACGTGATCGAGCGCGGCTCGCACGCTCGCGACGTGCCGGCGGCGGTCGTCGTGGAGGCGAAGCAGCTCTTGCGCGACGTGTGTCGCGCTTGGCACGAACGCGAGCCCGACGGTGGCCACGGCACGCGAGCGGACGAGCTCGAGCGCGAGCTCGCGAAGTGACCGTGGACGTCGCGGGTCCGCGACGTCGAAGCGTCAGAGCCCGACGACGTACTCGACGGCGTCGGTGAGCGAGATGTTGTTCGGCGCGGAGAAGCCCGGGTCGCGGCTCCAGAACTGGCAGTCGACGACCGAGCCCGGCGCGGAGAGCAGCGGCGACGGACTTCCGCCGAGCACGCCCGCCGCGAACGCGTTGAGGTCGACCGCGAGCGCGCCGGAGCAATCGGTCGGCGGGGGATTGCCGCCGGTCGCGAGCAGCATCGAGCGCTTGATCGGCGCCGCGAAGCACAGCGTCCCGCCGCCGAACGGCGTCGTCGCGCGGCCGTTCAGGCCGTAGATCAACAGCGCGTTCTTGTTGTTGAGCAACTGCGAGGCGCTGACGGTGAACCCGCTGGTCGCGCTCGCGCTCGAGGCGCCGCTGAACGCGATCGCGGGCGTGCAGCCCAGGCTGTTGACCTTCGCCGCGCAGTACACGACCGGCGTCGGCGTGCACTCCGTGTACGTGAAGTGCGCGTTCAGCGCGCCGAACGACGCTCCCGGCGTCGCTGCGCCGAACGTGCCGCGCAGCGCGAGCCGCGACGGCCACGGATCGAGGATCCCGTACGTGCCGCCGAGCGGCGTCGCGGTCGACTGCTTCGCGACGATCGTGATCGCGCCGGAGGCGTCGATCAGGAGCTCTTCCTCCTTCGAGTTGCTCGGCCCGTAATAGACGCTGGTCCAGATCGCGACCGTGCCGTCGTTCGAGATCGCTTGCAGCGGGTTGCGCGACCAGCCGAAGCCGAAGCAGATGCCGCCGTCGATCGGATCGTTGAACGCGAGCAGCTTGCGCCAGTTCCCGGGCTTGCCGGCGAACCAGCCGCCGCTGAACTGCGTCGGCGACACCTTCACGTCCGCGTAGAACGCGATCTCGCCGGCGTCGGAGAGGTGCGCGGCCGGGATGTCGAAGAAGTTGCCGCCGATCGGCGTCGCGTCGTTGACGGTGACGTACCACTGCGGCGTGCCGTTCTTGACGAGCACGATGCCGCGCGAGACCGCGCCGGACGCCAACGGCCGGAACGTGATGTCGCCGTTCGCGTTGATGTCGGGCAACGGGCCGACCGGGATCGTCGTGCCGTCGGAGAAGCCGAGCGATTCCCCGCCGACCTGCGTGTAGTTGCCGCCGCCGGGCGCGGGGTCGCCGCTCGCCGCGACTTTGGTGAGCACGCCGTTCGACCACTTCAGGATCTGTTGCGCGGGACCGCCGCTGCCGAGCGCGAGGAAGACGACGTCGCCCGCGTCGTTGACCGAGCCCGGCCCGACCGCCGACAGCGTGCCGCCGGCCGGCGACACGTCGCCGGGCGCTGCGACTTTCGCGAACGAGCTCGTGCCGCGCCGGTAGAGGAACAACGCGCGACTGACCGGTCCGTTGTCGATGTCGGACATGAAGAGCACGTCGCCCGGCCGGTTGGTGCCGGGGACGAAGAACGTGCCGCCGAAGAAGCCGCTGAACGTGCCGCCGATCGGCGTCGGGTCGCCGAGGCCGCCGCCGAACGTGCCGCTGCCGCCGCCGGAGCCGCAGCCGACGGCGATCGGCTGCACGCCGCTCGCGTCCGCCGTGAAGATGCCTTGGTTGCGCGCCACTCCGGTGACCTGCGCGAAGAACACCGAGCGACCGGAGCCGTCGATGTTCGCCGAGTTCGCGAACGCGACCGGGCTCAACGTGCCGCCGCCGGGGACCGCTTGGTTGTGCCAGCCGGCTGCGGAATTGCCGCAGACGGTCGCCGCGGTCGTCGCGAGCTTGACGGGCTCGAACGGAGCGTCGACGAAGCGGATCACGTCGTCGTGCATCCGCACGAACGGACGGTCCTGGGCGAGGGCGAGGAAGGCGAGCGGTTGGACGACGAGCGTGAAGAGCATGAGGGCCTCCGAAGGATTGCGAGTCGGTCGTGCGAGCCTAACCCGGCGGGCGATTCGCCGCTCTGCGCCGCAGGTCGGAGGGTGGAGCGGCGCGCCGGGCGCGTGGAAGGACGTTCGGTGCGCGAAGGGTCCGATCGACTGCGCACTCGGTCCGCCGATGCGAGCCCCGCGGACGAGTTCCCGAGCGCGAACCCGACGGCGAGGGCTCTCGCGCGCGAGTCCCAACATTCGCGCGCGGCACATCGGCTCGATGCGCGCGTGCTCGCCGCCGCCGCGCGTGCAAAGATGCGCTTCGAAGGTTCCGCGGAATGGACGACGTTCAGGTGGAGCCGCGCGCGGGGACCGAGCCGCGAGCGCGGCGGCGCAAGCTCGCGGCGCTCGGCTGCGGCTTGCTGGTCGCGTTCGCGCTCGGCGAGATCGTCGCGCGGTTGCTCTACGGAGTTCCGCTGCCCGAGCAGTTGCCGCTGATGACGGTGCGCGCGCATCCGACGCGCGGCTTCGAGATGGTGCCGTCGAGCGAGCACTTCACGTACCGCGAGTCGGTGCGCGTCAACGCGCTCGGGCTGCGCGGCGAAGAGGTCGGGTCCAAGGCGGAGGGCGAACGACGCGTGCTCGTCGTCGGCGACAGCACGACGTTCGGCCAGGGCGTCGCCGAGGACCAGACGCTCCCGGTGTGGCTCGAGCGCGAGCTCGGTGCCCCGGTGCGCGCGATCAACGGCGGCGTGCGCAGCTACGACACGGCGCAGGAGCTCGCGTTGCTCGAGGAGCTCGCTCCGCGCGTCCAACCCGACGTCGTCGTGCTCGCGTGGTACTTCAACGACCTCGAGGCGTACGACTTGCCGGCGCTCGCGGCGCGGCTCGAGGCCAGCGGACCGGTCGTGTTCGACTTCGGCGCGCCCGACAGCTTCGTCGCGCGGACGAAGTGGCACTTGAAGCAACTCGCGCGGCGCAGCGCGTTGGTGATGCGACTGCACGACGTGTGGCGAGAGCTCGTGTTGGAGCCGCCGACCGCCGACGAGGTCGAGTTGGCGTTCGCCAGGCTCGGGCGCGAGCTTGCGCGGATGAAGCAGCTCGGCGCCGAGCTCGGTTTCGGCGTCGTCGTCGCCGTCGTGCCGGCCGCGCGGGCGTTGCGCGAGTCCGACGCGGCCGATCCGCGGAGCACGCGCGTCCTCGCGATCGCGCGCGAGCAGGGGTTGCCGGCGCTCGACTTGCGGCCGGCGGTGCGGGCGCTCGCCCTGGAGCTCGGCGAGGCGCCGATCGTGCCGTACGACGGTCACTACGACGGCCGCGCGAACCACGCGATGGCGCGCGAGCTCGCGGCGCACCTGCGCACGCACTGCGCGGACCGCCTCGCGCCGCCGAAGTAGCGCGCCGGTCGCGGACGGTTGGCGCCGTCGCCGGGCGAGGACGTTCGGCCCCGCGCTCGCCGGAAAGCCGCCTCCGAACGGCGCGCGACCTGCCTTTGGACGTATCGGCGACGCGGCCCGCGATCGATTACGCTGCGCCGCACCCGATGCCGCCGCTCACGCCCCGGACGAGGACCGTTTCGATCGCGCTCGCCCTGGCGGTGTCGGCGATCGCCGTCTACCTGCGCGTCGGCGGCAACGCGTTCGTCGATTTCGACGACGGCGCGTACGTGTACGAGAACGACGCGGTGCGCGGCGGGCTGACGCTCGACGGCGTCGGCTGGGCGTTCACCGCGACGCACTCGTCGAACTGGCACCCGCTGACGTGGCTGTCGCACATGCTCGACGTCAGCCTGTTCGGGCTCGAGCCCGCGGGCCATCACTGGGTCAACGTCCTGTTGCACGCGGCGAGCACCGTCGCGCTCTTCTTCGTGCTGCGCGCGCTGACCGGCGCCGAGGGTCGCAGCGCGTTCGTCGCGGCGCTGTTCGGGCTCCATCCGCTGCACGTCGAGTCGGTGGCGTGGGTCGCCGAGCGCAAGGACGTGCTCTCCGCGTTCTTCTGGATCCTGACGCTCGGCGCGTGGGTGCGCTGGGTGCGCGCGCCGTCGCTCGGACGGTATTGGACGTCGGTCGGGCTCTTCGTGCTCGCGCTGCTCGCGAAGCCGATGGCGGTGACGTTGCCCGCGGTGCTGTTGCTGCTCGACGTGTGGCCGCTGCGTCGCTGGACGCCGTTCGAGCCCGGCGGCTCCGCGCGGGTCAAGCCGTTGGTCGCCGAGAAGGCGCCGTTCCTGGTGCTCGCGTTCCTGTCGAGCTACGTCACGTGGGCGGTGCAAGCCGCCGGCTCGGCGACCGGCAGCCTCGCGACGTTCCCGTTCGACGAGCGCGCGGCGAACGCGGTGGTCGCGTACGGCACGTACCTCGCGAAAATCGTCTGGCCGGCGTCGCTCGGCGTGTTCTATCCGCATCCGTCGACGCTCGGGATCGGCATCGAGCTCGCGCCCCTCGCCCTCTCCGCCGTGCTCCTGATCGCGCTCTTCCTGGTCGCGTGGCGCGAGCGCGTGCGGCGGCCGTACCTGCTGGTCGGGGGGCTCTGGTTCCTCGGCACGCTGGTGCCGGTCATCGGGTTGGTCCAGGTCGGCTCGCAGGCGTACGCCGATCGCTACACGTATCTGCCGTCGATCGGAGTGTTCCTCGCGGTGGTCTGGGCGGTCGGCGAGTGGCTCGAGCGCAGGCCCGAGCAGCTCGCGACCGTCGCGTCGGTCGGCGCCGGCGTGTCGATCGCTCTGGGCGTCGTCACGTGGATGCAGACCGCGCACTGGCGCGACAACGACTCGCTGTATCGGCGCGCGATCGACGTCGACGAGCGCAGTTGGCTCGCCTGGAACAACCTCGGCAACCAACGTCTCGGTCGCGGAGAGCTCGAGCCCGCGCTGCGGTGCTTCGAGGAGGCCGTGCGCATCTTCCCGCGCTACGCCGCGGCGTACTACAACCTCGGCAACGTCCGGCTGCAGCGCATGGAGCGCGACGAAGCGGTCGCCGCGTATCGACGCTCGCTCGAGCTCGACGACTCGAACCTCGACGCGTGGAACAACCTCGGGGTCGCGTTCCTCAACTTGGGGCGCTATCCGGAAGCGGTCGCGCAGTTCGAGAGCGCGTTGGAGCTCGAGCCCCGCCATGCCGACTCGCTCGAGAACCTCGCGCTCGCCTACTCGCTCCAGAAGGACCGCGCGCGCGCCGAGGAAGCCTGTCGGCGGCTCGCGGAGGTCGATCCGGCGCGCGCGGTCAATGCGAGGTCGCAACTCGGCCTCGGACCCTGAACGCGCCGCCCGGAAATCCGACGACGCCGTTCGCGCATAGACTGGCGCACCGAGTCCCCACGTCCCGCCGAGCCGGCCGCTCGGCCCCAGAGGATCCTCCCATGCGCGCTCGATCGCTCTCGCGTCCGTCTTGCTTGCGTCTGTTCGCGTCGGTCGCTTTCGCGGCGCTTTGTCTGCCGAGCTGCGAGGTCCGCACGCTCCACCGGCTCGGCGGCGAGTCGATCTCGATCACCACCGGCGACGACGAGCTGCGCGTCTGGGTGTCGCGCAAGGACTACGAGCTCGCGGTGAAGTGCGACGGCGCGGTGACGTTCCTCGAGGACGAGTCCGACGTCGCGACGCTCGGTCCGAGCGCGACGTTCGAGCTCGAGGAGATCGTCGGCGGCGTCGAACGCGCCTACGAAGTCCGCGCGAGGCACTCCGGCGAGCTCTTGCGCACCTACACGCAGGACGGCGAGGAGCAGCCGTTCGACGACGAAGCGAAGCGCTGGCTCGCAGGCGCGCTGCCGCGGATGTTCCGCGAGTCCGGCTTCGACGCGGAGGCGCGCATCGGTCGGTTGCTCGCGCGCGGCGGGGCGGGCGCGGTGCTCGACGAGATCGAGCTCGTCCGCGGCGAGCACGCGAAGGTCGAGTACGTCGCCGGCCTGGTGCGCACGGTCGACCTCGACGAGGCGCAGTTCGGCCGCGTCGTGGCGGCGACGCAGTCGTTCGATTCGGACTACGAGCTGCGCCGAGCGCTCGGCGCGGTGTTCGAGCACGAGACGATCGACGGCGCGCGCGCCGGGCAGTTGCTCGGCGCCGCGAAGCGCATCGAGTCCGACTACGAGCTCGCCGAGCTGCTGATCGACGCCGCGGAGCTCGCCGGCGCCGACCCGACGGCGGCGAAGGCCTGGGAGGAAACGGCGACGCTGCTCGACTCCGACTACGAGCTGCGGCGCACGCTCGAGGCGGGTCTGGCGCACGATCGCGGGGACGTCGGTTCCGCCGCGCGGCGGCTCGCGCTCGCGGCGGAGCGCATCGACTCGGACTACGAGCTCGGCACGGTGCTGAAGTCGGTCGCGAAGCGCGGCGGAGCGCCGGAGCTCGCGACCGCGTACGTCGCCGCGTGCCGTTCGCTCGACTCCGACTACGAGCGGCGCAACGCGCTGGTCGCGTTGCTCGACGCCGTCGCGCTCGATCGCGAGCGCGTTGCCGCGGTGCTCGCCGCGACCGCGGAGATGGACTCCGACTACGAGAAGCAGCTCGTGCTCGCGGCGACCGCCGATCGCGCGGCCAAGGATCCCGAGCTCGAGCGCGCGTACCGTGAGATCGCCCGTTCGCTCGGCGACTACGAGCGAGGCAAGGCGCTCACCGCGCTCGACGACGCGATGCAGGGTCGCTGAGCTCAGGCGAAGCCGGTGCCGGTGGTCGTCGCGTCGGGCACGACCTCGCCGAAGCCGCCGGCGGAGTTGCGCCGCAGGCCGATCGTCACCAAGAGCCGCTGGAAGAGCGCGCCGTACCACGCCGGCTTCGCGACGCGGATCGGCGCGGGCGCGGGCGACGTCGACGCGAGGTCGACCGCCTGGATCGAGAGCCCGGCGGTCTGCCAGCGCAGCAGGACGTGCGCGAGATCGATGCTCGGCGAGTTCGTGCCCGCTTGGACCAGCACGACGCTCCGGATCCCGCGCGAGAGCAGCACGTTCGCCGACGGAAAGTCCTGAGCGAACACGCGCCAGCGATTGTCGAACATCAGCGGCTTCGGTCCGCCTTGGCCGCGCCGCGCGTCGAGCACGAACGCGGGCGCCGCGTCGCGAAGCAGTCGCGCGGCCGCGAGCGCGTCGACGCCGAGCTCGAGCCCGGCGCGCAGCGGCTCGTTCGGCACCACCGCGTTGCGACCGAGGCACGAGTTGAACAACGGCACCGGCCGATAGCCGTGCGCCGCGCACTCGACGGCGAGCGCGAGCGCGTCCGGGCCCGGCAGGTCGAGCACCAGCGCGGTGTCGCCCGGCCGCGGAGGCGTCCAACGGCCGCGCGCGCGCTCGGCGGCGGCTCGCCACGCTTCGCGCTCTTCGTCGGCGAGCGTGTGCGGCGCCGCGAAGAGCACCGGCTTCACCCACGGAGTCCACGCCCCGTCGTCCGGCGCCCAACGCGAGTAGAGCTCGAGTTCGTTCATGCGTTCACCAACACCGCGATGTCCTGCGCGCGCGCGTCGATCAACGGGCGGCGCGCGATGCGACCGTAGATGCCGGCGCGTCGGCCGTCGATCACGTACACGCCGAGGCAGGGGTAGAGCGGCTCGCCGCCGGCTTCGACCGGGAGCGCCGCGAAGCGCCGTTGCGCGGCCCAATGCGCGGGGAACCAGCGCGCGGACCGTGCGATCGCACGCCACTCGCGCGGTGCGACGACATCGCGCAGACCGATCCCGTCGCCGACGCGGCCGAGCGCCGGCTTGACCAACCACGCGTCGTTCGCGCGCCAATCGACCTCGCGCGGCGACCGCGTTTCCGGCAGCAGCGCGCGCCAGGTCGGCAGCGGCGTCGCGAGCTCGTCCCACACCAACGGGAAGCGCTTCGACTGCACCAACAACGACGCGCCCGGGTTGGAGAGCGGTGTGCGCGCGCCGCGGAAGAAGTGCCGCCAGCGCGAGCTCGCCGGCAGGTTCGGGAGCCACTCGGCGGGAAAGAAGCGCGCGAGCGCGTCCAACGGCCCCGCGAACCACGCGGTCGCCGCGCTCGCGCGGCCGTCGAGCCAGTCGAGCTGCGTCGGATCGAGCAGGCACGTCCGTCGCCCGCGGGCCTCGAGCGCGCGCGCGACGTGCAGCATCACCTGGCGATCGTCGGTGAACGCGGTCGCGTGGACGAGCCCGATCGCGCCATCCGGCGGCGTCGCGCGCGCGAGCGCGTCGGCCAGCGCCGCGGTCGGATCGCCCGCGAGCGCGAGCCCGAGCGTCTCCGCGGCGAGCCGGCTCAGGCCCGACGCTTCGATGAAGCCGCCGGGGACGTCGCTGTTGACCTCGGAGATGCGCCAACCGTCGGTCGTCCAGTGGAAGTCGAAGCGCTGGACGCGCGCGACGCCGGGCGAGAGCCCGAGCTCGCGAGCCTCGCGCAGCGCGCTGCGGATCGCGCGCGGCAGCCCGAGCTCCGCGTGCAGCTCCGGACGAGCGGCGAGCTCGGCCTCGGCGGCCAGAGCTTCGCGCGCGAGCGCTTCGGCGAGCTCGCCGAGCTCGTCGCGCACCTCGGGCGTCAACACCAGCGCGAACTCCGCGAGCACGCAGCCGTCCTCGTACTGCGGATCCCACTTGCCGCACTCGAAGATCGTGCGGCGGCGCAGCTCGGCGTACTCCGAGCTCGAGAAACGCGGCGCGACCGCGAGCGGCGAGTTCACGGCAACGCTCCGAGGCGCACGACCCAGACGCACGCCGCGGCGAGCAGCGCGAGGCCCGGCACGACGCCGCATGCGAAGACGCTGCGACGCGGGCTCTCCGGCGTCGGCCGCAAGCCGCGATCGAGCACCACCGCGACCGCGCCGAGCACCAACGCCGGCCAGCCGCGCGCCGCGAGGTCGATCAACGTCGCTTCCGCCGAGACCCAGTCGCCCGCGGCGGCCCGGCCGAGCACCAGGCCCTCCGCGATCGAGACCAGCGCGAAGCGCACGCCGGTCGCGACGTCGCGCTCGACCGTCAGGCTGTCGGCCGCGCGGCCGAGCGACAGCGACGAAGTCACGAGCAACGCGAGCACGAGCGTGGCGACACCGGAGCTGAAGAACACGACCCACCAACCCGGCCCGTCGCCGATGTTGCCGCCGGCGTACGCGAGCGCGATCGCGAACGGCAGCCCGAGCAGCGCGAGCGCGGCCGCCGGATTGCGTCGCTCGACGACGTCGTCGACGGTGCTGAGGCCGAACAGCGGCGTGAAGAGCATCGCGAGGCCGATCCACGCGCCGCCGATCGCCGAGTACATGTAGAGGTAGCGCGCGTCGTCGCGGACGTCGCTCGCGGACCAGAGCTCGAGCACGACGTAGACGACCGCGACCGCCTGGAGGCCGCTCCACTGCAGCGCGCGCTTCCACGGCGTCGCGCCGAGCACGTGCTTGCGATGGCGCAGGCGATGGACCCACACCAAGCCGGTGATCAGCCAGGCGAACGAAGCCATCACGGTGATGCCGACTTCGTCGTCCGACATCGGTCCGTCGTAGGGGAAGAGCAGCGCGAGCGGCGAACTCATGACGAGCGCGAGCCTACGCGGTCTTCGCGACCGCATTCCAGTCCGAATCCGCGAGGATCGTGCTCGCGTCGACGAAGCGCGAGCTCAGAAGCTCGGCAGCTCGAAGCCCGGTCGATAGCTGCGGCGCACCAGCGTGTCGGTCGCTTCCTGGTGGTTGGTGAACGCGAGCTTCGACTTGTCCCACAGGAGCTCGCGCCCGGGGAAACGCGCCGCGCGCGAGCACAGCAAGCCGCCTTCCGCCATCCGCACGGCGACCGAGAACGGCGACTGGAGGTACGCACCGTCGTAGCCTTGGATCGTGTCGACCCACGAGCGCCAGTGATTGCGCTCGGTGCAGGTGCCGAGGCCGCGCAGCGTCTTCCAATCGACCGGTTGGCCGTCCTGCCAGACCTCGAGCTCGCCTTCGGGCTGCACGTAGAGCACGCCGTTCTCGCAGACGACCAGCGTGCCCGTGCGCGCGAACTCGCCCGCCGGCAATCCGAGCGCGGCGCGCGACGGGAACTGGCCCTTGTCGCTGTAGTGCACGGGGAAGACCGGTCGCGCGAACCGCTTGCCTCCGCCGGCGTAGGAGAGCACCGAGTGCACGTGCTGGGCGTGATAGAAGTCCGACGGCGTGCGCGTGTGCGAGAGCACCGCTTGCGGCGAGCCGAGGTCGTACGCGTAGTAGAGGACGTCGAGCAGGTGCGTGCACCAATCGCCGAGCTGGCCGGTGCCGTAGTCCCACGACGAGCGCCAACGCAGACCGACCAAGCCCTCGCGGTGCGGCGCGTCCTCGGCGCAACCGAGCCACAGCGGCCAATCGACGTTCTCCGGCGGCGGCGTCGGATCCTTCAGTCCGCCGTAGTAGAAGTAGCCGTCGCCTTGATCGGGCGGGCCGTTGACCCAGACGTGCGCTTCGATCGCCTTCCCGAGCAAGCCGCGGCGCAGGATGTCGACCGCGTATTGGCGTCCGGTCGGGCCCATGCGTTGGTTGCCGACCTGCGTGACGAGGTTCGGCCGCGCGGCGAGCGCTCGCTCCATCGCGACGACCTCGGAGAGCTGCTGCACGAGCGGCTTCTGACCGTAGACGTGCTTGCCGGCTTTCAGCGCGGTGAGCATGACGACAGCGTGGTTGTGATCGGGCACGCAGACGAGCACGGCGTCGAACTCGTCGGCGTGCTTCTCGAATGCGTCGCGGAAATCCTTGCACGTGAACGCCTCGGGGAACTCCTTCGAGACCTCGGCGAGCGCGTTCGAGTCGACGTCGCAGAGCCCGGTGAAGACGACGTCGGGGTGCGCCTTGAGCTCGTTGCGATCCCACGGCGCGATGCTGCCGCCGACGCCGACGTGGAGGATGCGGAGCTTCTCGTAGCGACCTTTGCGTTTGCCCGCGGGCGCCGCGAGCGGCTTGGAGCTCGCGCACGAGCTCAACGAAGCCGCCGCGAGCGTGCTCGCGACCACCGCACCCGACACCAAGAGCTGTCGACGATCCCACATGGCGTGTCCTTTCGCTGCTCGGAGAACGCGCCGAACGTAGCACCAAGCGGGCGCGCGGCCATCCGTACGGTGCCGGACGTTTCGAGCCGCGACGGTCGGGCCGGGCTCGAAGCGCCGGCACGGCGAGCTCGACGCGCGCGAACCGCCGGGATGGGGGAAGCTCGCAGCCGTCGTGCGAACGCGTGCGTCAGGCGTGCGCGCGCGCCCGCGCGTCCGCGACGATCGCGTTGACGCCCGCGCCGCGCAGGTAGTTGCCGACCAGCTCGAAACCCGGCAGCACCGAAACCATCGCGTCGATCGTTTGCACCCGTCGCGGGTGGTCGAGGTCGTAGCGCGGCAGCACCTTCGGCGAGCGCGTCGTCGCGAGCAGCAGCGGATCGCCGGTGAGCCCGAGCAGCGGCGCGACTTCGTACATCACCACCGCGGCGAGATCGTCGTCGGAGAGCTCCGCCGCGAGCGGATTGCGCGCGCCGCCGACGCGCGTGCGCAGCACGACAGTGCCCGCCGGTGCGCTGGTCGGATCGATCGACGTCGAGAACTGCGTCGAGATCTGGAGATCGCGCTCGCCGCGCGAGACGAGGTAGCCGAAGCCGTCGAGCGGATGCGCGACGCTCGCGCGCGGCCAGACGTGGGTGATCGCGGCGAGGCTCTCGTGGACGATCGCGGAGAGCTCCGCAGCGAGCTCCGGCGCGAACGGCGTCACCAGCTCGGCCGCCGCTGCCGCGGGTGTCGCGAGCACGACGCGCCGCGCTTCGATCGCCGCGCCGTCGAGCGTCGCGCGCCAACGCGTGCCGACGTGCTCGAGGCTCCTCACCGGCCGCGCGAGCCGCACTCGAGGACCGAGCTTGCCCGCGAGCGCCGCCGGCAGCGCGCCCCAACCGCCCTTCGGTCGGATCGGCGCCGGCGGAGGGCCGCGGCGCGCGAGCAAAGCGCTCGTCAGGCTGCCGTGGCGTTCGACCATCGCGGCGAGTTGCGGCAGGTTGGCGCGCAGCGAAAGCTTCTTCGCGTCGCTGCACCAGATGCCGGCGGCGACCGGATCGGCGAGCGCGTCCGCGAGCTCGGGCCCGAGCCGCGCCGCCGCGAAGTCCCACAGCGAGCCGTCGAGGCCGGCGCCCTTCGGCCGCAGCCGCTCGCCCAGCGCGAACAGCTTCGCGCGGCCGCCGACGAGCTCCGTGCGCAGCAGCGCACCGAGCGTCATCGGCAATTCGTGCAGCGCGCCTTCGTGGACCACGAAACGCTTGCGCGCGTTCTCGGGCACGACGACGAACTCGACTCCGAGCTCTCGACCGAGCTCCAACGTCGCCGGCGCGTCGTCCGAGACCGCTTCGGGGCCGAGCTCCCAACGCACGCCCGCGACCGACGAGCTCGCGACCGTCCGCATCACGCCGCCGACGCGCTCGGAGGCTTCGAGCACGACGACGTCCGCGTTCGGCCCGAGCGCGTGCGCGTACGCGAGCCCCGCGATGCCGGCGCCGACGACGAGCGTGTCGAACCGCTCGGGCTCGTGCACCGACTGGATCATCAGACCGTGCGGGAGAAGCGCTCTTCGCCGCTCTTCGGTTTGTTCTTCAGGTAGGCGTCGAACACCATCGCGAGGTGGCGCAGGAAGAGTCGACCCTTCGGCGTCACGTCGAGTCGACGCGGGCCGACGGTGCAGAAGCCGAGCTTCTGGAAGCGCTCGAGCTCCTTCCACTCGCTCGCGAAGTGCGCGGCGAGGTCGCGGCGGCGGAAGCGCACTTCGAGCTCGTCGAGGTCGAGGCGCATGCGGCACATCACGTCCTGGATCACCGCGCGGCGGAGGTCGTCCTCGGCGCTGCGCACCATGCCGCGCACGATCGGGAGCTCGCCCTTGCCGATCCGCGCTTCGTACTCCTCGGTCGTGCGCGCGTTCTGGAAGAAGGCGTTGCCGACGTCCGAGATCGAGCTCATGCCGAGCGCGATCATCTGCTCGGCCGGCGCGGTGGTGTAGCCCATGAAGTTGCGGTGCAGGATGCCGCGTTCGATCGCGAGGTAGAGCGCGTCGGTCGGCAGCGCGAAGTGGTCGAGGCCGATCACCTCGTAGCCCGCGGCGCCGAGCTTCTCGATCGAGAGCCCGAACAGCCGCGCGCGCTCGACCGGCGTCGGCATCGTGTACTGCTCGAGCGAGCGCTGCGCTTCCTTGTGCCACGGCACGTGCGCGTAGCCGTAGACCGCGAGGCGGTCGGGCCGGATCGAGGCGATGATGTCGAGCGTCGAGCCGAACGTGCGCTCGTTCTGCTCGGGCAGGCCGTAGAGCAGGTCGAGGTTGACGCCCTCGAAGCCGACCTTGCGCGCGTACGCGACGAGGTTGACGGTCTCCTCGGTCGTCTGGTCGCGGTGGATGATCTTCTGGACGTGCGGGTCGAGGTCCTGCACGCCCATGCTGATGCGGTTGAAGCCGAGCTTCTTCAGGACGTCGATCTGCTCGAACGTCGTGACGTGCGGGTGCGCTTCGAGCGACACCTCGGCGCCCGGCAGGATCTCGAAGCGGCTCGAGATCATCCCGAACACGCGTTGGAGCTGGCCGGGATCGAGGTGCGTCGGCGTGCCGCCGCCCCAGTGGAGCTGCGCGAGCTTCTTGCGCGCGCCGAGGCGCTGCGAGACGAGCTCGAACTCGCGCTCGAGCGCGCCGAGGTAGCGCTCGACGCGATCGCGGCGTTTGGTGATCTCGACCGTGCAGCCGCAGAAGAGGCACATCCGCCCGCAGAACGGCAGGTGCACGTAGAGCGACAGCGGTTCGTCGGGCCGCTCGGAAGCGCGTTCGATCGCTTCGAGCGCGTCGTTCGAGCCGAAGGCTTCGTTCCACTCCGGAACGGTCGGGTACGAGGTGTAGCGCGGGCCGGGACCGGAGAGGTCGAGCAGCAGCGCGTCGTCGAGCTCGAAGTCGGCCGATTTCATCGCGCACGTTCCTTCGCGCAGCGCACGAAGGCGCCGACGCTCTCGGGATCGGTTTCCTTGAAGATGCCGTGGCCGAGGTTGAGGATGTGCCCCGGCCGTCCGCCGACCTCGTCGAGCAGCGCGTTGGTGCGGCGCGCGACCTCGGACGGGCTCGCGAGCAGCGTCGCGGGATCCAGGTTGCCCTGGAGCGCGACGCGATCGCCGTAGCGGTCGAAGGCCTTGCCGATCGGCGTTCGCCAATCGAGCGCGACGGCTTCGACGCCGCTGCGGACGAGCTCGTCGAGCAGGTGATCGCCGCCGTGCACGAACAGCACGCGCGGTGCGACGCCGGCGAGCTCCTGCAGCACCGCGCGCGACCACGGCGCCGCGTAGCGCAGGTAGTCGTCGTGGCCGAGCGTCCCGGCCCACGTGTCGAACAGCACCACCGCTTCCGCGCCGTGCACCACTTGGTAGCGCAAGTGCCGCGCGACGACGCCCGCGAGCTTGTCCATCAGCGCGCGGAACGTGCTCTCGTCGCGGTACATCATCGCGCGCGTCGCGGCGAACGACTTGGTGCCGCCGCCTTCGATCGCATACGCCGCGAGCGTGAACGGCGCGCCGCAGAAGCCGATCAACGCCGTCTCGTCGGGCAGCCCGCGACGGGTGCGACGCAGCGCTTCGCCGACGAAGCCCATCGTCTGGTCGGGATCGACGTCCTGGAGCGCGTCGACCTGTCCGCGCGAGCGCACCGGGACGGGGAACGAGGGCCCGTGCTCGTCGAAGACGAGCTGCATGCCCATCGCCTCGAGCGGCACCAAGATGTCGCTGAAGAGGATCGCCGCGTCCATCCCGTAGCGTCGCACGGGCTGCAGCGTGACCTCCGACGCGTACTCCGGGTTGCGCATCATCTCGAGGAACCCGCCGGCCTTCTGGCGCACCGCGCGGTACTCGGGGAGATAGCGGCCGGCCTGGCGCATCAACCAGACGGGAGGACGGGGGAGCGGCTCGCGGCGGAGCGCGCGCACGAGCAGACGGTCTTCGGAGCGCATCGTCATGGCGTCAATCGGTAGCCCGTGCCGCGCACGGTGTGGATGTAGCGCGGGCTCTGCGGATCGGGTTCGAGCAACCGACGCAGCCGCACGATGAAGTTGTCGATGGTGCGTTCGGTGGGGAACGCTTCGTAGCCCCACACCCGGTCGAGGATGTCGGCGCGCGAGATGACCTCGCCCGGCCGCTCGGCGAGCGTGCGCAGGATCAGGATTTCCTTGGTCGAGAGCGTGTAGACCTTCTCGCCGACCTGGGCGGTGTAGCCCTTGAAGTCGACGCTCGCGTCGCCGAGCACCAGCGTGTCGCCGAACGACGCGCGGGTCTTCGCCCACTTCGAGCGCTTGAGGATCGCCGCGACGCGCAGCATCAGCTCGCGCAGCTCGAACGGCTTGCCGAGGTAGTCGTCGCCGCCGAGCTCGAGCCCGCGGATGCGATCGTCCGCGTCGGAGCGCGCGGTCATGAACAGGATCGGCACGTCGACCTTCTCGGCGCGCAGGCGTTCGCAGACCTCGAAGCCGTCCATGCCGGGCAGCATCACGTCGAGCAACACCAGCGCCGGCGGCTCGCGGCGGATCTTCTCGAGCGCTTCGCGGCCGTCGCCGACGACCTCGACGGCGTAGCCTTCGAGCTCGAGGTTGTCCGCGATGACTTCGGCGAGGTGGACCTCGTCCTCGACGATCAGGAGTTTCTCGCCGCTCATGCTTTCGACTCCGCGAGCGCGAGCTCGATCTCGATCTGGGTTCCGCCGCCTTCGAGGCCGTCCTTCGCGCGCACGCGGCCGCCCATCGCGGTCACGAGCTCTCGCACGAGGTACAGACCGAGCCCGACGCCGCCCTTGGCGCGCACGTTGTCGTCGTCGCCGCGCACGAACGGCTCGAAGATGCGCTTCGGATCCGCGCCGGAGAGCCCGGGGCCGTAGTCGCGCACGAAGAGCAACGCCTTCGAGTGCGTGTGCTCGGTGCGGACGACGACGCGCGGATCCTTGCCGCCGTACTTGACCGCGTTCGAGACCAGATTCGAGATCACGGTGTCGAGCGCGCGCGTGTCGGTGCGCACGAAGACGCCGGAGGCGGCCTCGAGCTCGATCTTCGCGCCGCGCACGGCGTGTTCCTTGGAGAGCCGGTCGACGACGTCGCGCGCGATCCTCGAGAGATCGGCGGGCTCGAGGTCGAGCGAGGGCTTGGAAGAGTTGACGCGGGCGGTCTCGAGCAAGTCGTCGACGCGCGTCCGCAGGCGATCGAGGTCCAGCATGACCCGCTGAAGATAGCGATCGCGCTTCTCACCGTCTGCCCGCCCGAGCAGCACGCTCTCCACGTAGAGGCGCGCCGACGCGATCGGCGAGCGCAATTCGTGCGTGATCGCGGAGAGGAAGTTCTTCTGCTGGCGCTCGAGAGCGAGCTCTCGGGTCATCGTCCGGAGGATCGACCACATCCCGCCGAGCAGCAGCACGCAGAGCGTCCCGCCCTCGGCGATGAACATCTTCTGCGATTCCGCGGCGACCGCTTGGAGGGCCGCGATCTGCTCGTCGGTCAGCGGCGTGCCCGCTTGCTGCATCCGGTTCGCGAGCAACGTGCCTTGCCGCCCGAAGAAGAACGCCCACCACGCGAGCAGGGCGACGACGAACGCCGCCGAGCTCGCGTAGAGGACGAACGCCTTCTTGCGGCTCATCATCGGCCGAGCTCCGAGAGCGACCGATCGAGCGCCTCCGCCGCTTGCTTCAAGTGCGACTCGTCGTGCGCGAGCGAGACGAACGCGACCTCGTAGTACGAGGGCGCCGCCCACAGGCCGTGCGCGAGCAAGCGCGGGTGCAGCTCGCCGTAGACCTTCGCCGCCGAGCCGTCGATCAGGTGGTACGCGCGCGGCGCGGGGCCCTTCTGCATCGAGATCCAGAGGATCGAGCCCTGGCGCTCGACCGTCGCGACGACCTCGCGCTTCGCGAGCACGCGCTCGAACTGGGCTTGCAGCGCCGCGCCGAGCGTCTCGAGTCGCTGGTACGCGCCGGGCCGCGCGAGCTCGCGCAACGTCGCGAGCCCGGCCGCCATCGCGACCGGATTGCCCGAGAGCGTGCCCGCTTGGTAGACCGGCCCGAGCGGCGCGACCTTGTCCATGATCTCGCCGCGCGCGAGGTACGCGCCGACCGGCATGCCGCCGCCGACGATCTTGCCGAGCGTGACGAGGTCGGGCTGCGTGCCGCTGATCTCGCTCATGCCGCCGGGCGCGACGCGCAGGCCCGAGATCACTTCGTCGAAGAGCAGCAGGGCGCCGTGCTCGCGCGTCAGCTTGCGCAGCAGCGCGAGGAACTCCGGACGCTGCTTCAGCAGGCCGACGTTCGCCGGCAGCGGCTCGATCAACGCGACCGCGAGCTCCTTGCCGCGCTCGGCGAAGTACTGCTTCAACGCCTGGTCGTCGTCGAGCGGCAGCACGTCGGTCAGCGCGGTGAACTCCGCCGGCACGCCGGCCGACGACGGCGTGCCGAACGTCGCGAGTCCGGAGCCGCCCTTGACCAGCAGCGCATCCGAGTGGCCGTGGTAGCAACCGTCGAACTTCAGGATCCGCGAGCGTCCGGTGAAGCCGCGCGCGACGCGCACGGCGCTCATCACGGCCTCGGTGCCGGTCGAGACGAAGCGCACCTTGTCGCAGAAGGGGAAGCGCGAGAGCAGCGCCTCGGCGAGCTCGACCTCGGCCGCGCACGTCGCGCCGAACGACAATCCGTCGCGCGCCGCGCGCTCGACGGCGTCGATCACCGCCGGGTGCGCGTGCCCGAGGATCAGCGGACCCCACGAGCACACGAGGTCGACGTACGTCTTGCCGTCGACGTCGGTGATCGTCGCGCCGCGGCCGCGCGCGACGAACGGGGGCTCGCCCTTGACGCTGCCGAAGGCTCGCACCGGGCTCGAAACGCCCCCGGGCATCACTTTGCGCGCACGTTCGAGGAGTTGGTTCGTCACAGCCAGCGCTTCTCCAGGGCTTCGGTTCCGTGGTAGGTGATGACGAGGTCGGCGCCCGCGCGCACGATCGCGGTCAGGATCTCCTTCACGACGCGGCCTTCGTCGATCCAACCGTTCTTCGCGGCGGCCTTCACCATGCTGTACTCGCCGGAGACGTTGTACGCCGCGAGCGGCACGTTGGTCGCCTCGCGCACGCCCTTGATCACGTCGAGGTAGGCGAGCGCGGGCTTGACCATCAGCATGTCGGCGCCCTCGTGCTCGTCGAGCACGCTCTCGCGCACCGCTTCGCGTCCGTTGCGCGGGTCCATCTGGTAGGCCTTGCGGTCGCCGCTCTTCGGCGCGGAGTCGGCGGCGTCGCGGAACGGGCCGTAGAAGCCCGACGCGAACTTCGTCGAGTAGGAGAGGATCGCGGTGTCGGTGAAGCCCGCTTCGTCGAGCGTGTCGCGGATCGCGGCGACGCGTCCGTCCATCATGTCGCTCGGAGCGACGACGTCGGCTCCGGCGCGCGCGTGCGAGAGCGCCATCGCCGAGAGCAACGGCAGCGACTCGTCGTTCAACACCTTGCCGTCGTGCAGGATCCCGCAGTGGCCGTGGTCCATCGACGCGCACATGCACACGTCGGTCATGATCGTCAGCTTCGCGCCGAATTCCTTGCGCAAGCGCGCGACCGCGGTCGCGACGACGTTGTTCGGCTCGTACGCGGACGTGCCGCGGCCGTCCTTCTTCGAGTAGAGGCCGAAGAGCAGGACGCTCGAGAGCCCGAGCTCCAGGTCCTTGCCGACGCGCTGGACGAGCTTCTCGACGCCGAAGCGCGCGACGCCGGGCATCGAGAGGATCGGCTCCTCGCCGCGCGGGTCCTCGATGACGAAGTGGGGCTGGATGAGCTGGCTCGGGTGGACGCGCGTTTCGGCGACGGCCTCGCGCAGGACCTCGGTCGTGCGCAGACGACGCATGCGGATCTTCATCGTTGGTTCTCCAAGCGGCAGAAAGTGCGTGCGATGCGATGGACGACGCCCTCGCCGTCGTCCGAAGACGGGTGGAACACGCCGTCGACCTCGAGGCCGGCGGCTTGCATGGCGCTCGCGGCGGATTCGCCGAGCGCGAGACGCAGGCGCGGGTTCGTGCCGAGCGCCTTCTCCGCCGCGGCGACCGCGCGGACGGCCGACGGGCTGGTGTAGATGCGGACGTCGGCGTTCGGATCGAGCGCCGGAGAGTCGACCGGCTTCGTGCGGTAGACCGGGACGCGCTCCAGGCGCACGCCGCGGGCGACGAGCTCGCGCTCGAGCTCGCCGACGGTCTCCTCGGCGCACGGGAAGCACACGCGCGCGCCGCCGTCGACCTCGAGCGAGCGAGCGAGCGCGGCCGCGCCCTGCTCGCCGACGACGTCGACGCGCCAACCGGCGTGCTCGAGCGCCGAGGCGGTCGCGCGGCCGACCGCGGCGACGCGCGCCTTCGGACGCGGATTGCCTTGCGCGCGAGCGGCGGCGTGGGCGCTGGTGAAGACCACCGTGTCGCGCTCGCCGAGCGCCGCGAACGTGCGCGCGAGGTCGGGCGTCGGCAGGTCGACGAACTCGATCGCGAGCTCGCGCACCACCGTCGCGCCGAGGCCTTCCAGGCGATTGGCGAGGTCGACGTTCGATTCCGCGGAGCCGCAGAGGCTGACGCTCTTGCCGCCGAACGGACCGTGGCGGGTCGCGTGTCCGTCCATCAGCTTCGCGAGCGCGAGCTCGGAGGCGTGTTCCGGCGTGTCGGCGGCGGCGCGCGCCCAACGCGCGGGCGTTCCGCGCGTCGGACGGTCCTTGCCGAGGAACGCGAGCGCGGTGAACGGTCCCGCGCCGACCAGCGACGCGCCGAGCGGCAACGAGCAGCCGCCGCCGGAGCGGATCAGGAGCTCGCGCTCCGCCGCGACCGCGCGCTCGACGGAGTCGTCGTGCAGCATCTCCTTCAGGAACGCGATCAGCTCGACGTCCGCCTTGCGCGTCTGGATCGCGAGGGCGCCTTGCGCGGGCGCCGGGACGAACCACTCGACCGGCAGCGCGATGTCGACCAGGCCCGACAAGTCGAGCGCGAGCCGATCGAGGCCCGCCGAGGCGAGCACGATCGCGTCGTACTTGCCGTCGCGGAGCTTGTTGACGCGCGTCGGCACGTTGCCGCGCAACTGCGTGATCTTCAGGTCGGGCCGCAGCGTCTCGAGCTGCTCCTGGCGGCGCGGCGAGCTCGTGCCGACGTTCGCGCCGTGCCGCAGCGGCAGGAACGCGCCGTCCTTCTCGAGCGATTCGCGTCGGACGAGCAGGCGCTCGTGCATCGCGGCGCGCGGCGGGATCGCGGCGATCGTCAGCTCGGGCCGCATCTCGCTCGGCAGGTCCTTGTGGCTGTGCACGGCGAGGTCGACGCGCTTCTCGACCAGCGCTTCCTCGAGCTCGGCGGTGAAGAACGCCTTGCCTTCGACCTCGACGAGCGACACGTGGTCGATGATGTCGCCGCGGGTCTTGAGGATCACGAGCTCGCACTCGGCTTCGGGGGCGAGCGTCGAGGCGACGTAGCGCGCCTGCCACAACGCGAGGTCCGAGCCACGGGTTCCGATGCGCAGTTTCATCTTCATGGGACGCTGATTCCGACTCATGTCGCTTTCACTCCGACTTCCGTCGCGTTGGCGCCGGCTCACGTCGCTTCCGCTTCGGGTCATTTCGTTTCCGCTCCGCGCGCGGCGATCTCGTGGACCAGTCGCTTGATCGTGGCGATCGGCGCGTGCTCGATCCGCCCGAAGGTCTGGCGCGCCCAGCGTTCGACCGCGCGGCGCCGTTCGTCGTCGAGGTCGGCCAGCGGACCGGTGAACAGGCCGCCGAGCTCGCGCTCGAAGATGTCGTGGGTCGCTCCGGAGAGCTCGGCGAGCGCTTCGGCGGCGCGTTTGCCGACGTCGCGCTCGGCGTAGACCTCGACTTGGCGCTCGACCAACCGCTCGGCGTCGCGCGCGGCCGCGACGCGCGCCAAACGGTTCCGTTCGGCCGTTTCGCGCAGCTTCTCGAGGTCGACGACCTCGACCTTCGGGTCGCTGGTCGGCTCGAGGTCGCGCGGCAGCGCGAGGTCGACCGCCAGCAGCCCTGTGCCGAGCGGCGCGCGCGCGGCGTGCGCCGAGAGCTGCGCCGCGGAGCGGACGAAGCCCGGCGAGGTCGTCGCCGAGATCAGCGCGTCGAGCGCGAGCTCGTCCGCCGCCGGCGAGCGAGCGTCGATCCACTGCGCGCCGAACTCCTTCGCGAGCGGCTCGCCGCGTTCGCGCGTGCGACTCGCGACCCAGCCGATCTGGAAGCCCATCTCGCGCGCGCCGAGCGCCGCCAGCCGAGCCATCTCGCCCGCGCCCCAGAGCGCGAGCGCGGGCTGCTTGCCGCGGAAGCGACGGACGACGTGCTCGACCGCGAGCGTCGAGACCGAGATCGGCCGGCGCGCGAGCTCGGTCTTCGAGCGCACTTCCTTGCCCGCGTGCTCCGCGGCTTGGAAGAGCGTGCCGAGCAGCTTGCCGACCATCAGCTCGTCCTCGGCGCGTTTGTGCGCGTCGCGCACCTGCGCCAGGATCTGGTCCTCGCCGAGGACCAGCGAATCGAGCGACGCCGCCACGCGGAAGAGGTGGCGCACGGCGTCGCGGCCGGTGAAGAAGTGGAAGCGTTGGGCGAGCTCGGGCTCGATGGCCAGCGTGCTCGCCAACTCGTCGACGTCCGCGCGGCTCGGCAGGTGGCCGGCTTCGCGGGCGAACGAGATCTCGAGACGATTGCACGTCGAGATCACCACCAGCTCGGAAGCCCCGAGCCGGTCGGCGATCTCGCGGTCGACGCCCTTCGAGCCGACGAGCCTGGCCTTGGCCTGCTCGAGCCCGGCGACGTCCGTCTCGTGAACCGAGAGTCCTGCGATCGCGATGCGGTGCATACGTGCGGCAAGTTATCGGCCCTACGACTGCGCACTGTCACCGATGTGTCATGCGCACCGGTCGCCGAACGGCGATCTCTTCTCTAGAGTGCGCGGCCGCATGTCCGCGCCCCACGGCCCCGTCGGTGTCCTGCTCGTCAACCTCGGTTCGCCGAGCGAGCCTACGCCCAAGGCCGTACGCGCGTTCCTCGACGAGTTCCTCTCGGACACGCGCGTCGTCGACATGAACCCGCTCTTGTGGCGCGCGCTGCGACGGCTGGTGATCCTGCCGCGCCGCTCGCCGAAGGTCGCGAAGCTCTACGAGTCGATCTGGATGAGCGAGGGCTCGCCGTTGATGGTCTACAGCAAGCGCCAGGCGGCGCTGCTCGCGACCACGCTCGGACCGAGCCATCGCGTCGTGCTCGCGATGCGCTACGGACAGCCGTCGATCGCGAACGGGCTCGCACAGCTCTCGGGTTGTCGCGAGATCCTGGTGTTGCCGCTCTTCCCGCAGTACAGCCGCACGACCACCGGCACGATCGAGGCCGCGGTGTCCGACGAGCTCGCCGCCTTCCACCCGCGGCCGACGGTGCGCGGCATCGCCGACTTCCACGTGCATCCCGCGTACATCGACGCGTTGGTCGAGCGCGTCGAGGAGTCGCTCGAAGCCGGACCGGTCGACCACTACGTGTTCACGTTCCACGGCTTGCCGGTCCGCTACGTCGAGAAGGGCGATCCGTATCGCATCCAATGCGAAGCGACCGCCGAGGCGCTCGCGGTCGCGCTCGAGCTCCCGAAGGAGCGTTGGAGCCTGGTCTACCAGTCGCGCTTCGGTCGCGAGCCGTGGCTGCAGCCGTACGCCGACAAGTTCGTGCCGCTGCTCGCCGACACCAAGCCGCGGATCCTCGTCGTCGCGCCCGGGTTCGTCAGCGATTGCCTCGAGACGCTCGAGGAGCTCGGCAAGCGCCTCGCCGAGAGCTTCCACGCCGCCGGCGGCAAGGAACTGCGCATGGTGCCGTGCCTGAACGATCATCCCGCGGCGATCGAGATGCTCGCGGCGCTCGTGCGCGGCGAGTGACGTCGCCCGAGCTCGCTACCTCCGCAATCGACCCGCACATGGCCCTCGGCGCAACCATCCATCGCTTCGAGCTCGCGCTCGCCGACTCCGATCGCGGCGTGTACGAGAACCTCGAGCTGCGCGTCGCGCGCCATCCGTCGGAGAGCAACGCGTTCCTGCTGGTGCGCGTGCTCGCCTACTGTCTGGAGTACCGCGAGGGGATCGCGTTCTCGAAGGCCGGCGTCAGCGACGTCGAGGAGCCCGCGATCTCGATCTCCGACCTGACCGGACGACGGCTCGCGTGGATCGAGGTCGGCGCGCCATCGGCGGATCGACTGCACCGCGCGGCGAAAGCGACCGAGGTCGTCAAGCTCTACACCGATCGTCGTCTCGACATGCTGCGGCCTGCGTGGATCGGCGAGCGCATCCATCGCAGCGACGAGATCCGCGTGATCGCGTTCCCGCAAGCGTTCCTGCGCGCGCTGGAGACCAAGCTCGACCGCAACGTGCGCTGGGACGTCTCGATCGGCGACGGGCACCTGTACGTCACTGCGGGCGGCGCGTCGTTCGACATGGCCATCGAACCGGCGCCGCTGCTCGAGAGCTCGTAGCTCCAAAGCGAGCGGCGCCGGATCGCGAGTCGAGCGTCAGCGCGAGATCAACACGCGGTCGCCGCTCCCGAGCTCGACGCAGAGCACGCCTTCGAGCGGCGCGTCGTGCGCCGTGAACGCGACGTTGCGCCGCGAGTCGATCGCGAGGCTCTGTGGGCCGAGGCGTGGCCGAGCGCGTCCCACACCGGGCCGCGAGCCCCCGCGTTCGCGGCATCGACCCCAAGCGCGGCCGTCGCCGTGCTGCGCCGGCTCGGTGCGCGAACGCACGCCCGAGCCGAAGCGCGCGGCGTCGGTTGCGCGCGTCGCGCGACGTCGCCGTGGCGCGCGCGAAACCGCTCGCCCGAGCAGGAAGTTCCGTGCTCCGGTGCTCGATCGTCGAGTTGGGCGCGGTCCGCGCCCGCCCGCCGAGTTCGCGCTCCGGTGTTAGGCTGGTGGGCGACGCGCCCGGTTCAGGGACGGGGCGTGTCGGCCGTGCTCGCGGACACTCGCTTCGCGCGAGACGGTCGATCCACGTGCTTTCGATCCACCACAGGAGTTCGTTCATGCAGCATCGTGTCCAACCCACGCGCCGCGCCTCCGCGCTCGCGCTCTGGGCGCTCGCCGCCGCGGCGACGCCGGCCTTCGCCGGCGAATCCGCGCAGCGCTTCGACGTCTCCGGCCGCGCCTACGTGCGCGCCGAGGCGCAAGCCAACACCTTCACCGCGAGTTCGCAGGAAGCGGTGACGCTCGCTCGCGACGCCGCGGGACGCACGCTGGTCGTGTGGCAGAGCCGCAAGCAAGAGGACGGCAACTACGGGCTCTACGCGCAGCGCTTCGGCGCCGACGGCGCGAAGCTCGGGGCCGAGACGCACTTGAACCAGTTCACGCGCGGCGCGCAGACCCGGCCGGCGATCGCGCTCGACGCGAGCGGCGCGGCGTGGGTCGCGTGGGAGTCCGACGGGCAAGACGGCTCGTTCGGGACGATCGTCGCGCGGCGTTTCGACGCCGAGCTCGCGAGCTCGACCAACGAAGTGATCGTCAACGACGACTTCATCGGCCACCAGACCGACGTCGCGCTCGCGTGCGACGCCGCCGGCAACGCGGTGATCGCGTGGGCCGGCCCGAACGCCGAGAAGACGCGCTCGGTCTTCGTGCGCCGCTTCGGCGCCGATGGCCAGCCTCTCGGCGCGTCGGTGCGCGTCGATCAAGGCTCGAACGTCCAGGACGGGCTGCCGTCGGTCGCGATCGATCCGCACGGCGGCTTCACGGTCGCGTGGGGACGCTCGGACGTCGCCGGCAAGCCGACGCAGATCGTCGCGCGCAGCTTCGACGCGCTCGGCGCGCCGCTCGGCAGCGAGTTCGTCGTCAGCGCCGCCGACGGTCGGATGCCGATCGAGCCGGTCGCGGACGTCAACGCGAAGGGCGAGCTCGTCGTCGCGTGGATGAACTCGTTCGGCGACGGCGACCACGTTCCGACCGCGCGCCGCTTCGCGCTGAAGGACGGTGTGTGGTCCGGCGGCGAGCCGCGCGAGTACCCGACGACCAAGGGCGGCTACACCAGCGGCCTCGACCTCTCGCTCGCCGACGATTCGCGCTTCGCGCTCGTCTGGTCGAGCGTGCAGGGCGAAGACAAGAAGGGCGACCTCTGGGCGCGCATCGTCGAGGCCGACGATCGCGCGGGCGAGCCGTTCCGCGCCTCGCTGCAGACCGAAGGTCGTCAGAAGATCCGCGCCGGTGGATCGTCGCGGCGCGTCGTGCTCGAGAACGACGGTCGCTTGACCACCGCGTGGCAAGGCGACGCCGGTTTCGGCGACGACTTCGCGGCGTGCGTCAGCTTCTTCGCGCCGGTCGACCGTGGCGACCTCGGTTCGGTCGCGCTCGCCGCGCTGCCGCCGTCGCCGAAGTTCGTCGCCGACGAGCAAGGCGCCGCGCCGCACCACGAGCCGCCGATCTACGACCCGGACGGCGCGAAGACGATCGCCGACCTGATGGACTTCAAGAGCACCGCAGGGCCGGATTTCGGCTTCACCGGGATCGTGCAGACGTCGCTGACGCCGCCCGACCCGCACGGCGCGATCGGTCCGAACCACTACGTGCAGGTCGTCAACGACTCGATCGCCTTCTACACGAAGAGCGGCACGCAGACGTTCCTGCAGACCTACAAGGGACCCGCGGGCTTCATGAGCGGTGTCGCGACCGCGAGCGACTTCCCCTTCGACGCGGAGGTGATCTTCGACCCGTACTCGCAGCGCTTCATGTTCATGACGAACGTGCGCGTCGGCTCGGCGGGCAAGTTCGACCTCGCGGTCTCCGACGACTCCGACCCGAACGGAACGTGGTTCAAGTACCGCTTCGACGTCACCGCCGCGGCGGGCAACGACGGCGGCATCGACTCGCCGAACATCGGTGTCGATCAGAACGTGATCTACCTGTCCGCCGACTTCTTCAGCGGCGGCACCAAGTTCCTGATGTTCTTCGTCGAGAAGGCCCCGTGCCTGACCGGTGCGGCGCCGATCACGAAGAGCCTGTTGATCAACGGCACGCAGTCCTACGGCGCGCCGGTGATGTACGACAGCACCGCGCCCGCGTTCTACTACCTCGAGAACCTGGAAGGCGCGTCCAACACCGCGCTGAAGATCCACGCGATCCGCAACCCGCTGACGGCGCCGTTCGACACGGTCTTCACGCTGACCGTGCCGACGTACGCGCCGCCGGAAGACCCGCCGCAACTCGGCACGTCGATCCGTCCCGAGGCCTTCGAATCGCGCTTCTGGAGCTGCACGTACCGAGCGGGCAAGCTCTGGGGCGCCGCGCACTGCAACAACCCGGTGCGAGCGCGCTGGTACGAGATCAACGTCGGCAACTGGCCGGTCAGCGGCACGCCGACGCTCGTCCAGTCCGGTGACATCGTCCCCGCCGCGAACGTGCGCACGTCGTTCGTCTCGATCGGCGTCGACGCGCAGAACAACGCGGCCTGCGTGTTCGCGCGCTCGAGCCCGTCCGAGTTCTTCTCGATGGGCCGCGCGTTCCGACTGAACGGCGACGCCGCCGGCACGATGACGCCCGCGGTGACGATGAAGTCGAGCACCGGAGCCGACACCACCGGCCGCTGGGGCGACTACTCCGCTTGCACGCCCGACCCGGTGCATCCGAAGGTCTGGTGGGGCACGCACGAGTACCGCGCGGGCATCTGGTCGACGTGGATCGGCATGTTCGGTCCGTGCGAGACGCCGACGACGTACTGCACGGCGAAGGTCAACTCCGCCGGGCTGACGCCGCAGATCGGTTTCCAGAACGAGGCGTCGTTCGCGACCAACAACTTCAACGTGACGATGAGCAACGGGCTCGCCGGCAAGTCGGTGATCGCGTTCTGGGGCACGGGCCAGCAAGCGGCGCCGTTCCTCGGCGGCACGCTCTGCGTCACGCTGCCGATCGTGCGCAGCGCTCCGACGAACTTCGACGGCTCGGGCTTCGTCGCGATCCAGCGTCCGATCGCGATCGGCGAGATCGGCGTCGATCAGTTCGCCCAGGTCTGGTATCGCGACCCCACGCATCCGGACGGCACCAGCGTCGGTCTTTCCAACGCTCTGCAGTTCCGTCCCTGCCCGTGAGCGACTGAACGCCCGTTTCCACGCCCCGCGACGCTCCGAGCGCCGCGGGGCGTGTCCTTTTCCGGGACGCCTCCTGGTGCTCGCTCGGCACGACTAGAATCCGGGCATGAAGCTCCAGAACCTCGCCTCGATCGTCGTCGCACTCGCCATGCTCGGCGCTTGCCGTTCGAGCTGGTATCCCCATCGCTTCGTGCCCGCGCCGCTCGAGGTGTCGCTCGACTCGCCGCGCGTCGAGGGAGCAAAGGGCCGCGCGCTGGTGACCGTGCTCGGAATCCGTCGCGAGGACCTCGCGAAGCGCCGGCCGGCCCAAGTCGAGATCCGGATGCGCGTCGAGAACTCGGGGGAGCGCGCGCTCGCGGTCCAGCCGGAGAGCTTCCGACTGGTCAGCGCGACGCTGGAGGACTTCGGCGCGCCGTACGTCGTCGGGCTGCCCGCTCAGCCGCTCGCGAAGGATCAGTTCGCGGTGTTCGAGGTGCAGTTCGCGCTGCCGGACGGCAAGGAGCCGAACGATCTCGGGCTCGCCGGGCTCAACCTGAAGTGGGAGGTCGACTTCGAAGGCGAGCGCGTCGGCACCGGCATCACGTTCGAGCGCCGCAACGAGCCGTACCCGTACGCGTGGTACCACGACCCGTTCTACGGCCCGTACGGCGATCCGTGGTACGTGCACTCGCACGTGACCGTGATCGGTCACGGTCACGAGGACTGATCACTTCGGCCAGACCCACGCGACCAGGCCGACGTCGACGTATTGGCCGCCGGCGGTCTGCTTGCAGTGCACGGCGAGCGTGTTGGCCCCGCTCTTCAACGCCGCGCGCGCGGCGGACGACAACGGGACCTCTTCGTAGCCCGTCGTGTAGCCCGCGAGCTTCGCGGCGAGCACGCCGTTGATCCAGATCTCGCAGTCCTCGTCGTGGTGCACGGCGAGCAACACGTCCTCGAGCGGTGTCGACGGGTGGAACTGGAACTCGCGGCGCAGCCAGATGTCGCTGGTCGTCCATTCCGTGCGCACCCACGATCCCGGCGTCTCGCGCGTGCCGAAGCCGGCGAGTCCGCTCTCGAAGCGCGAGTCGTCGAAGCCGGGTCGTTCCCAGCCTTCCGCGGGCGCGGTCAGGGTGTAGCGCCACCGGAGCTCCTCACGCCGGCCGTCGGGGACGAGCACTCGCAACGCCGGATGCGGACCGCGGTTCGCGCGCGCGAAGAGCCGAGGCTCGGCCTTGAACACGCGGTCGTACGTCAGCAGGCCGTTGATCTCGCCTTCGACGTCGGTGAGCTGTGTGTAGACGACCGCGGCGAGCCCGGCAGTCTTCGCGAAGTCGTGACAGCGCCGCAGCATCGAGGTGTAGCTGGTCACCAGCATCTCCGCGCTCTCGTCCTCGCGGTAGCCCCACGAATCGCTCTGCCAGAGATGGTCCTTCACGCGCAGCGCGATGCCGCCGAACTCGCCGAGCACCGACGCGAAGCCGGCCGGCACGATCTGCGCCGTCGGAGCGGGGTAGTGGTGGTAGTCGACGACGTCGCCGACCGACGCATGCGTCCAACCGGACGCGTCGGTGACAGGGCGCGTCGGATCGAGTTTGCGGACGAGCTCGACGTAGCGCGCGGTGTCGTGCTGGCCCCAGCCTTCGTTGAAGACGATCCAGTGCACGATGCTCGGGTGGAACGCGCGCTCGCGCAGCAGCTCGACGAGCTCGCGCTCGAAGGACGCCGCGTCCGGTTCGCCGCCTTCACGCGGGCTCGGCATCTCCTGCCAGACCATCAGGCCGAGACGATCGCAGTGCCAGTACCAGCGCTCGGGCTCGACCTTGACGTGCTTGCGCGCGAAGTCGAAGCCCAGCGCCTTGGTCGCCTCGACGTCCGCGGCGAGCGCGGCGTCGTTCGGCGCCGTGTAGAGCCCGTCGGGCCACCAGCCCTGGTCGAGCACGCCGATCGGGAAGAGCTGCGTCCCGTTCAGGAAGATGCGCGTGAACGCGCCGTCGGACTTCAGCTCGATCTCGCGCAGCGCGCAGTAGCTCCGCACCTGATCGATCGCTCGGCCGTCGCGCAGCACGCGGACGACGAGCTCGTGCAGCACCGGCGTCGCGGGCGACCAGGCCGCGGCATCGCCGAGCTCGAGCGACGCGACGGTCGCCGCGACGCGCACCTTGCGGCCGAGCGCGGGCGCTTCGACCTCGAGCTCGTCGCCCGAGCGCCAGCCGCCGACCTCGGCCGACAGCGTGAGACTCGCGGGCCGACCGTCGCGCGCGATCCGCGTGACCGGCGTCAGCCGATCGACGTGCGCGTCGCCGAGCGGCTCGAGCCACACCGTCTGCCAGATCCCGGTGACCGCCGTGTACCAGATGCCTCCGGGCTTCACGCGTTGCTTGCCGATCGGCTGGCCGCCGGCGTCGGTCGGGTCGAAGACGTCGACGACGAGCTCGTGTTCCTTCCTCGCCGGATCGAGCGCGTCCGAGAGGTCGAAGCCGAACGCGTCGAAACCACCCTCGTGCACGCCGACCTCGCGGCCGTCGACGACGACGCGCGCGCGCCAATCGACCGCGCCGAAGTTCACGCGCACGCGCCGGCCGCTCCACGTCGCCGGGACCTCGAACCGCCGGCGGTAGACGACGCGCTCGGCGTGCGCACCGACGCCCGAGAGCGCCGATTCGATCGCGAACGGCACGACGACGCGGCGATCGAACGAGAGCTCGTCCCCGTCGGTCGTCTTCGGCAGCGCGCACTCCCACGCGCCGTTGAGATTCAGCCAGTCACCGCGCACCAGGCTCGGCCGCGGGTACTCCGGCCAAGGAGCTCGGGCGTCGACCTCGGCCGCCCAGCGGGTGCTCAGACGTTGCGGCGTCGCGGCGTCCTGCGAGAGCGCTGGCGTCGCGCCGGCGACGAGGAGGAAGGTCCCTAGGAACGAAAGGAGGGGCGACATCGCCCCTCACGGTATCGGTGCTCGGTGCCCGCCGCCACGCGGCCTCGGCCCGGCGATCGGCGTAGCGAGCTCAGTTGCTCGCCGCGATCAGGACCGCCAGGAAGGCGGCCCAGAGGACGACCCCGATCCAACGCTCGAGGAGCAGGGCTTGACCACGATAACCGGCGACCGCGACCGCTTCGGGTCGTTCCGCGCGGTGGCGAGCAAGGGCTTGCATGATGGATTGGCGTCGCATGGCGGTGATCGGGACGAGGGGGACTAGCCGCCCGTCCGAACCCTTCCTACGAAGCTTTTCCCCAAAACGATGGCGCCGAGCGCCTCATTACAATCCGGTGAGCCCCGTCGGAGCCGTCGCCCGCCATGGAAACCCGTCAGATCGAGGTCACGTGTCCGTGCTGCCAGAACCGTCTGTCGATCGACGTCCGCACCGAGCGCGTGATGCGCGCGTGGTCGCCGAAGGACCTCGACGAGGCGGGCAAGCCGAAGGTCGAGGAGAAGGACTGGGACCAGGCGCTCTCGAAGGTCAAGGGCCGCGAGAGCGCCGGAACGGGCAAGCTCGACCAGTTCCTCGATTCGGAGCGCGGCAAGGCGAAGCGCCTCGAGGACAAGTTCCTCGAAGCGCAGAAGAAGCTGAAGAAGCCCGACGCCGAATGAACGGCGGCGCGTTCAGGAGCCGGCGACCTTCTCGTTGGTGAGCTCGCTCTCGAGGTTCTCGATCACCGGCTTCAGCTCGGCGAGCAGCGACTGGGCGATCTCGAATTGATGCGCGTGCGCCGAGAGGGCGTCGCGGTACTTCTGGATCTCGGCGTCCGCGCGCTCGAGCTTGGCGGCGGACTCCTGCAGCGCGCGGTCGCGTGCGATCAGCGTTTCGCGTTCGCGAGCGACTTCGAGGTTGAGGACCTCGACGCGCGCGGAAACCTCGGCGAGGCGTTGCTCGCGGTCCGCGAGCTCGCCGCGCTTCAGCTCGAGCGCGCGCTCGTGGCCGACGCAGCGCTCGGTCCATTGCGCGACCGAGCTCTTCAGTGACCGGCATTCGTCGTTCACGCCGGCCAGCTCCTGGCTCAGCGCCGCGACGCGCGTCTCCGAAGCGGTGACCGTCTGCCGATGCTCGTCGCGCAGCGAGTCGAGCTCGCCGGCGAGCTCGGTCTTCTTCGACTCGAGGTCGCGCGTCAGTGCCTCGGCCTGTGCGAGCAGACTCGACTTGTCCGCCAGCGTCGTCTCGAGCTCGCGCGCGCGCGTCTCGAGCCCTTCGATCGTCGCCGAGCGTTCGTCGGCCTCCGTACCGAGCTCGCGGCAACGCGCGCGCAGCGCGTCGAGCTCGATCGATTGGGTTTGAGCGCGGCTGTCGAGCTCCGCGAGCTGCGACGCGAGCGCGTGGCCCTTCTCGTCGCTCGTGCGTTGCGCGGTGCGCGCTTTGTCGAGCTCGAGCTGCACGCAGTCGAGATTGCGGCCGAGCTCGTCGGCGCGCTCCTTCAGCCCGTTGTTCGCCGTGACCATCGCCTCGAGGTCCGCGCACGCCTTCGCGAAACGGCCTTCGAAGTCCGCGATCTCGCCGCGCAGCCGCTGGACCTCGTCGTAGTGCGCGGACGCCGCGTCGGCGGCGCGCTTCTCGAGCTCGGTGTACTCCGCGCGCCACTTCTCCGCGTCGCGACGGCTCTCGGTCGCCTGTTGGAGCACAGGATCGAGGCTGCTCAAGCGCTCGCTGAGCGCCGCGACCTCGGCGGTCTTCGCTTCGGCGAGCTCGCGGGCCTTCGCCTGCCACTCGCTGACCACCGCCTTGACCTTCGCGAGGTCCTCGAGCAGCGGCTCGACCGAGCCGTTGACGTCGGTCGTCGTCGCGCTCGTGCTCGCGGCGCGTTGCTCGAGCTCGGTGCACTTCTGCTTCCAGCCGTCGACCTCGGCGCGCGCTTCGACGAGCTCGGCCTCGACCTTGCGCAGCGACTCCTGCAGCGGTTGCAGGCTCGCGATGCGCATGCGGGTCTCCGACAGCGAGCGCCGTTCGCGCTCGAGCACCTCTTCTTGCTCCGCGCGGCCGCCGTCGAGCTTCCGTTGCAGCTCCGCGACCGTCTGCGCGCCGCCGTCGTCGGTGACGACCTCGATCGCTTCCTCGTCCGCGTCGTCCATCCACGCGAGCGTCTCTTCGGTGCTCGCGTCTGCGGCCGGCGCGGCCTCGCCGGCGTGCGCGGACAACGCGGCCTTCAGTTGCTCGATGTGCTGCTTCTGGACCGCGAAGAGCTCCTTGAACGTCTGCTCGTGCTGCGAGAACGACTCGACGACGGTCTTCACCTGGCCTTCGAGCTCCTCGTACGCCTCGAGCCGCTCCTCGAGCCGCTCGGTCATCCCCGCCTCGGTCTTCTTGCGGTCGTCGCGGTAACGGCGATCGAGCACGATCGCGGCGACCGCGCATCCGCAGCACATGAAGAACCCGGCGACCAGGAACCAAGGAATCGAGTTGAAGATCATCTGAGCTTTCCGACGGGGACGGTTCGCTTCACGAGCACGCGGAGGTTTCTCCGTGATCGGCCCGTTCGGTGACCGTTCCGTAGCTCGAACGGCCCGTGCGCGGTTCGGAGCTCGTGAACGGGAAAGTCCTTCCGTCTCGCGCGAGCACCGGCGTGCGGTGCGGAAAGCAGCGCGGCCGCGCGGACCCCGAGTGGGGCGCCGCGCGGCCGTCGCGATGGGGGCGGGAGCGAGCTCAGTTCTGGATCGTCCACTGCACCCCGGACGAGAGTCCGATCGTGCCCTGGCTCGCCGGATCGCGGTACCAGAACTGGCCGAAGAGCGTGTTGCCCGCGCCGATCGCGGCGAGGTCGGTGTGGCTCCAGTGGTAGTAGAGCTCACCCGAGCAGTCGCTGGTCGGCGGTGCGGAGCCCGCCGAGAACTCGACCGGCGTGCGGATGATCGGCGGCATCACGCAGAGCTCGCCGCCTTGGAACGGCTTCTGATCCGGCAGCGTGCCCCAGAAGAACAGCCCGTTCTTGTTGTTCAACACGTTGATGACGCCGAGCGTGAAGTTGTCGGGGCCGGAGAGCGTCGCGTGGCCGTACGCGACGATGTCGGGCGTGCAGCCGAGCGAGTTCACCTTCGGATTGCAGTACGTGATCGTGTCGGAGCCCGCGACCGGCAAGCAGCCCGCGGCGACCACCCAGTTGCGGATGTCGGTGACCGACAGCGAGTGGAAGTAGTTGTTGATGTTCACCATGCCGCCGTTGCAGAGGTGGCAGTAGCTCATGATCGTGCCGCTGCTCGTGCAGACCTGCGCTGTCTGGCAGCCGCCGAAGTAGCCGTTCGGCGCGCATTGGTCGGCGGGCGGGCAGTAGTCGTGCGTGTGCGGAGCGCCGAAGTTGTGGCCGAGCTCGTGCGCGCTGACCATGTAGTCCCACGTGCCCGGATTGACCGTCGGCGGGAAGCTGACGCCGCCGTAGATGTTGCCGGCGACCGAGAAGTTCCAGGGCTGGTTGCAGAGCCCGGGCAACCACGCGACGCCGCCGCCGAGGTTCGCGCCGGAGAGGAAGTGCGCGACGTGCGCGCCGCCGGGCACCGCCCATTGCCACGCGGCCTGGAACTCGCCGAGCAGTCCACCGGCGCCACCGCCTTGCTCCTGCGTGACCCAGGGGTCGTTCGCGGTGGTGTAGAACTGCATGTAGGGGAACGTCAGGCGGACGCTGATCTGCTCTTCGTAGCGATAGCTGACCCAGCTCATCAGCGTCGTGACGTACGTCATCTCCGCGTTGAGGTCGCCGAAGACCTGGAAGAGCTGGTAGTCGGTCTCGATCGCGACCTTCGCTTCGAAGAGCGACGTCGGGACGTACTTCGGCGCGGACGGCGGCGCGTACGTGTGCGGTCCGACGGTCAGCTCGTCGAGCTTGCAGAACTCGCCGAGCGCGCGACCCGCTCGATTCAGGCTCGACTCGGTCGTGAAGTACGCGCGGCTCCTCGACCAACCGCCGAGCTCCGGCGCGTTCGCTTCGGCCATCAAGTGGACGAGCTCGCCGCCGCTCGAGATCCATCCGCGCGAGCCCCAGCGCGAGAACGCGAGCGCGACGTCCGAGTTCGGCTCGCCGCGCACGCGGCCGGTCCAGACGCTGAGCCCGAGCTCCGCGATCGCGCGCGGCGCGGGCACGCCGTCGACCTGCGCGGCGATCTTGCGCGACTCGACGTCGACTTGCGTCAGCTCGAGGTCGACCGTGCGTCCGTCGGGCAGCTCGACCGCGGCGAGATCGACGCGCCCGAGGTTCGCGAGCTCCTCGAACTCGTCGTAACGCGGCGTCAGGTCGAGCCGGTCGGCGCCGCGCTCGTCGACGTCGAAGGGGAACGCGCGCAACGGCACGATCTGGGCCGAGGCGGACGAGGCGCAGAGCGCCATGGCGATCACGATGGTCGTTTTCATGGTGGGATCCTCTTGGACGAGCTCTCCCAACCTAACCCGAGCGCGCCGTCGGTTGCGCGGTGCGGGTGAAATCGCCGACCGGCGCGCTTTCAGCCCAGGCGCCGCGAAACCAGGCGCAGGCTGTTGAGCACGACGATCACGCTCGAGCTCGCCATCGCCGCTGCGGCCCAGTGCGGAGGCAGCGCGCCGAGCCCCGCGAGCTCGAAGAGCCCCGCCGCGGCCGGCAGCGCGACCACGTTGTAGCCGAAGGCCCAGACCAAGTTGCCGCGAACGATCTTCCGCGTCGCGCGCGCGAGGTCGACCAGCGTGACGAGCTTCGCCGGATCGTCGACGAGCAGCGCGGCGTCCGCGGCTTCGAGCGCGACGTCCGCGCCTCCGCCCATCGCGATGCCGACGTCCGACGCGGCGAGCGCCGGCGCGTCGTTGACGCCGTCTCCGACCATCGCGACCGCGCCGTGGCGCGCGCGCAGCTCGGCGAGTGCCTCGGCCTTCTCCTCGGGGCGCAGCTCGGCGCGTGCGTCATCGAGCCCGAGCTCGCGCGCGAGCCGCTGCACCGCCGCCGGATGGTCGCCCGAGAGCAGCGTCAGCGCGAGCCCGCGCGCCCGCAGCTCGGCGACGGTGCTCGCGGCGCTCGGACGCGCGGGATCGACGAAGCCGAAGACGGCGACGAGCGCGCCGTCGACGCGCAGCACGACGCCGGTCTCGCCGCGTTCCGAGAGCGGAGCGAGCAGGCGCGCGAGCTCGCGCTCGTCGACGCCGTGCTCGCGCGCCGCGCGCGGGCTGCCGAGCCAGACCGCGCGACCGCGCACCTTGGCGGACGCACCGCGGCCGGGCTCGCTCGCGAAGTCGAGCACCGCCCGCGGCGCGAGCCCGCGCGCCTCGGCGGCGGCGACCAGCGCGCGAGCGAACGGATGCTCGCTCTGCGCCTCGACGGACGCGGCGAGCTCCAGGCGCTCGCGGTCGCGGGCGTCGTCGCTGCCGAGGGACGCGGCTGCGCCTGGGGGCGACGCGGCTGCGCCGGGGTGCGACGCGGCTGCGCCGGCGGGCGCCGCGCCGGCGTCGGCGTGCGCGATCGTCGCGAGCTCGGGCTTGCCGCGGGTCAGCGTCCCGGTCTTGTCGAGCGCGAGCGCGCGCAGCCCCGCGAGCGACTCCAGGACCTCCGCGTCCTTGACCAGCAACCCCTCGCGCGCCGCGCGCCCGCTCGCCGCGACGATCGCGGTCGGAGTCGCGAGCCCGAGCGCGCACGGACACGCCGCGACCAGCACCGCGACCGCGTGGGCGAGCGCTCGCGACACGTCGTGCGAACCGAGCCACCAACCGACGAAGGTCACCGCGGCGATCGCGAGCACGACCGGCACGAAGACGGCGCTGATGCGGTCGGCGAGCCGCTGCACGCGCGGCTTCGAGCCCTGCGCCCGCCGCACCCACGTCGCGATGCGCCCGACCGCGGAGTCGGCGCCGATCGCGGTCGTGCGGATCGACAGCGCGCCGGTCTGGTTCTGCGTGCCGGCGTGGACGCGATCGCTGACGCGCTTCTCGATCGGCGCGCTCTCGCCGGTCAGCAGCGCCTCGTCGACGCTCGAGCCGCCGTCGAGCACCTCGCCGTCGACCGGGATGCGCTCGCCCGGCCGCACGCGCACCAGCGAGCCGAGCGCGACCTCGGCGAGCGGCACCTCGACCTCGACTCCGCGCTTCAGCACGCGCGCGGTCGGCGGCGCGAGCTCGACCAACGCGCGCAGCGCGTCGCCGGTCTTCGCACGAGCGCGCGCTTCGAGCCAACGCCCGAGCAGCACGAAGACCATGATCATCAACGCCGCATGCAGGTGCGATTCGCCGCTGCCGAAGCCCGGCGCGAGCCACGCGGCGAGCGCGGAGCCCCACGCGGCGAGCGTGCCGATCGCGACCAGCGTGTTCATGTCCGGCGCGCGCCGCAGCAGCGCGCGCAACCCGTCGCGCAGGACGTCGAAGCCGGCGACGAACTGCACCGGCAGCGAGAGCGCGAGCGCGGCGAGCGCCGGCGCGGTGTGCGCGCTGCCGTGCGGCGCGTGCTCGGCGAGCGCCGACGCGACGCCGAAGCCGACCGCGATCAGCAGGTTGCGTTGCGTGCGCGCCCGGGACTTGCGCTCGCTCTCCTCGGCGAACCGCACGTCGTTGATCAACGAGCCCGCGGCTCCGAACGCGTCGTCTGGCACGCGGTAGCCCGCCGCGCGCACCGCGGCCCGGATGCGCTCGTCGTCGGCGAGCTCCGGGTCGCGCGAGAGCGTCGCGCTGCGCGAACCGAAGCTCACTTCGGCCGCCGCGATGCCCGGAACGCCGCGCAGAGCTCGCTCGACGCTCTGTGCGCACGCCTGGCAAGTCATCCCTGCGATGGGGACGACCAGATCCTCAAGCGCTCGCTCCGACATGACGATCAGGGTAGCCTTCCGCGTTCTCGCATCGCGCCGAGCGTCCGTGAAGTCCCCCCGCGAGCGACGACCACCAGCATGAATTCCGGCCGCTTCCGTCCCGTCAAGGCGTACAAGAACGACGCTTTCATCGCGAGCTCCGACGCGCGACCGCTGCGCATCCTCGCCGAGTACCTAGAACCGCAGGCGCGCTTTCGCGAGCTCGCGGTCAAGGACACGATCGTCATGTTCGGGTCCGCGCGGATCCCGTCGCGCGAGCAGGCGCTCGCCGAGCTGGAGAAGGTGAAGTCGGAGGGCGGCGACGTCGCGCGCGCCGAGATGAAGCTGCACATGTCGCGCTACTACGAGGCGACGCGCGAGCTCGCTCGACGCTTGACCGAGTGGTCGAAGTCGCTCGAAGGCACGACCGAGCGCCGTTTCGTGATCTGCTCGGGCGGCGGGCCCGGGATCATGGAGGCGGCGAACCGCGGCGCGTCCGAGGCGAAGGGCGTCAACATCGGGCTCAACATCTCGCTGCCGTTCGAGCAGAACGAGAATCCGTACATCACGCGACGGCTCGCGTTCGAGTTCCACTACTTCTTCATGCGCAAGTACTGGTTCACGTACTTGGCGAAGGCGATCGTCGCGATGCCCGGCGGGTTCGGGACGCTCGACGAGTTCATGGAAGTCGTGACGCTCGTGCAGACGCTGAAGATCAAGAAGCCGATGCCGATCGTGCTGTTCGGCAGCGAGTACTGGAACGAGGTGATCAACCTCGACGCGCTGGTGAAGTTCGGGACGATCAGTCCGGAGGATCTGCACCTCTTCTACCGGACCGACTCGGTGGACGACGCGTACCACCACATCACGACGTACCTGCAGAAACACTTGCTCGACATGGACGTCGGCTTCCACAAGCCGGCGTAGACGCGGGGGACGCTCCGTGGGCTCGCGAGCGAGATCGGATCGCGGCCGGTACGCCTACCGTGTGGCGCTGCGACTCGCGCGTGCCACGCGCTATCGAGACGCTCTGCCCTGGCTCGAGCGCGCCGCGCGCGAGGGCTACGGCCCCGCATGGGCGGCGCTCGCGAGTTGGTACGTGCATGGCCGCGCAGTTCGTCGCGATCGTCGGCGAGCGTTCGAGTGCTTCCGCAAGGGCGCCGCGCTCGGAAACAATGACGCGCTGGGCGGACTCGCGCGCTGCTACGAGCTCGGCTACGGCACGCGCCGAGATCTGCGACGCGCGTTCCGCGGATGGCGTCGCGCGGCGGCGCACGCTGGGCGCGAGTACTCCGGCGAAGTTGCGCGTTGCCACTACTGGGGCATCGGCACGCCGGTCGATCTGGGCGCCGCGTATCGGAACTTCCTGCGAGCCGCGAAACGGGGCAACGTGGAGTCGCAGTACGAGGTGGCGCGCATGCGCGAGCTCGGCGAGGGAGTCGGACGCCACCTCGGGCTCGCGAAGCACTGGTTCACCCGGGCCGCTCGCGGCGGCCACGACCGCGCGAGGCCCGCATTGCGCACGCTCGGCCAGGGTAGGCGTTGACGCCTAGTCGCCGAGGCTGGTGTGGTCGCTGACGATCCGCCAGCCGTCGGGGAAGCGACGGAAGATCAGGGTGAAGAGGCCCCAGATCGGCGGCTTCGATTCGAAGTCGAGTTGCCACCTGCCGCGGACGAATCCAGCGTCCGGCCCGAGCAACTGGGGATCGAGTTGGCTGAAGGAGAGCTTGCCCATCTCCTTGCCGCTCGCCGTGTAGCTCGCGCGATAGCGTTCGAGCGTCGGCTGGTAGCCCTTCGTCCACGAGCCGCCGGAGAGGAAGCTCATCTCCGGCGAGTTCCAGTAGCCCTCCGCCATGAAGCCGTCGATGTCGCGCGCGTTCCACGCGGCTTCCTGCGCGCGGCAGACCGCGACGAGCTCGTCCGGCGATGCGGTTCTCACGTGCGGCGACTGGCACGAGGACCCGACAAGCAAGAGGAGAACGATGAGCGGCAGGATCGACTTCATGCCGAAGAGCCTACGCCACGCGACCGAACCGCGCGCGCACTCAGGGGGCGGTCCCGGCGGCTCGTCGGCCGAAGGCGCGTGGCGCGGTCTCGTCGCGCGAGGGGTACGAGCGGCGACGCCGGTCTACGCACGGCATAGTGGTGGGCGTACGCCCATCGGCGCTCTGACCGAAACCGGCGCGGTCGCGTCCACTCGAACCGTCGGGCACGTCGTCGGGCAGGTGACCGTGCCCCGAAAGAGGAAGCCCGGGAGCTCGCGATGTTGGCATGTGACTCGTTGCATCTCGGCCGAGCGAAGTACTTGCACGCGAGCGTGCCGTTCAATCCACCAGCGTGGACTCTGCCGTTTGGGGTGCTGCGGACGCCCGTGGTGGATGGGACGCTGCCCGATGGCGATTGGCGTGCGCGGTTCATCAGCTTCAACAATCCTACGGTGCAGAGTGTCCCTACGGCCTGGTGTTGGGGTAACCCGCAGCCGCCGCCGGCGAACGGGTGCAAAGGAACTACGCAGGTCATGCCCGGCAATCCGGAACTGTATGTGCCGCTTGCGGGCACATCCGCGACAACGATCGTGCCTTTTGTGTTGATGAGTCGCGTCGATTCGGAGCCAACGGGCCTCGCAGCATACTTCAATCTGCAGGCTGTGATTGAGGGCGATGTGAACAACCCGCCGGCATATGTACGCTGGTCAAACCTGCAATCGGAGTACCGATGAGTATCGCAGTGCACGCAAACAGAGCCAGTGATCGCTTTGGCGGCGCGATGCATGCTCGAGCCAGGCGGTCACTGCTCGCACGCACGGCGTTGATCGCCGTGCTGACGATGGCTGGCGCTCGGATTTCCGAGGCTCGAAGCGGGGAGCGGTTGTTCGCGATACCCGGCGCTGGCGGGTACCCGAAGCTCTACGAACTCGACACCAAGACTTGCAATGCAGTCGGTTACGAGATTGTCGAAGGGCACGCTCTGCTCCTGGCCGGATTGGCATGGTCAGGCGGCCGGTTCTGGACGATTGACCATCACGCCATCAGTGTCCCTCCCTACGAACAGCTCGCCACTGGGCATCCCGCGGACCGTGGGTTTGAGGTCCTCGGACCGATCGGATTCCAGATCGAGTACTCGGGTTGTTCTATCGACTTCGATCCAGTGAGTGGCTTGCTCTACATGGTTGCTGACAACAACCTCTACCGACTCGACTCCTTGGACGGCCAAGCGACCCTTGTTGCGCCAATCGGTCCGAACCCCGACGGGTACATGACGTTGGGAATCAACGCATCCGGAGAGGCCTACACGACCGGAACTGGCGCGCCGCGGCTCTATCGCTTGGATTTGAGCAACGGCCACGCGACTCTCCTGAAGCATCTTGGACTTGGCGCCGGCACGTTCTGGGATCTCGCGTTTTCAGCGAACGGCACGTTGTGGGGGAGCTACCACGACTTCGGCAGCACTGGCGCCAAGAGCGGCGTCTATTGGATCGACTTGGTCGGTCTGACGGCGCAGAAGAAGGCTGACTTCGCAAACGGAGTCCCTTACATCGGTTTGTGCTTCGTTCCCGCCCCCTCGATCACGACCTACTGCGTGGCGGAGCGCAACGAGCTCGGTTGTCTCCCTGCGATCCACGGAACGGGTTGGCCGAGCCCGACCGCGGCATCGGGATTCGCGATCCAAGCTGACAACGTCGCGAACCAATCGCTCGGCGTCCTGATCGTGGGGACGCGAGGTCGCTCGGAGCGCCCGTTCCTCGGCGGGACGCTCTGCGTGCGCAAGCCGTTCCTGGTGTCGCCGCTGGTGCCGAGCTGGGGCAGTCCGCCGCCCGCGTACGACTGCTCGGGCACGCTGTGGCTCGACTACAACGCGTTCGTCGCGAGCGGCACCTCGAACCCCGCGCTCTACCAACCCGGCACGACTGTCCAGTGCCAGTGGTTGGCGCTCGACCGGCACTCGTCGTCGCACGATCGCGTCAACCTGACCGACGCAGTCGAGTTCGTGTTGGAGTTGTGATCGGGCGCAGCGTCCGAAGCGGTGGCTACGCGCTCGCGCGCAGCGTCAGCGCCAGCGTGTCCTGCGCTGCGTGCACCAGCATCGCGAGGGTCAAGTTCCCGCCCTCGCGGCGCGTGACCAGCGCCAAGTAGAGGCCGATAGTCGCCGTCACGGCGATCACCGCGGGGTCGATCCCGTGCAACAGGCCGAACGTCAGCGACGACACGACGTTCGCCCACGCGACCGCGCCGCTGCTCCCCAAGCCCGCGAACACCGTCGTCAGGCGCC
>JADLBP010000124.1 GCA_020847695.1 Planctomycetota bacterium
CGTCGCTCGCTCAGAACTGCCGCTCGAACGCGCCGAGGTCGGGGAATGGCGGGGGGCCGGCACCGACGTCCGGCGCGGACAGCGCATCCCGACGCCGCGGCTTGCCCGCATGGTCGAGCGGCGTGGGCTCGTGCGTGTTGCCGTCTTCGTCGACGTCGCCGAGATCGGGCGGCAGGCCCCACGAGTCGCCCGCGTCGAGACACGGGGAGTCGGGCTTCAGTCGATAGACGTTGTCGAGGAACGTCAGGGGATCGCCGTCCGGTCCGTCGGGGTCGACGAAGAGCGGATCGACGAACGACACTCCGGGCCCGACGACGAGTGTGGTGAGCGGGCCGGAGCCGAGCGACCCCGGGCCGTCCTTCAGCGCGCTGTGCGAGATCACCGGACTGACCAAACCGTTCGCCGCGAACACCGACGCGCCGTGGCTCGCCAGGTTGTCCGCGAACACACAGTTCTGGAGCGAGTCGACCGTCGTCGGCAGATAGGCGTTCAATCGCACCGCTCCGCCGGCCGCGTTCCATTCCGTCGCACGGTTGCCGACGAACGTCGAGTTGGTGATGCGTGCGCCGCCGACATCGAGCGCGCCGCCTCCGGTCGCCGCGAGATTGCCGAGGAACTCGCAGTCGTCGATCACGAGGCCGGCCCCGCCTTCGAGGAAACTCTGGATCGCGCCGCCGCTGTGATCTCCGACCACCGAGCCGTTCTCGACGAAGCGGCGGTGGGAGACGCTCGCCGTGAAACCGTCGAGGATTGCGCTCGTCTGCCAGAGCGAGATCACCGAACGAGTCGCCAGCGAGTTCTGCACGAAGTCGCAGCGGTCGACCTCGATCCGCGCGAGCGGGCTGGCGGCCAGCAGGACCGAGACCTGGAAGTTGTCGGGGACGAAGCCCTCATTGTGGCGGAACGTCGAACGTTCGATCCGCAACTTGCGCGGCGCCGCGGACGCAGTGAACCGGAGTACCGGACCTCGACAGCCTTCCGCGACGCAGTCGACGAACGCGAAGTCGGAGTCCTTGACGAGGACGACGGAGCCTTGCGCCCCGTTGCCGCCGAGGAACGTGAAGCCCCGCACCTCGGTGCCGATGCGTTCTCCAGAATCGATCGTGAAGGCGCGGCCGGCGAGCTGCAGATCGACGATGCAGGCCGCCGGTCCGTTGACGCTCCGCACGCGGATCGTCTTGCCGCCGAAGTCGACGTTGCGGTTCGCGGCTCCGGAGTAGACGCCGTCGGCGACGAGCACTTGATCTCCGTCCTGCGCCGACGTGACACCTTTGGCGAGCGACGTGAACGGGTGGGCCGCGGAGCCGTCGCCGCCCGGAGGCGCAGCCGCGTCGACGAACCAGGTCGCGTACGTCGTCTGGCACTCGTCGGGCACGCCGTCGACATCGAGATCCAGACTCGAGCCGACCGCGAGCTCACATGCGTCGAGCACTTGGTTGCCGTTGCAGTCGTTTCCGCCGAGCTCGCACGCATCGGGCACGAAGTTGGCGTTGCAGTCGTCGCTCGTTTGCAGGTAATCGAGCACCTGATTCGCATCGCAATCGACCGGGCCGTCGGCGTTGAGCAACAGCATCGTCGCGGTCGATCCGAGGTGCGCGGCTCCTTGTGCGTCGAGCACGTACGCTTGTAGGAACACCGTCCGGCCGGTCTCGTTCGGCCCGAGCTTCGCGGGGAGGAACGGGAACGAAGCCTCGCCGTTCGCCGCGACGACCGCGAGCGGCGTGAACGAGAGCTTCGCGGGCTGCGGCACGAGCCAGACGTCGCCGATCTTCGGTTGGTACGCGAAGCCCGGCGTCGGCGAGCACGCGACGAAGACACGGTCGCCGGGTTGTCCAGCGACCGTCCATGTCGCAGGCGCGTCATCCGCCCAGACGCCGGGCCCGGTCAGCGCGCGTTGCGGGACACCTGACTGATGCACCGCTCCACCGACATTGCGTACGGCGAGTCCGTCCGAGCCGCAGCCTCCCACGTTGCACTCGCGCGGTCCGGGCGTGAGCACGCAATCGCGCAAGTCCGTCGCGCCTCCGACCTGATCGAGCGCGTCGCCGCCGTTTCCGCCGGACGATGCGAAGCTGTCGCTGCACGCGAGGCCGCCGCGCTCCCCGATGAGCGTTGCTCCGCGTGCATAGAACGTCGATGACGAGAAGCTGGCGCCGTCGCCGCCATATCCGCCGCACTCTTCGGTCGCACCGGCGCGACCACCGCGGAACAGGCAATCGAACGCCGAAACCGTCGACCCGACGCCGGTGAGTCCCGCGCCACCTCCAGCCCAATCGCAGAACGAGCTGCAGAGTGTCCTGCCGGCGCCGCCGACGAAGTTCGAAGCGGAGAGCACGACTCTCGCGGACGCGTCGATGCGTACACCCGGCGCGCCGGCTGGTGCGCCAGAGCTCGCGCTTCCCCCGGCGAAGATGCCGCCGCTGACTCGGACGTCCCCGGCGCACGCCGCGATCTCGAGCGCCGGAGCGTCGGTCGGTGCGGCGGCGCTGACGCCGGAAAGCACCACGCGTTGGTTCGCACCGACGTTGCGCACGACGATCGGGCCGTCGACGTGGACACGCGCTCCCGGCGCGGCGAACACGCCGAGCGAGCGCCCGTCGATCGTGAACGGGCCGTAGGTGCCTTCGTTGACGAGCAACGTCGCACCGTCCGGCGCCGCTGCGATCGCGGTCGCGATGTCGGGGAAGTTCGTCGCGGTGCCGACGATCACGACTCCATTGGCTGCGGCGGAACCGCTCCACGCGACACCAAGGCAAGCGAGTCCGACCGCGATGCGTCGGAAGAGGCACGAGATCATGGGGAGCTCCTCTGCGAGAGGCCGGGTCGCGCGTCCGAGAGCCCTCGATGGGGGGCGCGCGCCGGTCACGCGAGGATAAACGCTTTGCGACGCGAGATCGGTTCGCCCGGGTTCCTGAAACCGGAGTCCGCAGTACTTGAGGTACGTCGTCGACCGAGCGGCTAGCCTGCGCCGCCTCCGGCCCGAGTTTGCAGCATGGAAACCAAACGCACCACCCGACACGCACGGCGCACGAAACGCGCTCCGCGGTCGACGGGGCCTCTGCCCCGCCTGCCGCGGGATGCGCACGACGATCATTCGGAGGCGGCGGCGCGGGCGCGGCGCGAGCTCGTGCGCGCCGCGACCGGCGTCGAACTCGACCTCGTCGCGCGGTCGCCGGTGCCGCTGGAGAGCGCGCGCGGCAACTGCGAGAGCTTGGTCGGCTTCGCGCAGGTGCCGCTCGGCCTCGCGGGGCCGCTCGCCGTCGACACCACCGCCGGCCGGCGCGAGGTGTACGTGCCGATGGCGACCAACGAAGGCGCTCTCGTCGCGTCGCACACGCGCGGCATGCGTTTGCTCGCGGCGGCGGGCGGCGCGCGCTCGCGCGTCGTCCGCGAGGGGCTGACGCAAGCGCCGATCTTCGTCTACGCGGACGCCGAGCGAGCGCTCGCCGCCCGTGCGCGCGTCCTGCGCGGCGAGAAGGCGTTCGCGAAGCTGGTCGCCGGCACCACGCGGCACGGCAAGCTCGTCCGCGTCCGCGCCGACGTCGTCGGCCGGCGGCTGGTCGTCGAGCTGACGTTCACCACCGGCGACGCGATCGGCATCAACATGGCGGCGCGCGCGACCGAGCTCGTCGCCGCGCGCATCGCGAAGACCACCGGCGCGCTCGAGCACGCGCTGCACGGCCAGGACGTCGAGAAGCGCGCGAACTCCCGCGCAACGTACGAAGGCCGCGGCCGCAGCGTCGTCTGCGACGCGACGATCCCGCGCGATGCGCTCGCCGCGCTCGCGCGCACGACGCCGGAGGACCTGCGCGCGCTCTGGCACACCTATCAAGTCGGATTCGCGCGCCTCGGGACGCAGAATCAGTGCGTGCAGAGCGCCAACGGGCTCGCCGCGGTGCTGCTCGCGTGCGGTCAGGACGTCGCGTACCTGCCGGAGTGCGCGACCGGGTTCCTCGACCTCGACGTTTCCGCGGACGGCGCGCTCTACGCGAGCGTGACGCTGCCGTCGCTCTTGGTCGGCACCGTCGGCGGCGGCTCGCAGAAGGGGACCGCGGTCGAGGGCCTGCGCCTGCTCGGCTGCGCGGGCGACGGCGGCGCGAACACGTTCGCCGAGCTGCTCGGCGCGGTCGTGCTCGCCGGCGACCTGTCGTTGATGGCGGCGTTCGCGACGCACGAGTTCGTCGCGGCGCACGAGAAGCTCGGCCGCAACCGTCCGCGGTAGCCCGAGCGCGAGCTCGGTCGGTCGGTCGCCGACGCCGACGGTCCCTGGCGAGCGGTCTGGGCGCGCGGCGCGGCCGAACTCCGCGCGCGCCGGCACGGATCGCGCGGAGTCGAGCAGACGCCACCGCGTCCACCGTTACACTCCGCCGCCCTCGGAGCCCCGACTTGAACCCGACCCTGCTCTTGTTGATCGCGACGCTGGCGTTGGCGGTCGGTCCGATGCTCGATCGCGTCGGCCGGCGGCTGCCGATCGCGGCGGCGCTGATCGATGGCGCCACCGTCGGCGCGATCGTCGCGGTCGCCGCGCTGCACCTGATGCCCGAGTCGGGGGCGCACATCGGTTGGTGGGCGCTCTTGCTCTTCTTCGTCGGCCTGCTCGTGCCGCGTTACACCGAGCGGCTCGCCGAGCAGAGCTGGCAGGGCTGGCGCGTGCTGGTCGGCGTGATGATCGCGGTGCTGTTCGTCGCGCACCTGCTCGCCGAGGGCGCGGCGCTCGCGTCGACCGCGAACGACGAGCGGTTGGCGCTCGCGACGCTGTTCGCGGTCGCGAGCCACAACCTGCCGGTCGGCGCGGTGCTGTGGGGGCACACCAAGCGGCGCTTCGGCCCGCTGTGGTCGGCCGCGGTGCTCGTGCTGGTCGGCGCGGTCACCTGGTTCGGGCCGGTGGTGATCCCGGTCAGCGAAGGACTGTTCTCGGGCATCTGCTCGGCGTTGCTCGCCGGCGGGCTCGTGCACTTGGTCGTCGAGCACTCGACGCCCGAGCACCGCGCGCTCGGCGAGCGCGCGTACAACGGGTGGTCGGGTTTCGGCGCGCTCGGCGCGGTCACGTTGGTGTTCGCGCACACCGCGCTCGCGCCGGAGGCCGGGCCGCACGAGCACGGCCAGCACGACCTGCCCGGGCAGTTCTACGAGCTCTTCCTCGAGACCGCGCCGCCGCTGCTGCTCGGCGTGCTCGCCGCCGGCCTGATCGAAGCGTTCCTGCCCGACGCGACCGTGCGGTTCCTCTCGCGCGGCTCGCGCTTGCGCCAGGCGTTGACCGGCGTCGCGGTCGGCACGCCGATGCCGGTGTGCTCGTGCGGGGTGCTCCCGATCTATCGCTCGCTGATCAAGAAGGGCGTGCCGGCGACCGCCGCGCTCGCGTTGCTGGTCGCCGCGCCGGAGATCGGCGTCGATTCGCTGTTGCTCTCGTGGAACCAGCTCGGCGGACCGGCGACGCTCGCGCGGCTCGTCTGCGCGTTGGTTCTCGCTCTCGCGGTCGGTTGGATCGTCGGCCGGATCGCGAGCGACGGCGGCGCGGTCGCGCCGATCGAGCCGCGCCAGCCACCGGACCGTCCCGCCCCGCGCCTCTCGCCGTGGCGCGCGATCGAGCGCGGCCTGTTCGAGACGTGGGGCCACCTCTCGCCGTGGATCCTGGTCGGGCTCTACGCGACGGTGCTCTTCGAGCCGTGGATCTCGACCGAGTGGGCGGCGTCGCTGCCGAGCTGGCTCCAGATCCTCGCGCTCTCCGCGATCGGGATGCCGACCTACATCTGCGCGGCGGCGGCGACGCCGTTCGCGGCGTTGCTGCTGGTCAAGGGCTTCAGCGCGGGAGCGGTGATCGCGTTCCTCTTGATCGGTCCCGCGACCAACCTGACGACGATCGGCGCCCTGCGGCGCGAGCACTCGACCCGCGTCGCGGCCGCGTTCGTGGTCACGGCGTTCGCGGTGACGTTCGCGCTCGCGCTCGGCGCCGACGCGTTGCTGCCGCGGCTGGGCGTCGGCGCTCCGACCGGCCCGCACGAGCACGAGCACACGTGGTTCCACCTGGCCTGCGCGTGGTTCCTGATCGCGCTGACCGCCTGGCTCGTGCTGCGCACCGGGCCGCGCGCGTTCCTCGGGCAGCTTTCGGGCTCGGGCGACGAGCCGCACGCTCACTCGCACGCGCACCGGCCCGGAGAGGCGTGCGCGGCGTCGCCGGGGCACGCCGGCTCGCACGAACCTTGAGCTCCCCTTGACGGGGAGAAGCGGGTCACTACCCTATTTCGGCTTCAGAGAATCCGGCGCACTCCCCGCGACGGGGAGCCGTCCGATCGTTTGCCGCCCGTCCACCGACGCGCCCTCCGCGCGTCCGGACCCTTCGACTCGGCGCTTCGCGCCGTCTCCGTCCTCGATGACCACCACCGCTATGGACCCCAAGACCGCCACCGCGACCCAGAAGCGCCTGCTCGCCCAGCGCAACATCGGCATCATGGCGCACATCGATGCCGGCAAGACCACGGTCACCGAGCGCATCCTCTTCATCACCCAGAAGATCCACAAGATGGGTGAGGTCCACGACGGCGAGACGACGATGGACTACCTGGAGGAAGAGCGCAAACGCGGCATCACCATCCAGTCGGCGGCGACCACCGTCGAGTGGAAGGGGACTCGGATCAACATCATCGACACGCCGGGTCACGTCGACTTCACCGCCGAGGTCGAGCGGTCGTTGCGCGTGCTCGACGGCGCGGTCGCGGTGTTCGACGGCGTGCAGGGCGTCGAGGCGCAGTCGGAGACGGTGTGGCGCCAAGCCGATCGCTACGGCGTGCCGCGCATCTGCCTGATCAACAAGATGGACCGCACCGGCGCGTCCTTCGAATACTGCGTGCAGACGATCATCGACCGCCTGGAAGCGCACCCGGTGCCGATCCAGATCCCGGTCGGCGCCGAGAAGGAATTCCAGGGCGTCATCGACCTCGTCCGGATGGTCTACATCGAGTACCCCGACGAAGGCGACGGCAAGAACTTCAAGGAGAGCCCGATCCCCGAGTCGCACCTCGCGGCCGCGAAGAAGGCGCGCCACGACATGCTCGAAGCGGCCGCGGAGTTCGACGACACGCTGCTCAACCTCTTCATCGAGGACCAAGAGATCTCGGTCGAGCTCGCGAAGAGCGCCCTGCGCAAGGGCGCGCTCTCGATGCGCATCGTGCCGGTGCTCTGCGGTTCCGCGCTGAAGCACAAGGGCGTCGCGCAGCTGATCGACGCGGTCGTCGACTACCTGCCGTGCCCGCTCGACGTCAAGGCGACCAAGGGCACCAAGCCGCGCTCGGACGAGGAAGTGATCCGTCTGCCGGACGATTCGCAGCCGATGTGCTTGCTCGCGTTCAAGACGATCGCGGAGCCGACCGGCGACCTGACGTTCGTCCGCGTGTACTCGGGCGTGCTCAACGCGAGCACCCGCGTGCTCAACCCGCGCACCGGCAAGACCGAGCGCGTCGGCCGCATCCTGCGCATGCACGCCAACAAGCGTGAAGCGATCGACGACGTGCGCGCCGGCGACATCGCCGCGGTGGTCGGCCTCAAGAACACGTACACCGGCGACACGCTCTGCGACGAGGATCACCCGATCCAACTCTCGAAGATCGTCTTCCCCGAGGCCGTGATCGCGATGTCGCTCGAGCCCAAGAAGGGCGGCGACCGCGACAAGCTCTCCGAGATCATCGCCAAGCTGATGCGCGAGGACCCGACGTTCCGCGCGTCGACCAACCCGGCGACCGAAGAGCTCGTGATCTCCGGAATGGGCGAGCTCCACCTCGAGATCATCGTCAACCGCATCCAGAACGACCACAAGTGCGAGGTCGTCACCGGCAAGCCGAAGGTCGCGTACAAGCAGCGCCTGACCAAGCCGGTCGACACCGAAGCGCGCTTCATCCGCCAGTCGGGCGGTCGCGGTCAGTACGCGGTCATCAACGTCAAGATCGAGCCGGTGCAGACCGAAGGCAATGGCTTCGAGTTCGTCGACGCCGTCAAGGGCGGCAACGTGCCGCGCGAGTTCATCCCGGCGGTCGAGTACGGCCTCGAGCAGGCGTTCGGCGGCGGCGGCAAGCTCGGTTACCCGTTCATCAACGTCCGCGCGACGCTGTACGACGGCAAGGCGCACGACGTCGACTCGAACGAAATGGCCTTCCAACAGGCCGGCATGCTCGCGTTCCGCCAAGCGGCGGAAAGCAACGTCACGCTGCTCGAGCCGATCATGAAGCTCGAAGTGCGCGTGCCGGAAGAGTTCATGGGAGCCGTCGTCGGCGACCTGAACTCGCGCCGCGGCGAAGTCAGCGAGGTCGACGCGATGGGCAACCTGCGCATCATCCGCGCGCTGGTCCCGATCGCCGAGATGTTCGCGTACTCCTCCGCGCTGCGCGGCGCGACGCAAGGTCGCGGCTCGTTCGCGATGGAGTTGCACGAGTACCGCGACGTCCCGCGCAACATCGCCGAGAAGATCCTGGCGGAGGTCGCGAAGTAAGCTTCGCGATCGGCATGACCCGCACCGCTCGCAGGCGCTGGACTCGAGAGCTCCAGAACGAAGTCGACGGCATCGCCGTCGGCGAGAAGGGGCCCGTGCTGCTGCACGGCTACGACCAGCCCGCGGGCGGCCGCTGGGTCGACAGCGCGATCCCCGGCAAGCTCGGCGCGTACGATCGCTCGAGCGGCGAGCAGCTCTGGCTCTCGCCGTGCGAGGTCGGCTACGGCCGCGGCTTCGGCGCCGGCTTCGGCGCGGCGAACGACGCGCTGGTGCTCGGACCGTCCTCCAGCGGCTCGTCCGGCCACCGCATCGCGCGCATGTCGCTCGACAACGGTGAGCTGATCGGCGTCGGCGAAGTGCCGGCGTTCGACGAAGCCGCGGTGTGGGGCGACGTCTGCGTCTGCGTCTCCGCGAAGCGCGTCGTCGCGATCGACAGCACGACGCTGCGCGTGCGTTGGAGCTACGACCGCGAGGGCGAGCGCTATCACCACCTCGCGCGCGTCGGCGAGCGCGTGCTCGTGCTCTACACGCAACAGGCGACCAAGAAGCGCGGCGTGCTCGCGCTCGACGCCGCGAGCGGCGACTTCCAATCGATCGTGCTGCCTCCGACCGCCGCGCGCATCCACGACCTCGTCGTCGAGCCCGGTGCGCTGGTGCTCTTGATCGGCGACGTGACGGCGGCGTTGCCGAACGACGCGTTGCTCGAGCTCCTGCAAAAGCACCCCGACAAGGACGCCGCGGAGCTGCGCGGGCTCGCGCTCTACGCGATCAGTCCGCAGAAGGCGACCAGCAAGCCGCTGTGGTTCGACATCTTCCCGACGCCGGATGACGAGGACGATCTGCCCGAGGTCTCGATCAGTTCCGACAACGGGAAGCTCTACGTGATCCGCAACGCGTTCCTCGAGGTGCGCGACGCGCTGACCGGTCGCGCCCTCGGTGAATGGACCGTCCCCGGCCTCGACGAACGCGTCGGCTGGAAGGTCTGCCAAGGCGCGGGCATCCTCGCCGAGGAAACGCGCGTCTCGGTTTTCGAGCTGCCCGCCTGAGCTCCGCGGTCCGCGTCGGAGCCGTGTGTTCGGCGCTACGCCGACCGACCCGGCTACACGCGATTTCTGCCTTCGGATAGGATTTCGCGCTCTTCCATGCCCCGCGTCCGGCGCGCGCATCCCACCGCGCCGTTCGCACCGACCCAGGACCCTTTCGAGGGACACACGCCGTGACGTCCACGCACATCGTCGAGCATCTGGCCAAGGAGTTTTCCACCTCGAGCGAGAGCGTGCGCGCGACCCTCGAGATGATCGATGCGGGCTTGGTCGCGCCCTACATCGGGCGCGTGCGCCGCGGGGAGACCGGAGGGCTGTCGGAGACGATCGTGCGGCGGCTCGCGCGCCGTCGCGAAGAGCTCGTCGAGCTCGATCGCCGTCGCGGCACGATCCTGCGGATGCTCGAGTCGAGCGGAGTCACCGACGCGCAGACGCTCGATCGCGTGCGCACGTGCGTCGATCGCTTCGAACTCGAGGACCTGTTCCTGCCGCACCGTCGGCCGGAGCCCGAAGTCCAGCTCGCGCTCGATCGCGGGCTCGGCCACCTCGCCGACCAATTGGTCGCCAGCGTCGCCGGCGCGCCCGACGAAGCCGACCACGACGAGCACGAGGAACACGAAGGCGAAGCCGCTGCGTCCGCGCCGAGCCCCGACGCGCCCGGCGCCGACGGAGCCGGCGCGGCGACCGGCGACGCGGATGCCCACGCGGAAGCCCACGACGCCGGCGCCGAGCACGCGGCGGCGCGCGAGGTCCCCGAGACCAACGTCGCCGCCGTCGCCGATGCGATGGAGACCGTCTCGACGCACGCCGACGACGGCGAGGAGTCGCACTCGGGCTCGGGCGTCAGCGTTTCGACGCAAGGCGAAGGCTCCGACGCCGCGTTGCACGGCGAGATCGAGCTCACGCCGGCGCTCGCGCGCGTCTGCGCTCCGTTCGTGCAGCCCGACAAGGGCGTGCACACCGAGATGGAGGCGTTGAGCGGCGCGATGCGGATCCTCTCGGATCGCCTCGGCCGCAGCGCGAAGCTCCGGTCGCTCGTGCGCCGCATGCTGCGCAAGCACGGCGTGCTCTCGGTGCGCGCGTTGATCGACGAATCGCGCCTCAGCCGGCACAAGCCGCTGCTGCGCGTGCGCCAACCGTTGCGCCAGATCCAGGGCCATCGCTTGCTCGCGATCCGCCAAGCGCAGAAGGAGCGCGCGGTCGCCGCGGTGATCAGCCTCGACCGCGCGGTCGTGCTCCCGAAAGTGCGCGCCGCGCTCGGCAAGCGCACCAGCCCCGACTTCGCCAACGTCCTCGACACGATCGCGTTGCGCGCGCTCGAGCGCCGGCTGTTGCCGACGGTCGACGCCGACGTGCGCCTCGAGCTCAAGGAGCGCGCCGACGACGAAGCGCTGCGCTTCCTCGCGCAGCACCTGCGCCAGGTCCTGTTCTCACCGACGTTCCCGGGCCGCTTCGTGGCGGGCGTCGACGTGAATGCGAAGGGTGATTGGACGATCGCGCTGATCGACGGCGACGGCAATCCCGCGGGCGAGCCGCTGCGCGTCGAAGTCGGCGAGAAGGACGCCGCGACGCTCGGCGCCGAGTTCAAGGCCGCGTTCGACGGCAAGAACGTCCGCGCGTACGCGGTCGGCCACGGCAAGCTCGGTCGCAACGCGTTCCCCAAGCTCCGCGCGGCGCTCGCGGCGAGCGAGCAACCGGGCGTCGTCACCGTCGTCAACGAGTCCGGCCTCGCGTCCTACGCGAACTCGGACCTCGCGCGCCACGAGCTCGCGGCGTTCAACGTGCCGCAGCGCATGGCGTTCAGCCTCGCGCGCCGGCTCCAGGACCCGATGGCCGAGATCCTGAAGGTCGATCCGCGCCACCTCGGGCTCGGGTCGGAGCAAGGGCTCGTCTCGAAGGCCAACGTGAAGCGCACGCTCGACGAAACCGTCGAGTCCTGCGTCTCGCACGTCGGCTGCGACGTCAACCGCGCGCCGGCGTCGGTGCTCGCGCGCGTGCCGGGCCTGACGCCCGAGCTCGCGAAGAAGATCGTCGAGTACCGCGCGACCAAGCCGATCGAGAGCCGCGAGGACCTGCGCAACGCCGGCATCCTCAGCGAAGCCCAGTGGGCGAGCTCGATCGCGTTCCTGCGCGTGCCGCAGAGCGCGGAGCGCCTCGACGCGACCAGCCTGCACCCCGAGCAATACGCGCTCGCGCGCCGCGTGCTCGAGGCGACCGGCGCGTCGTTCGAGGAGAGCTTCGGACGTCCGGGCAACACCCGCGGCCTGAAGCGCGGCGATTTCGAAGTCGACGAGTTCACGTGGCGCGACTTGATGCGCGAGCTCGCGTTCCCGGGCCGCGATCCGCGCTCGCGCAACTTCGAGTTCCGCTTGCTCGACCCGGCGACCGACCCGGTGACGTTGACCAAGGACCGCGTCGTCGAAGGCGTGATCACCAACGTGATGAGCTTCGGCGCGTTCGTCGACCTCGGGATCGAGCGCGAAGGGCTCGTGCACATCAGCGAGATCTCCGATCGCTACGTGCGCGACGCTCGCGAGCTGTTGAGCATCGGGCAGGTCGTGCGCGCGCGCATCGTCGAGGGCCACGGCCCGCGCGTCGCGCTGTCGCTCAAGAACGTGCCGCATCCCGACCGCGAAGCGCGGCGCGGCGGCGGCGAGTTCCGTGGTCGCGGCGAGCGCGGCGAGCGTGGTGAACGCGGCGGCCGCGACGATCGCGGACCGCGCGGCGGACGCGGCGAAGGCCGCGAGCGCGAGCCGATGAAGCCGGCAGCGCCGGTGCGCGCGGCGGTTTCGCGTCGCGACGGGCTGGTGCCCGGCAGCGGACGCTCCTCTCGGGATCGCGGCGGGCGCGGCGGCGGAGGAGGCTTCGGCGGCGGCGGCGGCGGGGCCGGTGGCGGCCGCGGCGGGCGCGGCGGTCAACGGCCGGGCGAGCGCGACGAGGGCTTCCGTCCGGAGGACCTGCGCGCGGCGAAGTCCGGCCCGGTCAAGTTCACGCCGTTCGCGGACTTCTTCAAGGCGAAGGACGAGGGCGAAGGCGAGCCGCAGCGCTGAACGCGGCGCCGCGGTCCGCGCGGCGCGCTGAAGAGCACCCAACGCACGAGGCGCGATCCGCACAGCGGCTCGCGCCTCGTGTTTCGTTCCGTCGCGCTCGCGCTCGCGGGCTCAGGCGGTCCGGCGCATCTGTTCGAGTGCGGCGCGCAGGCGCTCGTCGGTCAACAGCGAGCGCAGCTCCGCGAGCTTGTCGTCGGTGTCGTCGTGCGCGAGCGGCGCGTGCGCCGACGCCTCGGCGTGGACGGGCTCCGCGTGCGCGAGCTGCATCTGCGGCGCGTGCATCGGCATCGGCATCGGCGCCATCGGATCGTCGAGCTGATCGAGCAGCCCGAGCGGCACGCCGCGGGGCGCGGGCTCGACCGGCAGCGCGGCGCGCGGCGGTTCGGTGACGACGATCGGCGCGCGCGGCGCGCTGACCTGCGGCTGTGTGTTCTTCGCGGGCGCGGGCTCCGCGCTCGCGGCGGCGTCGTGCACGCCTTGGAAGAGCTCGTCGACGTTGCGGCGCACCGAGGCGACGACCGCGTTGAGCTCGTCGAGGCTCGCTTGCATCTCGCCGTACTGGGCCTTCATCCGCTGCTCGACGCGCGCGCCGAGTTGATCAAGGCTCGCGGCGAGGCGGAAGATCGCGTCGTCGTTGTTGCCGGGCTGCGCTTGCGGCTGCTGTTGCTGCATCATCAGATGCTGCTGCACGGCGTTCTGCGACTCGGCGAGCGAGCCGACGCTCGATTGCAGCATCCGCACCTCGTCGGTGACGCGCTGGGTCGATTCGGTCGACTGCTCGAGCGCGTCCTTGACGATCAAGAGGTCGTTCGCGACCTGTTCGAGCAGCAGTGCGTCGTCGTTGGGCTGCGCGGCGCGGCGCGTCAACGCGCGCGCGGCCGAGCCGACGGCGACGAGCACCAGGCCTCCGACCGCGAGCGAGCCGGCCTCGAGACCGTAGTCGCGAGCGGACGCGGCGAGCTCGCCGACCGGGCCGGGCAAGAGCTTCTGCACGCCCAGCACGACGCCGACCAGCGCGACCGTGCCGCCGAGCACCATCCAGCCCGTGCCGACGGTGCGGCCCGGGATCGGGTTCTCTTTCGAATTCGTACGAGACGTGGAACGCTTGAACATGCGGACTCTCCGGAGGTGCCAAGTGCGCACGACCCGCGTACGCGGGGCGCGGCGATCGCGATCGGCTCCCTCGTCGAGTCCGCGCGCCGCCGGTCTTGAGCGAAAGCCGAGCTCGCGCGGCGGAAGACTTTTCGACCGCGTCCGGCGCGGTTGTGCCGCCCTCCGGGCGCTCCTACAGTGGTCGGTCCTCCCGTGCGCCTCGTCCAAGGAACCAGCGTCTCCCCCGGCCTCGCCCTCGCGCCCGTCTACGTCGTGCGCGCGTCACCCGCCGAGGTGCCGACATGGTCCGTGCCCGAGGACGAGGTCGAGCGCGAGCTCGTGCGCCTCGACTGTGCGCTCGACGAAGCGCGCCTCGAGCTCTCGACCCGCCAAAAGGTGGTCGCGACCCAGGCCGGCGAGAAGGATGCCGAGATCTTCGGCGTGCACCGGATGATCCTCTCGGACCCGGGCGCGCTCGCGCAGGTCAAGAAGACGATCCGCGAGGAGCGCATCAACTCCGAG
>JADLBP010000125.1 GCA_020847695.1 Planctomycetota bacterium
AGAAGGGCGATCGCGTGATGACGTCGAGCGGCATGTACGCGACGATCGCATCGATCGACGGCGACGAGATCACGCTGCAGATCGCGGACGGCGTGCGCGCGCGCTTCTCGCGTCAAGCGATCACGCAAGTGCTCGACGACTCGACCGCGGAAGCGAAGAAGTAGCGCCCACGTCGGGCGATCGCGCCGACGATCGGTCCGAGCCCGGTCGCGCCAGCGACCTTTCCGGGCATCGTCGCGCCAGCGACCGGTCCGAGCATCGTCGCGCCAGCGACCGGTCCGAGCAACGTCGCGCCGGCGACCGGTCCGTGCAGGACCGCGCCGACCATCCGTCCGCCGACCTCGCGCCGCGCTCGCCGGCGACGTCGCCGCCGCCATGCGACGCCGCGGCCCTCGCTCCCCTGTTCTCGCGCTGCCGCGCATCGAGGCCCGGATCCTGGCTCCGCTGGGCTGCGATGCCTTGGCCCCGACTCCGGCGGACGCTGATCCGCTGGACGCCGGGGCTCGCGCTGCGCGCGCTCGCGCTCGATCGCGACGAGTTGGCATGGCTCGGCGAGTGCCTCGTGGCGCGCGCGGCGCTGCGCGCGGGCGCGCGAATCCTCGCGCGCCGCACCCGGTTGGCCGGGGTCGAGGTCGACCTGGTCGTCCGCGACGCTCGTGCGGTGGCGTGTGTGGAAGTGAAAACCTCCACCGCTCGCGCCCCGGGCGAGGCCGTTCGCTGGCGGCCGGCCCACCGCGTCGATCGGCGGCGGATCGAACGGCAACGTCGCGCGGCGGTCGCGCTCGCCCGCCTGCTCCCGCGCGGTGAGCCCCGCGTGCGCTGCGACGTCGTCGAGGTCTGGATCGACCGGCGTGGAAAGCGTTTCAGCCTGGAGTGGCACCGCGGCGTCGAACGCCCGCTCGACTAACGCGTCGGACAGCTCTAGGCGACGACCCGCGTGGGACGATCATGGACCCCGATGGCGAGCACGCACTAGACTGGAAGCGGATTCCCGGTCGAGCGCTTGCCATCGGTCCTCCCGCACCCCTGATTCACTCACCCCGACATCCCTCGGACCCCCACCCCAAGTAGCTGCGCGCGTTTCGTCCCCGAGCTTCCCGCCGCGACCCCAAGCGACGCGGCTCGAGCATCTCGCCACCCGGCCGAACCGCGCGTCTCGATCGACATGCTTCGCGTCCTGCGCCACTACCTGCCCTTGAGGCGGGCGATGCTCGTTTTCAGCGAGACCGTGCTGCTCACGGCCGTGCTGACCGCGGGTATGTCGGCGCACTTGCTCTCGCCGCTGCCGCCGGCGTTGAACCTGCTGACCGAAGCCGGGCTCTCGATCGACGCTGCGCGTTGGAGGTGCGCGCTTTCCGCGTTCCTGTTGACGCTTCTCTCCCAGGTCGCGATCAGCTTCAACGAGCTCTACAACTTCCGCATCTCGACCTCGCGGTACGACCGCGCGTCGCGCTTCGTCGGTTCGGCGGGCAGCGCGATCCTGGTCGCGCTCGCCGCGGTGCTGCTCGCGCAAGGCTGGCACCTGACGCGGGTCTTCGACTTCCCGGGCATGCGGCTCTCGCAGCTCGTGCAGACGTTGGTCTTCACGATGCTGCTCGGCTTCGGGCTGATGTACCTCTGGCGCGGCGCGTTCCACTTCGTGCTGCGCCAATGGAACTTCTCCGCGCGCGTGCTGATCCTCGGCGCCGGCGAGCAAGCGCGATCGCTCGCGAAGGAGATCCTGGAGCGTCCGGACTCGGGCTACGAGGTCGTCGGGATGCTGCCCGAGGCTCCGCTCTCGAAGAGCGAGCTCGAACGCGGTGAAACCGGGTTCTTCCTGCGCGGCGCGGCGCTCGCCGGAGCGAGCGCGGGCGTCGGCGACGCGCAAGGCAACGGCAACGCGAGCGGCAACGGCCACGGGGTCGAGAAGTCGAAGCCGGCGCTGCTGCTCGAACCGGTGCCCGCGGTCGCGACGCTCGCCGCCGCGGAGCCGCAGTCGAAGCCACTCTCGGAACCGCTGTTCGACCTGGTCGAGCGCCTCGGCGTCGACGTGGTCGCGGTCGCGCTGCAGGATCGCCGCGGTCACCTTCCGGTCGAAGAGCTCTTGCGCTGCCGCCTCGCCGGCGTCGCGGTCAAGGAGCGCGAGGCGCTCTACGAGCTGATCACCGGACGGATCGCGGTCGAAGCGCTGCGGCCGTCCTACCTGATCTTCAACGACGGCTTCGGCCGGACGCCGCAGGGCGAGCTCGCGAAGCGCGCGCTCGACGTGACGCTCGCGGCGCTGGCGATCGTGCTGACGTGGCCTCTGATGCTCGCGACCGCGATCGCGGTGCGCTTCGATTCGCCGGGCCCGGTGCTCTTCGCGCAAGAGCGCGTCGGTCGCGACGGCAAGAGCTTCACGCTCTACAAGTTCCGCAGCATGCGCGCCGACGCCGAGGCGAAGACCGGCGCGGTGTGGGCGCAGAAGGACGACCCGCGGATCACGCGCGCGGGACGCTTCATGCGCAAGACGCGGCTCGACGAGTTGCCGCAGCTCTTCAACGTCCTCGCCGGCGACATGTCGCTGGTCGGCCCGCGGCCCGAGCGTCCGATGTTCGTCAAGGACCTCAGCAGCCAGATCCCCTACTACGGACAGCGCCACATCGTGACGCCGGGGCTGACCGGTTGGGCGCAGATCAACTACCCGTACGGGAACACCGTGCAGGACGCGCTGCAGAAGCTCCAGTACGACCTCTTCTACATCAAGTACCAGTCGTGGCTCTTCGACCTCTCGATCCTGTTCAACACGATCAAGACGGTGGTGCTGCGCCGCGGCACCTGAGCTCGTTCACTTGCCCTTCCGCGCGAGGCCGAGCACCAGGCTGACGAGGAAGACGACGAGGAAGAGGAAGAAGAGCACTCGCGCGATGTCGGTCGCGGCGCCGGCGATGCCGCCGAAGCCGAGGAACGCGGCGACGATCGCGACGATGAAGAAGATCAGCGCCCAGCGCAGCATGTCGGGTTCTCCGTGAGGGAAGTGGAAGTCGAACCCAGGCGCGCGCGGATCAGCGATCGAGGAACTCGACGACAGGAGAGAGCGGATCGATGCGCTCGGCGACGATGCGCACGCAGAGCAGGATCGGCACCGCGAGCAGCGCGCCCGGAACGCCCCAGAGCCAGGTCCAGAACAGCAGGTCGACGAAGACCACCACGGGGTTCAGTCGCATCCGCCGACCGAGCACCTGCGGCGTGACCAGGTTCGACTCGATCACGTGCAGGCCGAGGTAGATCGCGGCGGGCAGCACCGCCTCGCCGAAGCTCGAGAACTCCGCGACGCCCGCTAGCAAGAGCGCGCCGACGCCGACCACCGGCCCGAAGTACGGGACGTAGTTGACGACCGCGGCGAGCACGCCCCAGAGCTCCGCGCCCGGCATGCCGAGCGCCTCGAGCGCGAGCCACACGCACACGCCGAGCAGCGCGTTGACGCAGCTCACGGTGAACAGGAAGACGGTGACTCGCTCCTCGATCTCGCGGGCGATCTCGAGCGCGCGCTTCTTGCGGCTCAGCGTCGGCATCACGTGGATCAGCTTCTGGCGGAAGCGATCTCCCGCGGCGAGCAAGAAGTAGAGCAGCGCGACGGTCGAGACCAACCCGACGACCAACTGCTTGGTCCAGACGAGCACGGCTCCGGGCTCCGCAGCCGCGGCCGGCGCAGCGCGCGCGGCGTCGACCGACGCGATCGCGGAGACCTCGACCGAGGCGCGCGTCCAGCGTTCGAGCGGCTCGAGCAGCGGTCGCAAGCGCGAACGCACGTCCGCCAGGTGCCCCGGTGCGTCGGAGATCCATCGGTCGAGGTCGCCGCCGATGCGCACCGCCGCGAGGGTCGCGAGCGTGCCGACGACGAGCAGCACGAGCGCTGCGCCGAACGGCGGCGCGATGTGCAGGCGTTGCAGGAAACGCACCGCCGGCTTCAACGCCGCCGCGAGCAGCCACGCGCTCGCGATCGGCACGAGCAGCGGCTGCGCGAAATGCAGGAAGCCGCACAGCAAGACGCCTGCGATCACGCAGAGCGCTCCGCGCTCGAGCCCGCGCCTCGAGCCGAGGGGCTCGCGCGGCGGCGGCGCGGCCGCCGGCGCCTTCGCGACTTCCGCGACGCTGCCGTCGACTTCCGGCACGGCCGCGGGACCGGGTTCGGAGGTCAAGCGAGCGAGACTCCTTGCTCAACGCCGGCGGAAGAGCCGGGCGACCGATAGGCCGAGGCGCACGAGCGCCCCCAGTTCACACGCGGCCGCCGGACGACCGAAGCGCGACCCAGGGCGCGCTCCGTCGCGCGGCGCGAGGAACTCGAGCGCGGTGCCCAGCCAATCGACCGGCTGCTTCACCGCCGCGAACGTCTCGTCGACGTCCGCGCGGAACTCGTTCCACTCGCGCCCGAGCGCGTCGCGCTGGCGCTCGCTCTCGGCGCGCAGCAACAGCTTGCGATCCGACGAGGCGCTCATCCGTCGAGCCCCAGCGCCGTGCGGTCCTTCCCGAACTCGGCGAGCGTGCCTTCGAACGGCTTCGCTTCGGCGAGCACGCGCTTCACGCGGCGCTGGACGTACCACGCGACCGCCGCATGGAACACGGTGACGCCGGCGAGCGCGCCGAGCGGCGAGGTCGGCCAGAGCGCGTACACGACCAGCGCATTGACGCCGAGCCACGCGAACCCCGCGGCGCACGCGCCGACGGCCGCGAGCGACACCAGGAGGAACGCGCGGTCGCGTTCCTCCTGCAGCTCGAGCAACGCGAGCTCCGCGCGCGTCGAGAGCAACGCGAGAGCCCGGCGCACCAGCCGATTCGAGCTGGTCCCGAGCGACCGAGCGGCGGCGGAGACGCGCTCCGAGTCCATTTGCATCGCGAGCTCCTACCGGCGGCGCGCGAGCACGCCAGCGAGCACTCCGACTCCGAACGCGACCGCGAGGGTCTCGTACGGGTGCTTGCGAACGAGCTTGTCGACCGAGCGCACGCCTTCCTCGGCGTGCTCCTTGGCGCGCTCGAACATGTCGCCGCCGGCCTCGAGGGCCCGCAACAGTCCGTCGCGCGCTCCGACGACCCGTTGATCGGCGGCGTCCGCGGTGGCTTCGATCAGCGTCCGCGCGTGGTCGGCGACGGAATTCAAACGACGCTCCAGGGGATGACGAGGGCTCGACATGCTGCCTCCGATTCGGTTCGGGGACTCAGGGGGAAAGGTCCGGGAGCTCGGCGCCCGACCGCAGCCGGCGCGCGGAGCTCCACACAGCTCGGCAGCCTCGTGGTCGCGGCCCGCGGAGCTTCCAACCCCTGCGTCCGCACAAATTTTCGCGCCGGACGGATTCCAGCGCTCGCCGTCGGGTCGCGCTCAGGTCCGCGGCGTGCGCTCGCGCGCGCGGCGAGCGACGTGGATCGCCAGCAACGCGACGTCGGGCGGTCGCACGCCCGCGATGCGGCCGGCGGCGCCCAGCGTGCGCGGCCGCAGCGCCGCGAGCTTCGCTCTCGCTTCGTTCGCGAGCCCGCCGAGCGCGCGGTAGTCGAGGTCCGCGGGGATCTCGACTTCCTCTTGATGACGCAGACGCTCGACGTCGCGCTGCTCGCGCGCGATGTAACCCGCGTACTTGACGTCGACCTCGACCGCGGCGCGGTCGTCGACGTCGAGCGCGAGCGCGCGGACCTCCGGATAGCGCGCTTCGAGCTCGAGCCAAGTCACCTCGGGGCGCTTCAAGGCCTCGGCGAGCGTGCGATGGCCCCACTCCGGCGCGCGCACCGAGTCGAGCACCGCGCGCGCCGCTCGGATGCGAGCCTCGCGCTCCGCGAGCCGCGCGAGCTCTGGTTCGCCGACCAGCCCGACCTCGGCGCCGAGAGCGGTCAAACGGCGGTCGGCGTTGTCCGCGCGCAGCAACAAGCGATGCTCGGCGCGGCTGGTGAACATGCGATACGGCTCGACCGGTTGGCTGACCACCAGATCGTCGATCAACACGCCGATGTACGCCTCGTGGCGCGCGAGCACGAACGGCGCGCGCCCGAGCGCCCACAGCGCCGCGTTCGCGCCGGCGACCAGTCCCTGCGCCGCGGCTTCCTCGTAGCCCGACGTGCCGTTGATCTGGCCGGCGAGGAAGAGCCCCGGCACCGCGAGGCTCGCGAGCGTCGGATCGAGGCCCGACGGCAGCGCGAAGTCGTACTCGACCGCGTAGCCGTGGCGGAGGAAGCGCGCTCGCTCCAGGCCCTCGATCGAGTGCATCAGCTCTTCCTGCACTTCCGCCGGCAGCGACGTCGACACGCCGTTGACGTAGATCACGTCGGTGGAGAGCGATTCGGGCTCGAGGAAGATCTGGTGACGATCGCGATCGGCGAAACGCATCACCTTGTCCTCGACCGACGGGCAGTAGCGCGGCCCGACACCGTGGATGCGGCCCGCGTACATCGGCGCGCGATGGATGTTCGCGCGGATCAGCGCGTGCGTGCGCTCGTTGGTCCACGTGACGAAGCACGCGGCCTGCGGCAGGTTCGGGAACCCCGCGCGCGGCGTGCGGAAAGAGAACGGCGTCGGCCGCGCGTCGCCGCGCTCGGGTGCGAGTCGCGCCCAGTCGATCGAGCGCGCGTCGAGCCGCGGCGGCGTGCCGGTCTTCAAGCGACCGAGCTCGACGCCGAGGCGTTGCATCTCGACCGACAGCCCGCCGCTGGTCGTCTCGCCGACGCGCCCGCCCGGACTCGTCTGCTCGCCGGTGTGCATCACCGCGCGCAGGAACGTGCCGGTCGTGACCACCACGGCGGCGGCGTCGAGTTCGAGCCCGTCGGCGAGCCGCACGCCGCGGACGCGCGGCCGCGCGCCGCG
>JADLBP010000126.1 GCA_020847695.1 Planctomycetota bacterium
CCCGCGCCGGGCCAAGACCGTGAGGCCGACCTCACCAAGCTCTTCGAGGCCCAAGGGATCACGCTCGACCGCGCCGGCGGGACGGTCTCGATCCCGATGGACGTCTGCGTGCGCGACGCGCTGCTCGAGTACCTGTTGGTCGGACCGAACGGCGCGGCGCACGAGAGCCTGTTCACCACGCCGGTCGCGCCGAGCCTGTTCAACACCGCGCTGATCCTGCTCGGCGCGGAGCCCGGCAAGAACGCGAGCTGGCGTCCGAAGGAGCCGCGGCCGTCCGACGAGGAGCTGATGAACGGCGTGAGCCCGTGGGTCGTCGAACCGCCGACCGGCAGCTCCTTCTACATGTACGTCGGTTGGCGTCAGGGCGGCGAGACGTACTTCTATCGGATGGAAGACTTGCTGCGCGACCTGTCGCGCGGTCACGGCATGACGCGGCACGCGTGGGTGTACCTCGGCTCGCGGATGGTGCGCGGCGCCGACCGCGACAACCCCGACGAGCAAGCGTTCGCCGCCGACCTCTACGGCAACGTGATCAACGTGTCGTTCTTCAGCGAGGGCTACACCGTGCTGACCGCCGCGCTGCCGGAGTGCGTCGAGCAGACGATCTGGATGCCGAACGCGTGGCTGATCCCCGAGCGCGGCGAGCGCGTGCGGCTCTTCGTCAGCAAGCAACGCATCGAAAGCGTCTCGCCGGACCTGGCGAAGACGCTGCCCGAAGTCGCGCCGCCCAAGCCGCTCTCGCGCTGAGCGCCGCGGGGAGCGGCCGCTAGGAGCTGCCACTAGGAATAGGCGGGGCGGCGGGCTGCGCCGGCCGGCGGGGCAAGAGTTCGCGCTGAGGTCGACGCGAGCCGCCGGTGAACCCGAAGCCCTGGCCGGCGTTCCGCGGAGGTACGCTGGAGCCGACGATGACCGCCGCCGAACCGACCGCCTCCGCGCCGCGTGACGCGGCGTCCGCGCCTTCGCTGGTCGCGCTGATCCGGCGTGCGACGTGGCGGGCGCGCGCGGTCACGTGCGGCGAAGCGACGCTCGCTGGGCTCGCGGTCACCGCCGCGGTCGCGACCACGGTGCGGTTCGAGGGACGCGACGAGCTCGAGCTCGGTTCGCTCGCGGCCGCGGTGCTCGCGGGCACCGCCGCGGCGTTGACCTGGTGGGTCGAGCACCGGCCCGACGCCGCGAAGGTCGCGCGGCGCGTCGATCGCGCGCTCGCCCGCGGCGGCGAGCTCGTCACCGCGTGGGAGCTCGAAGCGCGCGCCGAGCGCAGCGTGCTGGACGAGTTGATGCTGCTGCGCGCTCGCGAGGGCGTCGTCGCCGGCGACGTCGCGCGCAGCGTTCCTCCGCCGTCGATGGTGTTCGCCGGCGCCGCGCTGGTCGCGCTCGCCGGTTGGTTCTTCTCGCGCGATTTCGTCCATGTCAGGCCGGTGACGCCGCTCGATGCGCTCGTGAGCGACGCGCGCGCCCTCGCGAGCTCCTCGAAGGGGCGGGCGAGCTCGCCGGAGCTCGATCGCGCGCGCGCGGCGGTCGCGCGCCTCGCGACGCGGATCGCGAACGAGCGCGAGGCCGGACGCGAGCCGGAGCCCGAGCTCGTCGCCGCGTTCGGCGATGCGCTCGACCGCGCCGCGGCCGCCGAAGCAGGCGGGGACGCTGGAAAAGCCGATCCCGAGCGCGCGGCGCGAGCGCGGGAGCTGGCGGCACGCGCTCGGAGCGCTTCCGCTCGCTCCGAACGCGCTTCGACCGGCTCGGAAGCCACGTCGAAGGGCGCAGAGTCGGCCTCCGCACTGGCGAACGGCGGCGCGGAGCGGACAATGCTCGGCCCTGGCTCCGGCGCCGACGCCGCGGTCGAGGTCACGCCGGAGGCGGCGGGCTCGCAGGTCGCGAGCGCGCCGACGACACCCCCGGGTTCCCTCGCCGGTCGATGGTGGAGCACCCGACACGACGCGGTGGTTTCCGCGTGGATCGAAGCGCGTCGCGCTCGGGCCCAGGCGAGCCCGAACGAGACGACACGAAGTGACTGAACGGAACGAAGACGCCCGGATCGGGCTGTGGCTGATCGGCGCGCGAGGCGCGGTGGCGACGTGCACGGCCTACGGGCTCGCCGGCCTGATCGAAGGGTTGCTCGAGCCCGTCGGGTTGGTCACCGCGCGCGAGCCTTTTCGTGCGATGGACCTCGCGAGCTACGACCAGTTCGTGCTCGGCGGCCACGACATCTGCACGCGGCCGCTGACGCGTTCGGCCGGGGAGCTGGTCGCGACCGGCATCCTGAAGGCCGACCTGGTGACCGCGAGCTCCGGCCGCGCCGCCGCGTTCGAAGCGAACCTGCGACCGGGCGTGATCGACGACGCCGACGTCGGCTTCGCCGATCTCGACCCCGAGGCGCAACGGTTGAGCTCGCTCGCCCCGCTCGAGCGCATCGCGCGGCTGCGCGCGGACTTCGACGAGTTCGAGGAGCGCCACGGGCTCGATCGGACGATCGTCGTCAACGTCGCGAGCACCGAAGCCGTGCGCGAGCCGCGCGAGGAGTGGACGTCGCTCGAGCTCTTCGAGTCGGCGCTCCAAGCCGGCGAATCGCAGCCCGCGTCGACGCTCTACGCGTACGCCGCGCTCTCCAGCGGCCGGCCGTACGTCAACTTCACGCCGAGCCTCGGCGCGACGATCCCGGCGTTGCAACAGCTCGCCGAGCGCTCGAAGCTGCCGCACTGCGGCTGCGACGGCAAGACCGGGGAGACGCTGGTCAAGACGGTGCTCGCGCCGCTGTTCGTCGGCCGCAACCTGCGCGTGCTCGCGTGGCAGGGCTACAACATCCTCGGCAACCGCGACGGCGAGGTGCTCGCGGATCCGCTGCACCGCCAGGCGAAGATCAAGAGCAAGAACGACGCGCTCAAGAAGCTGCTCGGCGACCCGGACGCGCACACGTACGTCGGCATCGACTACGTGCCGTCGCTGCAGGACTGGAAGACCGCGTGGGACTTCATCCACTTCGAGGGTTTCCTCGGCGCGAAGATGAGCCTGCAGTTCACGTGGATGGGCAGCGACTCCGCGCTCGCGGCGCCGCTGGTGCTCGATCTCGTGCGTCTGACCGAGTACGCCGCGCGCAAGGGCGAGGTCGGGGCGATGAAGCAGGTCGCGAGCTTCTTCAAGTCGCCGATCACCGGCGGCTCGCACGACTTCCACGAGCAGATGCGCGAGCTCTTGGTCTACGTCGAACGCCAACGCAGGCGTTGAGTTCGCTCCGCGAATCGTCGACAAAGGGGCCATGCAAGACGCCCCGAGCTACCTGCGAGACGGTCGTGCGGCCCTGAACGCGGCGAAGGCCGCGCGCGCGGCCTTCATCGCGCTCCCCGACGCCGCCGACTACACGCAAGTCGTCGTCGCGTTCGACCGCATCCGCGCGCCGACCGATCCCGCGCGCGGTTGGGCCGGGCTGCTCCAGCACACGCACCCCGACGCGGCGCTGCGCGACGCCGCGCGCACGCTCGAGCAGGAGATCGCGGCGTTCGAGACCGAGCTCTCGCTCGATCGCACCGTCTACGATCGCCTCTCGCGGCTCGACCCCGGGCTCGCGCCGACGCGCGAGGAGGGGCGGCTGGTCGAACGCGCGCTGAGGGAGTTCCGGCGCTCCGGCGTCGACAAGGACGACGCGACGCGCGCGCGGATCACGGCGCTCGCGGACGAGCTCGTCGTGCTCGGCCAGACGTTCGAGACCAACGTGATCTCGGACACGCGCTCGATCACGATCCCCGAGGGCGCGCGCGGGCTCGCCGGTTTGCCCGAGGACTACGTCGCGGCGCACGCGCCGGACGAGCACGGCGCGGTGACGGTGACCACCGATCCGTCGGACTACATCGCGTTCATGACGTACGCCGAGCGCGGCGACTTGCGCGAGGCGCTCTGGCGCCAGAACGCGACCCGCGGCGTGCCGAAGAACATCGAGCTGCTGAAGCAGATCCTCGAGCGCCGCGCCGAGCTCGCGGGGTTGGTCGGCTACGCGAACTACGCCGAGCTCTCGCTCGACGAGAAGATGGTCGGCGGCGCCGCGGAAGCACGCGCGTTCGTCGAGCGCATCGCCGAGCTCGCGCGCCCGCGCGCGATGGCTGAGATCGCCGAGCTGGTGGCGCTGAAACGCGAGACCGTCGGCAGCGCCGACGTCATCCGTGACTTCGAGCGCTTCTTCTGGGTCGAGCGCGCGAAAGCGGAGCGCTTCGGTTTCGACTCGCAGGCGGTCCGGCCGTACCTCGCGTACGCGAGCGTGCGCGACGGCGTGCTCGCGACCAGCCAGGTCGTGTTCGGACTCGAATTCCGCCGCGACGACGCCGCGGAGCGCTGGCACCCGTCAGTCGAGTGCTTCGACGTCTACGACCGCGGCACCAAGGTCGCGCGCTTCTGGCTCGACATGCACGCGCGGCCGAACAAGTACAAGCACGCGGCGATGTTCCCGCTGTGCTCCGGGATCGCGGGCGAGCGTCTGGCCGAGGCCGCGCTGGTGTGCAACTTCCCCGAGCCGAAGGGCGACGATCCGGGGCTCCTGCTGCACCAGCAGTTGACGACGTTCTTCCACGAGTTCGGCCACCTGATGCACCACTTGCTCGGCGGCCGCACGCGGTTCCTCGCGTACTCGGGGATCGCGACCGAGATGGACTTCGTCGAGGTGCCGAGCCAGCTCTACGAGGAATGGGCGTGGAACACCGGCGTGCTGCAACGCTTCGCGCGCCATCACGTCACCGGCGAGCCGATCCCCGCCGAGCTCGTGCAGCAGATCCGCGAAGCCGAGGAGTACGGCAAGGCGCTGCACGTCGTCGTGCAGATGTTCTACGCGGGGCTCGCGCTCGAGTACCACACGCGCGATCCGCGCTCGCTCGACCTCTGCGCGACGATGATCGAGCAGAAGCAGAAGTTCACGCCGTTCCCGTACGAGCAGGGGACGCACTTCTACGCGTCGTTCGGGCACCTGGTCGGCTACGCGGCGGCGTACTACACCTACATGTGGTCGCTGGTGATCGCGAAGGACCTCTTCGGCGCGTTCGGCGACGACCTCGGCGCGAGCGCGATCGCCGCGCGGTATCGGCGCCACGTGCTCGAGCCCGGCGGCTCGAAGGATGCGCGCGAGCTGGTCAAGGACTTCCTCGGCCGCGACTACGCCTACGCGGCGTGGCAGCGCTGGCTGGAGAGCTGACGCCCGGTTACCGCGTTCGACGACCCGGGTAGGAGTCGCCATGGCCCGGTCCCACGCCCGTCCGTCGCTCGGCATCGCCGCCTTGGTGCTCCTGATCGTGCTCGGGACGGGCCTGGCGCTCTGGTTCTACCTGCGCGGCCCGGTCGAGAGCCGGGGCGAGCGCGCGCCGCAGCGCTTGGAGGACGACGCGGCCCTCGACGGCCACGGCCTGACGCGCCACTCGGGCGACGGCGTGGCGCGCTCGGGCGGCTGAGCGCGCTGTCCGCCGCTCACGCGCGGACCGCTGCTCAGTCGGGGAACGCCGTGTCGTGCCACGTCGCGACCGCGTCGGCGAGCTCGTCGAGCACTTCGTCGCGGGTGCGGCCCGCGCGCTTCGGCACGTCGAAGCCGTGGTCGGCGTCGTCGACGACGTGGACCGCCGCGCGACCGCCGTAGGTCGCGAGCGCGCGCTCGAGTTTCGCGAGGTCGCACAGCGGGTCGCGGGTGCCCTGGAGGAAGAGCGCGGGCTGCACGATCGCGGGGAAGTGCTCGCGGCGCTCCTCGTCGGGCTTGCCGGCGGGATGCAGCGGATAGCCGAAGAGCACCAGCCCCGATGCATCCGCTCCCTTCGCAGCGAGGTGCGTCGACACGCGCGCGCCCATCGACTTGCCGGCGAGCAGGATGCGGCCCGCGCCGACCTGCTCGCGCACGCTCGCGAGCACGCGGAAGTGCGCGTCCTCGAGCTTGGGCATGCGATCGGGCGGGAACTTCTTCCGCTCGGTCTCGCGCTTCTCCATGTACGGGTAGCGGAAGCGCAGGACGTCGAAGCCGCGAGCGGCGAGCCGTTCCGCGATCGCGCGCATGAACTCCGAATCGAAGTCGAGCTCGGCTCCGTGGGCGAAGAGCATCGTGCTGCCGCGCCGTGCGCCGGTCGCGGGCGTCGACAAGGTCGAAACCGTCGAGCCGTCTCCGAGGGCGACGTGGGCGCGCTTCGCGGTCATGCGCCGCAAGCTAGGCGCGCGGGCCGCGCGCTGCAATCCGGCGCTCGGCGTCGAGCGCTCCGAGCGTGCGAGATCGGGCTCGCGCCGCGAAACGCGAAGAGAAGGAAACGTCGCGGGACGTCATACTCTCCGGCGATGAACCGTCGCCAGCCGATCAAGCTCCAGACCACGACGCTCTGGTACTACCCATCGCAGCAGTACTCGGACAAGCCGATGGGCGACCCGCGCTTCGAGGGGCGCACACCGGCGTGGGTGATCTGGAACCTGCTCGAGCGCTACACCCGCGAGCAGGATCTCGTCGTCGATCCGTTTTGCGGCGGAGGCACGACGCTCGACGTCGCGCGCGACATGCAACGCAAGGCGCTCGGGTACGACGTGGCGCCGACCCGGCCCGACATCTTCCGCGCGGACGCTCGGAAGCTCCCGCTGGAGACCGGCAAGGCGGACTTCGTGTTCATGGATCCGCCGTACTCGACGCACCTCGACTACTCCGACGATCCGGATTGCATCGGCAAGCTCGATGCGTTCGAAGGCGAGTACTGCGAGGCGATGGACGCGGTCTTCGGCGAGGTCGAGCGCGTGCTGCGCGACCGGCGCTACCTCGCGGTGTACGTGTCGGATTCGTTCCACAAGAAGCGCGGCTTCGTCGGGCTCGGCGCCGAGCTCTTCGGGCTGCTCGCGAAGCGGTTCCGGCCGGTCGACCACATCGCGGTCGTGCGCGGCAATCGCACGCTCGAGAAACCGTCGTTCCACAAGGCGGCTGCCGAGGGGAACTTCTTCCTGCGCGGCTTCAATCACCTGCTGATCTTCAAGAAGGAACGCGGCGCGCCGAAGAAGCCGACCTAGCGTTCCGAGACTCTGCCCCTCACCGCTGTGCCAAAAAGCGCGAGAAGTGCGCCACCGCGGCGGGTTCGTGCGGTCTGTGCGGGTTGGACTCCAAAGGAGGATCGACTCGCCATGGCCTTCAAGCCCCGTTTCTGCCCCCGTCCTGATTGCCCGTCGCACGCTCCAGGCGA
>JADLBP010000127.1 GCA_020847695.1 Planctomycetota bacterium
CAGGTCGATGCACGTCGCTTCCGCGCCCGCGGCACTCGCGATCTCGGCTGCGGAGCGCGCGAGCTTCTTGTTCCAGGAGTCGGTGCGGGTGCTGCCGGCGAAGATCAGGATGCGGGGCGTCATGCGGAGGTTCTTTCGAATCGAAGCGGAGCGCGCGGTGCTCGATCAGCGTTGCGCGGGGACTTCGGTCTTGGGCTCGCCGATCAACTTCCGAAACGCTTCCGACTTGGAGAGCGCCGCGAAGTCGGGGTCCTGGCGAGCGATCTCACGGTAACGCGGCGACACGGCGATCGCTTCGCCCAGCCAGGTCAACGTGTTCGGTTCGTCCACGAGCTCGGCGTAGGAGCACGCGAGGTTGTAGGCGAGCGAAGCGCGCACCTCGTGCCGAATTTCCTTGGCGAGGTCGTAACCGCGGCGGAAGTGAGCGATCGATTCCTTGGTGCGCGCATCCTCGCTGAGCCCCAGGCCGAGGCCCTCCTCGGCGACGATGGTCACCAACTTGACCGGCGCGGAGGCGTCCTGCTCTCGCGCCAAAACGTCCAGCGTGCGTTGGTATGGCTCCAGGGTGTGCACCGCCGGCGCGCGTTGGAACCGCAGCGCCTCGGCCATCGCGAAACTGAGCGCCCAGTTCTTCGGCTCCGCTTCGAGGTCGGCCCGGGTGCGCTCCAACCAGTCGGGCATCCGACGCGCGATCGTGTCCATCCACGCGAGCACGTCGGTCGGATACTCCGTCCACGTCGCGCGGCGCAAGAAGGCGAACCGGAGGCTGTCGACGAGCTCGGCGAGCTGGGCTTGGCCGAAACCCGGTGCATCGCCTTCGGTCACCGCCGACACGTGCAGGTCGAAGAGGTACCGCGCCGCGCCGATGAACGCGTGGTACTCGACGGAGACGATCGGCTCGGCGACGATGCGGCTCTCGAGACACGCGACGGTGCCGAGGTCGAACCGCTCGGTCCCTTCGACCGCCAGGCTGTCGCGATACTCGGCCGCGGTCAGGCCGCGGTCGTTGCGCGTGGCGATCAGCGAGAGGTTGCTACCGGTCGCGCTCAGCGCGCCGCACGCGACGGCGCTGTCTCCCAGGCTCTCCCCCAACGCCGCGAGCATCTCGGCGTCGACCCGAAAGTCGGCGGCACGAAACGCGACGTGCAGGGTCGTGTTGGGGACCCGGAAGACCAGCGGCGGGGTCGCCTTCGTCTGCGCGCTGGCAAGCGACGGCAGCAAGGCGAGGGAAACGAGCAAGCACGATCGGAACGACGCGGACAGCTTCATCGAGGGACTCCTGGGTGCGCACATCTTCTCCGCCGCCGGCGGATTGGTCTCCGCCGCGCCCGCGAGAATCGATGGCCGAGCGCGCGCGGAGTTGCCGAGATCGCCGCCTTCGCACACACTTGGACCGTCATGCAGATGCCCCCCGGCTACGCCCTACTCGCCCAGGGCACCTCCGACGCGATCCAGGACATGCGCCGTGTGCTCGACCGCCGCGGCATCCGCACCGAGCTGATGGCGCCGCCCGGCGGCTGCGGCACCGGGTGAGGGACCAAGGTGATGCTCGCGGTCGCGAGCATGGACTTGCCCGACGCGCTGCAGGCGCTCGAGGAGCGTTGGGCCGGCGAGCTCTCGCCGGAGGCCTATGCGGCTTCGCAGCGCACGATCGACCTCGACGCCGAATCGACCGTCTGCCCTGCGTGTTCGACGCCGTTCAAACCCGGCCGCGCGCGTTGCCCGGGCTGCGGGTTGCGAGTCGGCTGAGCTGCGCACTCGCGCCAAACCGACGGCGCACCTCGCTGCGGAGCAGCGTCGCCCGCTGCTGGTCGAGCCGGCAAGAGCCCTGGCTCTCGCATCGCCAGCGCTGCGTTCGACGAGTCGGCTGAGCTGCGCAGCCCCGCCACGCGAGCAGCGCAGCCCGCGTCGGAGCGGCCAGCCTCGACACGCTCGACACCAACGACACGTGCGACACCTGCGCGACCGCGCGCTTGCCACGTTGGACGCCGCCAACTCGCGGCCCACGACCGCGAGCCGCCGGCTCTCCGCAACGCATGTGCAGCAACACGCCCGAGAAAGCGCGAGAGGCGCACTCCTCGGTGGAGGCGCCTCTCGTCGTCAGCCGCAGCGCGTTTCGAACCTGCTCGAACGCGCGTCGTGGTCTTGGGCTCAGCCCGCGCTGACCTTCGTCGCAGGTGAGAGTTTGGCGAGCGCTTGCGCGGCGTTCTTGCCGGTCTCGCCCCGTGCGTTGTTGTGCACGCACATGAAGCACTTGTGGTAGAGGCCGCGTTGGCGTTCCTGGCACATCGCCTTGGTGACGCTGTGCGCGAACAAGACCGGTGATCCGTCGACGCGGGTCGGGCAGACGTGCATCCCGTTCGGGGGTGTGGCCATAGTCGTTTCCAGGCGTGCTCGGTGAAGGTCGAACTCGGAGGGCGCGTGAGGCGCGGTGGCAAGTCCTGGTGTCGCGGCCATTCTGCTGAGCGCGCCACCGGCAATGCAAGCTCACTCTCCGGGATTAAGCTCGGCGAGAACCTGGCGCAGTCTGCCCATCGACTCCTGAGCAGCCCATGCACCTCGGTGGCTGTCGCGCGACAGCTCGAGCGCAACCATTCCGCTGTAACCTGCATGAAGTAGAGCGCTTAGCGTCTCGTGCAGATTCAGCACGCCATCGCCGAGCATGCGATGTTCGTGCACGCCATCGCGCACGTCATCGAGATGGACGTGGGTCAGGTATGGGCCAAGTTGGCGAACCTGTTCACCGACCGGCAGGTCGCCGGTGACCAGCAGATGTCCGATGTCGAGCGTCAGACCGAGCTCGCTCGCTCGCTCACCGAGCCGCTCGCGCAGCGCGAGGTAGCCGCTCGGCCGCTCGACGAACATGCCGGGCTCGGGCTCGAACGCGAGTCGGACGCCGGACGCGCGGGCATGCTCGAGCGCCGCCTCGACGCCGGCGACCAGCCGGTCCCACACCTCCGGATGCTCGGCGGGACGCTCGTCGCCCGTCGCGCCGGGGCGATCACCGACCTCGCCCCCGGGCGCTGCTCCCGACCACATCGACACCAGCTCTGCGCCGAGATCGACCGCGAGGTCGATCGACCGCCGCAGGAAGTCGACGCGCCTCGCTCGGTCGCTCGCGCTCGTTTCGAGCAGCGTCGGGAAGTGCTTGCGGCGCGGGTCCAGCAGGTAGCGCGCGCCGGTCTCGACCGTCAGCGCGAGCCCGAGATCGTCGGCTCGACTGCGCAGCTCTGCGACACGGTTCGCATCGAGCGCGTAGAGATCGAGCTCGCCGACGTCCGGCGTGATCGCGACGCCCTCGTACCCGAGCGAGGCGAGCAGCTCGAACGCATCGCCGACACGGTGATGCGCCAGTCCGTTGGTGTTGTAGCCGAGCCGGAACACGCCTTCCTTCTATCATGCTCGCCCCACCGCGGCGATCGAGCCCGGTCCAACGCACCCCGGGACACGACACATGGATTGGAAGACCTTCTTCTCGACGTTCGGCCTGCTCTTCCTCGCAGAGATGGGCGACAAGACGCAGCTCGCGGTGCTGACGATGACGGCGAAGACCAAGGCGCCGTGGGCGGTCTTCCTCGGCGCGTCGGCGGCGTTGACGGTGGTGTCGGCGCTCGCGGTGGTCGTCGGCGGCGTGCTGACCCGCTACGTGCCCGAAGCCGTGCTCCACAAGGTGGTCGCGACCGCGTTCATCGCGATCGGCCTGTGGATGCTGTTCGGCAAGGACTGATCACCAACGCAACAACGCGGCCGCCTGCGCGCGGTCCGGCATCCGCGAGCGCTCGAGCGCGAGCACCTCGCCTCCGCGCGCCAGCACCGCCTCCGCGATGTCGTCGAGCAGGTCGTCGCCTTTGACGAGCCCGCCTTCGATCGCGAGCTGGATCGAGCCGTTGTCGCGGTCGAGCCGGCCCCACACGTGCTCGCCATCGGCGAGGAAGAGCTCGCGCACGCGACCCTGAACGGCGCACCGGGCGATCTCGGCCACGTCCGCGCTTGCGCGGCCGTGTGCCGCCAGCGAGCCGAAGTCGTCCAGGAGGTGACCTTCGCGGACCGCCAGCTCGCGCTGCACGATCGGCCAGGCTTTTTCGTGCAACTCGGACGGCGCGGTGGAGTCGAAGTTCCCGTGAAGAGCTTCTTCGGCGATGTGCGCGTAGCGCGAGAGCATCCGGTAGCTGGTGTGCAGCTCCCGCGGCGCGGCGAGCACCAACGGCGCCTTCTCGAAGGCCAGCTCGCGCTGCATCGCCCGGTCGACCTCGCGGAAGTACTGCTGCAGCTCCTCTCGCTGCCCGACGTCGCCGCCTTGCTGCCCGTGGTGGATTCCGACGCCGAATCCGGCGCCGCCGGAGTGTTGGGTCGACGCGCGCTCGCGGACCTTCGCGACCGACGCGACCTCGAACGCGACGCCGTGGAGCTCGACCGGCACCAGCCCGCGACGGGTACCCCGATAGAGCTGCGCGTGCTTCTGGTTGAGGTTGAGCAGGAAGTAGTGCCGGTTGGTCTGCAGCTGGGCGAGCAACGGCCGCACGTGGAACGAGTCGCCAACGATCACCAACTCCTCCGGCGGGTCGGTCAGCTGGAAGTGGAGGTGGAACTTGCGGCTCGCGAACGCTGCGACCCCGGCGTGCTGCGCGTCCCAGAGCTCCGTCCCGGGCAACCTGGCCAACGGCTCCAGCACCGGGTCGATGTCGCGAGGCGAGTAGAACGGATGCATGTCGTTGCGAGCGCGCTGCAGCAGGTGCTCGTAGCGCACGCGGTTCTGGTCGGACGCCCGCGGCCCGCGCTCGGTCGGCATGAAGATCGAGACGCACGGCGCCGGATGCGCGGTCAGCAAGCTCCGGAACGATTCGGTGGTCAAGAGACGCATAGGAACCTCCCAGAGAGCGACTCTCGACCTCGGCGCGGAACTTCACCATCCGCAACTCTGGGCAGCGCGCGCCGCAGACCGCCCGGAAGCCCGGCCGACGACCGCGCCACCGTCGTCCCGCCGCCGCCGGCGCTCGCGCCGCGTCCCGTCGGGTTTGCGCCGATGTTCGCCGCGCAGTCGAGGCTCCGAGCACACGCACACGCACTCCACCTGCAACGTGCGCCTTCCGCCCGGTTGGCGACCGTAGCTCATGAGCGCACGCTCGCGAACACGGTGCTCGGCGGCTCGTCCGCGGCGTCGTCGGCGGCGACTCGGTCGGCGTCGTCCACGGACGCCGGACGGCGATCGCGGTCGCTCGCCGCTCGATGGGTTCGGCATCGCCGCCGCCCGCTCGCGCGAAGCGCTACTGCTGATCGCTCGGTCCGAGCTTCTTCGCGAGCCACCGATCGGCGAACCGAGGTGCGACCAGGCTCGCCAGCGCGAACCAGCGCCAGCGCGAGCGCAACCAGACCTCCGGCTGCGGACGGCGGTCGAGTTCGAGGATCGCCGCCGCAACGGTCGCGGGCTCGTCGGCGGACGCGAGATCCGGCGGCGGCCGCCCGTGCGGGTTGCGCTGAACGGCGAAGAACGGCGTTCGGGTCACGCCGGGGTGGACGAGGCACACCTCGATCCCGCGACCGGCCCACTCGAGGCGCAACGCCTCGCTCGCGGAGACCAGCGCGGCTTTCGACGCCGCGTAGACGAGCTGACCGGGGATCCCACGCCGCGCGATCACCGACGCGACGTGGATCACCACGGGTCGCTCGCCGCGTTCGAGCCACGGCAGCGCCTCGCGATCGACCAGCAGCACCGCGGTCACGTTGAGCGCGAGCACGCGTTCGATCTCGACGCGTTCGAGCTCCTCCAAGCGAGCCCGATAGCCAACGCCCGCGCTGTGCACGACGACGTCGAACGCTCCCAGTCGCTCGCCTGCGCTCGCGATCGCCACGCGCAACGCCGCTTCGTCGCGAAGATCGCACGCGACGACGACGTGCTCGTCCGGCCGCGGCAACGAGGCCCGGACGCGCTCGAGCTCGCTCGTCCGCCGCGCGAGCAACGCGACGCGGTACCCGCGCTCGGCAAACGCGCGCACCACCGCCTCCCCGATCCCCGACGAGGCCCCGGTCACCAACGCTCGCCTCGGCGCGCCCATCGCGCCTACTTTGTCCGCCACAACTGACGGCCGCAATCGCGCGGGCTCCCGTTTTCGTTCCGTCGTCCGTACGTCGGTCGGCGACGAATCACGCCGACCGACTCACGCGCGACGAACCAGGCGGGCGAAGTAGCCGCCGTCGACTGGGCCCGCGGCGCCGACCGAGGCGGGTAGAGCTTCGTGCTCCGCAGCGAGCGTGAAGTCGGGGTGCGCGTCGACGATCTGCTTGGCGCGGCGCGCGTTCTCGTCGGAGTCGAGGCTGCAAGTCGACCAGACCAGGCGACCGCCGGGACGAACCAAAGGCAGCGCGAGCTCGGCGAGCCGGGCTTGCAGCTCGAGCAGCGACGCCTTCGTCGCCGGACCGAAGCGCCAGCGCGCTTCCGGCCTGCGCGCGAGCACGCCGGTGTTGCTGCACGGCGCGTCGACCAGCACCGCGTCGAACGTGCGGCCCGCGAGCACCGTGGGATCGCGAACGTCGAGCGTATCGACGCGCTCGCTCAGCCCGAGCCGCGCGAGGGTCGACGCGAGACGCTCGAGCTTCTCCGGCGAAACGTCACACGCGACGACGCGCGCGCCGGTTTCGGCGAGGACCGCGGTCTTGCCGCCGGGCGAGGCGCAGAGGTCGAGCACGTGCTCGCCCTCGCGAGCGCCGACGGCTTCGGCTGCGCGCAGCGCGCTCTCGCCTTGGACGGTCGCGCGGCCTTCGCCGATCGCCGCGGAGTTCAACGCGAGCTCCGCATCGGCGTAGTCGACGAGCACGATCCTCGGATGCGTGCCGACGGCGGCGTGGACGCCGAGCGCCGTGAGCTCCGCGAGCAGCTCGCTCGCGTCGCCACGGACGACGCGCAGCGAGAGCTTGGGCTCGTCGAGCGCCTGGACGGCGAGCTCCTTCGCGCGCTCGTTGCCGAAGCGCTTGTGCCAGTGCTTGAACACCGAGGCCGGCATCGAGAGCGCTTCCTCGGCCCAGAGCAGCGGATGTTCGACGGGGTCGTGGAAGAGCGGCTCGGCGAGGTGCCAGGGGCGCAGCGGCAGGTCGCGCCGCGGATCGCCGCGCGTGCCTTCTTGGCGCAACGCGAGCGCGGCGCGCAGCACGGCATTCGCGAAGCGCGCGGGCCCGTCGCCGAGCGTCTGCCGCACGGCGCCGACCGTCTCGTTGACGAGCGCGTGGTCGGGGATGCGATCGAGGAAGAACGCCTGCACGAGCCCGAGGTGCAGGTGCGCGGCGAGATCGGCCGAGGGCTTGCGCGACGCGAGCCGCGCGAGGATCACGCGCAACGTCCCGCGTCGCCGCGCCTCGAGGTCGACCAGTCGGCGGACGAGGCCGCGATCGCGCGCGTCGAACTCGTGCTCGCGCGCCGCGGCATCGACCGCGAGCGTCGGCGCGCCGGTGCCGCCGCGGACGAGCTGCCAAGCCACGATACGGGTCGGGTTCATCGCGTCGCGTTCTCCGGGCTCGTCATGCGACCGCCGCGCTCCAAGCGCGCGCCGCGCAGGAACTCCTCGGCGGCGAGCGCGCGCTTGCCGGCGGGCACGAGCTCTTGGATCTCGAGCGCTCCACGTCCGCACGCGACGACGAGCTTGGCGTCCGCGGCGAGGATCTCGCCCGGCGCGCCGGCTCCGTCGACGGCGCGCGCGCGCAGGATCGCGAGCTCGCGCCCCTTCGGATCGAGCGTGCGCGCGAGCGGCCACGGATTGAGGGCGCGAACCTGGCGCTCGAGCTCGTCCGCGGCGCGCGTCCAGTCGACCCGACCGTGCGTCTTCTTGATCTTCCGGGTGTAGGTCGCGCGCGAGGAGTCCTGCGGCGTCGCGCGCGCGCGTCCGGCGGCGAGCGCGTCGAGAGTTTCGATCAGAGCCTCGCCGCCGAGGATCGCGAGGCGCGCGCCGAGCTCACCAGCGGTCTCGTGCGCACCGATCGCCGTTCGGCGCTCGACCAGCACGTCGCCCTCGTCGAGCGCGAGCACCATCTTCTGGATCGCGACGCCGGTCTCCGCGTCGCCGTGCGCGATCGAAGCCTGGATCGGCGACGCACCGCGATGGCGCGGCAGCAACGACGCGTGCACGTTCAGCGCGCCGTGCGGCGCGAGCTCGAGCAACACGCTCTTCATGATCACGCCGTAGCTCGCGACGACGAGCACGTCGGGCGCGAGCTCGCGTAGACGCGCGAGGAACGCTTCGTCGTGCGGGTTGGCGGGCTGGAGCACCTCGATCCCGCGCGCGGCCGCTGCGGCGACCAGCGGCGACTCGGCGACCCGCTGTCCGCGCCCTTGGGGCTTGTCGGGCAACGTCACGAGCGCGAGCACTCGATGCGCGCTCGCGGCGAGCCGCTCGAACACGGGCACCGCGAACGGCGGAGATCCGAAGAAGACGACGCGCACGCCGTTCGCGCCGGGCGAAGCCCTAGAGCTTCGCCGTCACGGCCTTCTTGAACTGGTCGTAGGGCTGCGCGCCGACGATCGTGTGCTTGACCTGGCCGTCCTTGATCAAGAGGAACGTCGGGATCGAGCTGACGCCGTAGCGCGCCGGCACTTCCATGTTGTCCTGCGTGTTGAGCTTGACGACCTTGAGCTTGTCACCGAGCTCCTGCGCGAGCTTGTCGACGAACGGGCTCATCGCGCGGCACGGACCGCACCATTCGGCCCAGAAGTCGACCAAGACCGGGGTCTTGCTCTTGAGGACGATCGAATCCCAGTTGCTGTCGGTGACGTCGGCGGCGGCGCTCATGGCGATGTTCTTCGTGGTTGGCGAGCTTGGGCGCGACACGTGGACGTGTCGGGCGGTGAGTATCGGTTGTCGAGAGGGCGGAGAATATGGTCTCGACCTCAACCCCTCCAGAGAATCGGCCGGGGAGCGGCTCGACTTCAGTCGCCAGCGTCGTCTTCGGGACCCGCAGCTGCCGTGGAATGCGTAGCCGCAGCCGTATCGACTTCGTTAGTCGCGGTCGACGGGTTTTCCGTTGCGGACGCGGCGTCGGGATGAGCGTCGCCGTCGGAAGCGGGTTCCTCGTCGTCGAAGCCGGTGAACCGGACGATGTCGTCGATGTCCTGGGCCTCGACGTCGTCGCGCAGCGCGATCAAGACGTCGTCGGCGTTGCTGCCCTGGTGCGCGGTGACGACGCCGAGCTTCATCAGCTCGAGCAGCGCGCAAAACGTGCCGATCAACATCGCCCGCGACGCCTTCGGGTCGGACGCGATGTCGGCGATCAGCCCGCGCAGCGAGAGCTCGCGTTTCACCTTGATGTGGTCGGCGAGGCTCTGCACGTACCAGCGCAACGGTCGATCGTCGGGCCGAATCTCCATCGGCCGGTGCGAGAGCGTCTCGCGCATCAAGCGCGAGAAGGTCGAGAGCAGGTCCCACTGCGTCAGCTCGCCGAAGTCGATCGTCGGCTCGTCGGGCGTGTGCTCGCGCCAGCCGTGCGGGTGCATCCGCGAGCGCTCGTCGAAGCGATCGCCGAGGTTGCGGGCGGCTTCCTTGAAGTGGCGGTACTCGATCAGGCGCTGGATGAGCTCGTCGCGCGGGTCGAGCTCCTCGTCGAGGTTGACCTCGTCGCGCGGCAGCAGCGAGCGGCTCTTGATCGCCATCAGCGTCGCCGCCATGACCATGAACTCTCCCGCGACCTCGATGTCGATCTCCTTCATGTCGCGCAGGTACTTCAGGTACCCGTCGATCACGCGGTTGATCTCGATCTCGTGGATGTCGACTTCCTGCTCGCGCACGAGGTGCAACAGGAGGTCCATCGGCCCCTGGAAGACCTGCTCCAGGCGGACGGTGTAGTCGGGCATCATGCGGGCACCCAGCTGAGGATCAGATTGGCCATGCCCTGGACCGCCATGTTCAGGTAGTCGCGGACCGGCGTGTAGTAGTAGACACCGACGACCAGGAACAAGCCGATGGTCTCCAGGCGCATGTACCCTTCGCGCAGCGGCGCGGGAAGCAGCCAGTTCATCACCCGCGAGCCGTCGAGCGGCGGGATCGGCAGCAGGTTGAACAGCGCCAAGAACAGGTTGGTCGCCATCGCGGACGCCATCACCAGCGGGAAGAGCTGGCCGAGCCGCTCCCCGTAGCTTTCGGCCGCTCCCGGGTAGAAGCCGTGCAGGAGCGAGAGCTTGTAGAGCGCCCCGAACAGGATCGCGAGCAGCCAGTTCGAGACCGGACCGGCGAGCGCGACCAACGCCATGTCCGGCAGCGGGTTCTTCAGCCGGCTCATGGTCACCGGCACCGGTTTCGCCCCGCCGAAGATGAACGCTCCGCTGGAAAGCACCGCGAGGAACACCGGCACGATGATGGTCATCACCGGATCGATGTGCGGGATCGGGTTCAGCGTGATCCGCCCGAGGTCGCGAGCGGTCGTGTCGCCGCGCTGCAGCGCGACCCACGCGTGAGCGACTTCGTGGATCGCAAGCGACAGGATCACGAAGGCGATCACCAGGCCGATCCCGACCGGGCTCAAGCGGGAGAAGCCCTGGACAGGCGCCACGGCGAGGAACGAGAACGCGGCGAGCGCGTTCACTCCCAGCGAGAGGCTCCTCGATTCCACTTGGCTCACCCGGCTCATCTGGCTCTCGCGGCGCGACTGCTCAACTGCGGGGCTTTCGTTTCCTGCTCCGCGCGCAAAGGCGTGCGGAAAGAGCCTTATAGCAAAGCGACGAGGTAGGACGCTCGCCTTCCTTGCTCCCCCATCCGACGAACCCCTAGAATCCGGCGCGCGGCTCGCGGCGTTCGCCCGCCCGGCCGTCCTCGCGCGCGAAGCCACCCCACTCCGTGCACCGGCGCCGCTCTCGATCCATGCACGGCAAGGCCCAAGTCACCTCCATGAGTTCCGCAAGCGAGCAAGAGCTCGAGCGCGCGCGCCTCGAACGCGCGAAGGAAGTCATCCGCCTCGAAGCGCGCACGATCGCGAGGCTCGAGAGCACGCTCAACGGCTCCTTCTCGCGCGCGGTCGGCCTGATCCTCGCGTGCAAGGGCAAGCTCGTCGTCACCGGCATGGGCAAGGCGGGTCTGATCGCGCAGAAGGTGTCCGCGACGTTCGCGTCGACCGGCACCGACTCGATCTTCCTGCACCCCGCGGAGGCGCAGCACGGCGACCTCGGGCGCATCCGCCCTGGCGACCTGGTGCTCGCGCTCTCGAACTCCGGGGAGACCAACGAGATCAAGGTGATCCTCGGGCCGACGCGCAAGCTCGGCGCGGGGCTGATCGCGATCACCGGCGGCGCGGAGTCGACGCTCGCCCAGCGCGCGGACTGCGTCCTCGACATCGGCAAGGTCGACGAAGCGTGCCCGATGGGCCTCGCGCCGACGGCGAGCACGTCCGCGATGCTCGCGCTCGGCGACGCGCTCGCGATGGTCGTGCTCCAGGAGCGCAGCTTCAGCCGCGAGGACTACGCGCTCTTCCACCCGGCGGGTTCGCTCGGCCGGCGCTTGATGAAGGTGTCGGAGATCATGCGCAAGGGCGTCGAGCTCCCGTTGGTCGGCGAGAGCACGTCGCTCGCCGACACGCTCGGCGTGATGGGCCGGACGCCGGGCCGTCCGGGCGCCGCGTTGGTCGTCGACGAGGCGAAGCGCCTCGCCGGGATCTTCACCGACGGCGACTTGCGACGGTTGGTGCTCGAACACGGCGAGGCCTTCGACCGCGGCTCGCCGATCGCGCGCTTCATGCACAAGAACCCGAAGTTCGTGCGACCCGATCAACTCGTCGAGGAAGCCGAGCGTCTGCTCCACGAGTTCCGCATCGACCAGATCCCGGTGCTCGACGCCGATTCGCGTCCGGTCGGTCTGCTCGACGTCCAGGACGTGCTCGACACGCGCCTCTGACGGCCATGGCGAAGAAGTCGCGAGCGCTGCGACCGGCACGACTCCGCGCGGCGCTCGCGGAGATCCGGCTCGTCGTCTTCGACGTCGACGGCGTGCTGACCGACGGCGGCATCGCGTACTCCGGTCGCACCGAGATCCAGCGCTTCCACGTCCACGACGGCTTCGGCCTGGTCGCACTGCGTCGCGCGGGGTTCGTGATCGCGTGGATCTCGGGCCGCGGCTCGCTCGCGACGCGCACGCGCGCAAAGGAGCTCGGCGTCGACGAGGTGCACCTGCACGTCAAGGACAAGCGCCTCGCGCTCGCCGAGTTGCAAGCGCGCCTCGGCATCCCGCCCGCGCACACGGCGTCGATGGGCGACGACGAGCCCGATCTCGGCTTGCTCGCCGCGTCCGCGTTCTTCGCGGCGCCGGCGGACGCACGGCCGGAGATCCGCGCGCTCGCCGACCTCGTCACCGACGCGCGCGGCGGCGCCGGCGCGGTGCGTGAGTTCGCCGACCTCCTGCTCGCCGCACGGGCACGATGAGGAAGCTCGTCGTCTTCGTCCTGATCTTCGCGCTCGGGCTCGCGACGATCCTCTGGTGGGAGCGACTGCATCCCGGACGCGTCGACGAGCCCGCGCAGCCGACGCCTCCGACCAAGGTCGAGGACCAACCGCTGACCGAGGTCGACATCGATGGCGGCGAACGCCAAGCGAAGTCCGTCGAGTTCGTGATCGAGGGACCGTTCGACCACATCGAGCGTGATCCGAGCACGCTCAAGAAACACTACGAGCTCCACGCCAAGGACACGCGGCCGCTCGGTTCCGATGCGTACGACCTGTTCGGCTTCCGAGCGAGCGTCTTCGACACGCGCACCGAGGATCTGCGCGGCACCGCGACCGCGGCGACCGCGCGCGTCCGGATCTCGCCGAACACCTCCGGCGTCGATTTCGCGTATCCGATCACGCTGACCGACGCGGTGCTGCGCGCCGAACGCGACCTGCCGCTCGCGCCGGTGACGGTGACGTTGCCGGTCGTCGAGGGCGTGATCGCCGAGGGGCGGCTGACCTCGAAGGAACGCGTCGACATCGTCGGCCAGGGCCTGACCGCGCACGGCGACGGACTGGTGCTCGATGCGCGCGCACGCTCGTTGAAGCTCGTGCGCAACACGTTCGTCGATCTCGAGCTCGGTCAGAATGCGCGCGCGACGCTGACGTCGCTCGAAGGGCTCGAGATGCGCCGCCTGCCGGACGTCCCGGGCTCGCCCGAGGTGCAAGTCGAGATCGAGGCGCACACGCAAGCGGTGCTCGACATCACCGGCGCCGAGCCGCTGCACGTCGAGAGCGATCGCATCCTGCTGCGCGGTGTGATGCCCGCGGGCTCGAGCGGGCGTTTCATCGCGCAGAGCGCGACCGCCGTCGGCTCCGCGGTGCTGACGCTGCGCCGCGAGCGCTTCACCGGCGATCGCGCGTTCGTCGAGTTCGACGTCCAGGGCCGGCCGAAACGCGCGACGCTCGAAGGCGCGCCCAGTGTGCGCGTGCCGCTCGACGCGCCGCCTTCGCTCGCCGGCGTCGCGGGAGGTTCGCTGCAGCTCGAAGCCGACGGCGCCGGTCCGCTCGAAGTCTCGCTCGACGACCCGCCGAGCTTCACCTTCGCCGGCCCCGCGACCGTGCGCGTGCCCGAGCTCGATCTCGTGCTCGAAGCGCGCGGTTCGCTCGCCGGCCGCGGCGAGAAGGCGAAGTCGTACAGCGACCTGACCGCGCTCGGCGGCGCGACGTTGACCGCGCGCGGCTCGTACTTGACCGCGCCGACGCTCGTGCTGACGTCCGATCGCGCGCCCGACGACAGCATCGTCGGACGCCTGACGACGCGCGGCGAGACCTACGCGTACGGCGCGCTCGAGGACGGCCGAGCGTGGGTGCTCGAAACCGAGCGCGGGATCCAGGTCGTGCGCGCCAAGGACGAGTTCCGCGTGCCGCGCGCGGAGTGCGTGTCGCTGCGCGTGTGGGGCAAGAACGGTTTCACCGCGGCGGCCGATCAGCTCTCCGACTTCGACTCGACGACGCTGACCTTCGTCGCCGCGCGGTCGGTGGTCTTCGAGAACGAGCTCGGTCGCGGTATCGGCGAGCGCCTCAACTCCTACGAAGGCGGCGTGTACGAGCTCTCGGGCTCGCCCGCGCGCCTCGAGTTCCCCGAGGGCAGCATCGTCGCGAAGACGATCGAGTACGACTCGCGGCGCATGATCGCGCGCGGCGATGCGGAAGCGCACGTCCGACTCGGCGAGCGCAAGATCGACCTCGACGGCGATTGGCTCGCGATCGAGCGCGATCCGCCGTTGGTCGCCGGCGCTCTGCCGCAGGTGTCGCTCGACGCACGCGGTCTCGCGCATGCGATCGTTGAAGAGCCCGCGCAGCGCTTCGAGATCGCCGCGGGCGAACTGCGCTTGCGCGGCGAGCAACGCGGGCCGCGCGACGTCGAAGCGAAGTGGCTCGAGGCTCTCGGCGCGGTCACCGTCGACTATCGCGGCATCTACGAGCTCCACGGCAGCGGCGAACGCTTCACCGTCTCCAGCGCAGGCCTCGCGCACCTCGAGCCGTTGCCGGGCTCGCGCGCGCAGTTGAGCGGCACGCTGCCGAAGGAAGCGCTCGGCTTCCACCTCGCCGGCGACTCGATCGACTTCACGAGCGACCGGCTCGACGCCACCAACGCCGAGCTCGACGTCGACGGCGTCCCGATGCCGCTCTCCGCGCCGTCGCGCTCGGACGCAGGCCGCCACCTGCGCGCCGTCGCCGGTCACATGACCTGCACGCGCGAGTCGTTGCTCTTCTCCGACACGGTCTACCTCGGCGGTCTCGATCCCTCCGAGCGCGGTTGGTCGCTCGACGCCGAGCAGGCGTTGATCACGTCCACCAAGCAGAGCCAACGCCCCGGCTTCGCTCCGTCCGCCGACGTGCTCGCGTGGGGCAACTGCGTGATGCGCATGGGCGACGAGGTCGAAGCCCACGGCGACACCGTGCGCGTCTCGCGCGCCGAGAACCGCGCCGAGCTCGACGGCGAGCCCGCGTTCGTGCTCTCGAAGAGCGCGCGCATGGAGTCCGAACACCTCGAGTGGAACCTCGAGACCAACTTCGTGCGCTCGACCGGCGGCTTCATCCGCGCGCTCGACGAGAGCTGGCGCATCGACTACCAATCGCTCGACCAGCTCGAAGGCCTCGACGAGACGATCCAAGTCCTGCGCGAGCCTCGCTTCACCGTCGCGCGTCGCGCAGGCGACGAGGAGAGCGTCGAGTTCACGCGCGCCGGCTGGATGCTCTGCTGGGTCGATCACCAGGAATGGACTCGTCTGTCGGGTCAGTTCCACTCCGGCGAATCACCGCGCCCCAACCCGTCGCGCGAGGCGCGCCGACGCAAACGCCGTGAGACGCCGAGCTTGTTCACGCTGCTCGAAGCCCGCTCCGGCTTCGCCGATCTGCTCGACGAGGTGTACCTCGAAGGCAACATCGAGACGTTCGACGGCGACACCCGCGTCGCGCGCGCCGACTCCGTCTACCTCGACTACGCCGACGGCCACGGCTGGATCGAGAACGCCGAGGTCACCTCGCCGATGAACATCCGCGGCCGCCACGTGAAGCTCCGCGCGCAGTGGCTGCGTCACTCCGCCGACGGCTCGTTCCGCGCGGACCAGGCGGTGATCACGTCGTGCGACTTCGCGAAGCCGCACTACCAGATCAAGACGGCGGATCTGCGGCTCGGCCCGTCGACGACCCGCGCCAACGTCTGGGACGTCTCGATCCGCGGCAACGCGATCGTCTTCGAGAACGGCTGGTCGCTACCGCTCCCGCGGATCGCGTTCCCGATGAAGCCGAAGAAGAAGCTCGGCGAGAAAACCCTCTCGCAGAAGGGGTGGGACGTCTTCTCGTTCCGCAACCTCTCGATCGACGCGCGTGAAGCCTCGATCGGCGGCGTCCGCTGGCTGCGCTTCGGCAGCCAAGCGCGCTTCGGAACGTTCGTCGGCACCGAGATCGACTTCGAGCCCGGTGCGTTCCTGAAGTGGATCGACAAGTGGCTTTCGGGCCTCAACCTCCGCGGACCGAAAGTCAACGGCGTCGCCGCGCCGGAATTCGACGGCCCGGACGGCGGCACGAGCATCCGCCCGCAGTACCTCAACAAGCGCGGTCTGCTGCTCGGGCTCGAAGGCTCGCTGCACCGCGAGGGTGTGTACGACGCCGACCTCAACATCGACGGGATCTACGACACCGGCGAGGACCGCGGCCTCGTGCGTGTCGACGACGACGATCGATCGTCGTTGCGAGCGTGGTACCACGCTCGAGCGCGCTACTTCTACGACGAGGACACCTGGCTCGACGTCGTCTACTCGAAGCAGACCGACGCCGGCGTGCAATCGGAGTTCTTCGAGTCCGAGTTCCTGCGCTTCGAGGAGCGCGAGAACTACGTCCACTGGCGCAAGTCGCTCGACGGTTCGCTGGTCTCGGCGACCGCGGAGACGCGCCTCGACTCGTTCCGCACCGAAGTCGTCGAGCAACCGTCCTTCGACTTCTACCGCGGCCGCTCGGAGGTCGCCGAGCTCGCCGGCACGCCGCTGCTCTACTCGAGCAACACGCAGTTCGCCCAACTCTCGCGCCTCGAAGGCAATCCGCAGTACGAGAAGCCGTTCGCCGACGGGCTCGGCGAGCGCGACACGCTGCGCTTCGACACGCGTCACCGCGTCGAGCTCAACAAGCCGCTCGGCGTCGGCGGCTTGATCGCGACGCCGTGGATCGAAGGTCGCGCGACCGGTTGGCAAGAAGGCGTCGATCCGACCACGAATCCGTCGCGCGGCCTCGTGCTCGCCGGCATCGACCTCGCGACGACGTTCTGGCGGCGCTACGCCGGCGCGGGGTACCTGCACGAGCTCAGCCCCCAAGTCACTTTGCGCTCCGACCTCGCGACGTCGTACACCGACGGACTCCCGGTCTCGTTCGACGAAGTCGAGCGTCCGTTCGAAGGCTCGTTCGTCGACATGCGTGTGCGGTCGCGGCTCGTCAACCTCCGCGAGCGCGAGTTCCTCGACGTCGAGCTCGCGCAGTCGCACGCGAACGCGACGGCAGCAGGCGAGCCCGAAGGCTGGCTGCCGATCGAGACCGCCGCGGCGTGGCTGACTCAAGTCGGCGACGTGCCGTTCGCGGTGTCGCACGACGGGCGCTACGACCTCGAGTCCGGTGAGACGGTCTACTCCCGCACCTACTTCGGGCTGCGGCCGATGGAGAGGCTCGACCTCGAGACCGGCTACAACAGCGCGCGCGGCCTCGGCGGCGATCGCCTGTACGACGCGCTGACGATCGGTGCGCGTTACCGCTTCGACTCCGATCGCGCGGTCAACAAGTGGGAGCTCGAAGGTCGCGAGACCATCTCGCAGACCTCCGGTCGACTCTCCTCCAGCATCACCGCCCGACGCTTCGGGCACGACTTCGTGTTCGAGATCGAGCTCTCGTTCGTCGCCGGCGAAGGCGCCAACAACATCAAGTTCAACCTGGTCCCCTTGCTCGGTTACCGTTCGCCGAACCTCGGTCTGCTCGACCGCTGGCGCAACGACGACTGAGCCCGAACCGCAGGCGCCTTCGGGACCCGCGGAGCGCGTTCGGGCTCGGTTGGAGCGAGCTCCTCGTGATCGCGCTCGCCGGCCGGGTGGCGTTCGGTGACGACCTGCGCGAGCTCTCCAGCCTGCTCGACCGCCGTCGCAACGGGGATTGAGCCCTTCGGGCCGGCAGAGCAACGGCTAGAATGCGACGCGCATGTTCGGGCTCGGATGGAGCGAGATCTTCTTGGCCGGCGTGATCGGCCTGCTGCTGTTCGGCGGCAACCTGCCGAAGGTCGCGGCCGAGGCGGCGCGTTGGGTGGTCGGGCTCAAGCGCTCCCTCAACGACATCCGCCGCGAGACCGGCATCGAGCGCGAGATCGAGAACGCGAAGCGCGAGGTCGAGCGAAGCGTCGAACAGAGCATCAAGGTCCGCGAGGTCCAGCAGAAGCTGACCGACACGATCGCGCGGCCGTTCCGCGAGGCCGCGCAGGAGACGCAGAAGGCCCTCGAATCGCAACCGCAGGCTCCGACGACGACGCCCGCCGCGTTCGAAGCTCCGTCGACGCCGATCCCGCCGGCTCCGGTGCCTCCTCCGCCGCCGCAGATCCCGCCGTCGCGGCTCGAGCCGATGCCGCCGCCGCCGCGCCCGAATCCGGGTCGCGACGAAGCAGGCGGCTGAGCGTCAATTCTGCTGCGGCGTTTCGCCGGGCAGCGGCGGCAGCTCGTCGAAGATCGACCCCGCCGTCGGCGGCGGCGGCGCCTCGCCGGGCACCAGCTCCTGCATCACCGCGGCATCGCCGGTGTCGAAGATCGTCGACCAGCCGTTGCCCGGCGCCTGCGACTCGGCGGGCAACGCCGCTTCGACGGCGCGCGCGAGGTTCATCGCGAGCCAGCGGTTGTTGCTCTCGACCGTGCCGACGACGCAAAGCACGGTGACGTCCGCTTCCGCCGCGAGCATCCCGAGCACGTCCGCCTGCACCAACCCGGGCATGCAAACCGTCAGGATCTGCCCGTGACGATCGATCGGGATCAATCGGTGGGTCCGCAGGAACTCCGGGTCGATCCCTTCGAGCGACTTCGGGTTCGGCGCGCAGACTTCGACCGGTAGGAACGGCAGACCGAACACGTCGCACACGACGTGCGAGAGCTCCCAGTCACCGATCGCTCCCTCCGTGACGAGCTGCTCCGGCAGCGGCGTGCGCGTCTGCTGCGCCGTCTGCAGCGCGAGCGAGAGTCGCGCGGAGTCCACGAGGTTCCGCTGCCCGAGCGCGGCGGCGAGATTGGAATAGTCGAGTCGTTGACTTGCCTTCACTTGCCCTTCCCCACACCGTCTCGTGCCCCTGCACGAGAACGCCCCAAGGATCGGCTCGCTCAAATGCAACTCTGAACGCAGACCCGAGATCTCGACCGTTCGCCGCCGTCGGAAAACTCTTCCGCTCGACGGCTCTCTCTCGCGCGCGCGGCCCGAGCCGCGCGACGCAGCGCTCTCCGCTCTCAACCTCGAACGCACCTCGAACACCTCGCCGCGACACGCTCGCAAGCGTCGCGCGCCGAACTCAACCCTCGGAGCGGCGCACCAGCCCCTTCAGGCGCTTCTTCATCACCGCGATCGCCTCGGGGTTGTCGTCGACCAGGATCCAACGGCGCCCCAGCCGTTCGGCGACCACGCCGGTCGTCCCGCTACCCGCGAAGAAGTCGACCACCACGTCGCCCGGCCTGGAGGACGCGAGCAGGATCCGTTCGAGCAAACGCTCGGGCTTCTGCGTCGGGTAGCCCGTCCTCTCCTTGCCGTGCGTCGGAACGATCGTCATCCACCACGTGTCGGTCGGCAGCTTCCCGCGCGCCGCCTTCTCCGGTCCGACCAGCTTCGGCGCCATGTACGGCAAGCGCTCGATCGCGTCCGGTTGGAACGTCCAGGTGTCGCCCTTCGCGTACCAGAGGATGTTGTCGTGCTTCTTCGCCCAACGATCGCGAGCGCGACCGCCGAAGTCGTACGCCCAGATGATCTCGTTCAAGAAGCGCTCGGCGCCGAAGATGCGATCGAGCAGCACCCTCACGTGATGCACCACCCGCGCGTCGACGTGCACGTAGATCGAACCGGTCGGCTTCAGCACGCGCCGCGCTTCGCCGAGCCGCTCACCCAGGAACGTCAGGTACTCCTCGATCGTCCGCGCGTCGCCGTACGACAGCGCCGAACGCACTTCGAATCGGTACGTGCGTCCGCCGAAGCCGCGACGTGTCGTCTCGCCGGCGTTCAGCTTGATCGAACGCAAGCGCCGACGCTCGCCGGTGTTGAACGGCGGATCGATGTACACGAGGTCGACCGACTCGCTCGGCCAACGCCGCAGCTCCGCCAGGTTCTCCCGAGCGACGATCCGCCCGAGCGGAAGCTCCGCCGCGCGCCGCGGACTGCGCGCGCGCGGCACGAGCACGTCGTCCCCACCGCTCGCGCGGACGGGATCAGACGTCGAGGTTCGTCGCTTCGAGGGCAAAGCGCTCGATGTAGTCGCGGCGCGGCTCGACGCCGGGGCTCATCAGGATGGTGAAGATCTCGTCCGCCGCGAACTCGTCGTCCATCTTCACTTGGTAGAGCTTGCGACGGCTCGGATCCATCGTCGACTCCCAGAGCTGCTCGGGGTTCATTTCGCCCAAGCCCTTGTAGCGCTGGATGTCGAGCTCGCCCTCGGCGCTCTTCTGCACCGCGTCGGCGAGCGCAGTCAGGCTGTCGGCGTCGAGCGTCGCCTTGCCGCGCGCGAGCTGCCACGCGCCGCCGCCGCGGAAGCTGAGTCCCGCGGTCTCGAGCGCGACCAGCACCGCCGCGAGCTCCTCGGTGTGCGGCAAACGGGAGCTGACGACGTGCGCGGCCTCGCGACTGCCGCCGGCCTCGGGCCCGGTGTACACGACCAGTTCCTCGCCCTTGCGAAGATCGACCTTCTGCAGCTCGAGGAAGTTCGCGTACTCCTCGTCGGTGACGAAGAACATGTCCTTGCCGTGCGCCTGCGCCCAGAACTGCGGCAGACGCTCACCGTCCCACGCATCGAGCAAGCGCGTCGCGGGCAACCGCGTCCACACCGGGATCGCGCGTTCGAGCAGGTCTTCGAGCTGACGCAGGCTGTCGAGGATCGTCGCGAGCTCCGCGCCCTTCCATTCGCGCCCGTTCTTCACGTCGCGGATCGAGATCGAGTGCGCGCCGAGATCGACGAGCAGCTTGCGCAGCTCGGCGTCGTTCGGGACGTAGCGCTCGAACTCCTTCGTCTTCACGCGATAGAGCGGCGGCTGCGCGATGTACAGGTGGCCGGCTTCGATCAACGGCTTCATGTGCCGGAAGAAGAACGTCAACAGCAGCGTGCGGATGTGCGAGCCGTCGACATCGGCGTCGGTCATGATGATGACCTTGCCGTAGCGCACTTTCGTCGCGTCGAACTCCTCGGCGATGCCGCAGCCGAGCGCTGCGATGATCGTCTGGATTTCCGAGTGCCCGAGCATCTTGTCGAGGCGCGCTTTCTCGACGTTCAGGATCTTGCCCTTCAGAGGCAGGATCGCCTGATAGCGACGGTCGCGCCCTTCCTTCGCCGAGCCACCTGCCGAATCACCTTCGACCAGGTACAGCTCGGACTCTTCGCGGTTGTCGCTCTGGCAATCGGCGAGCTTGCCCGGCAGTGACCCCGACGCCAACGCCGACTTGCGTCGCACCAGATCGCGAGCCTTGCGCGCCGCTTCCCGCGCGGCCTGCGCGCGCAGCGCCTTGTTGACGATGATCTTCGCGACCGCCGGGTTCTCCTCGAGGAACCGCGACAAGCAGTCGCCGACCACCGACTCGACCATGCCCTGCACTTCGCGGTTGCCGAGCTTGTCCTTGGTCTGCCCTTCGAACTGAGGATCGGGCACGAGCACCGCGATCACCGCGGTCAAGCCTTCGCGGAAGTCGTCGCCGACCGGCAACTTCTCCGCGTCCTTCACGATCTTCTGGTTCTTCGCGTAGTTGTTCAGCGAGCGCGTCAACCCGCCCTTGAAGCCGGCGAGGTGCGTGCCGCCGCCCGGCGTCTTGATGTTGTTGACGAACGTGAACTCGTTCTCGAGGTACGTCTCGGTGTACTGCAGCGCGACTTCGACCGTGTACTCGAGCTTGGGGTTCTCCTCGCTCGCGACGACCTTCGAGAAGTGGATCGGCTCGGGGTGCAGCGCTTCTTTGTTCTTGTTGACGTGCTTGACGAACGTCTTCAACCCTTCGGGGAAGTCGAAGTGCTCCTTGTGGCCCGTGCGTTCGTCCTCGAGATCGATGACGATCCCCTTCGAGCCCATCAAGTACGCCGTCTCGCGCAAGCGCGTCGCGACCGTCTCCCACTCGATCTCGGTCGTGCGGAAGATCGTCGAGTCCGCCTTGAACACGACCTGCGTGCCGCGCTTGTCCGTCGTGCCGACGACCGCGAGCGGCGCCTTCGGCACACCGCGCTCGTAGCGCTGACGGTGCATCTTCCCGTTCTGGAAGACGGTGACTTCGAGCCACGCCGAGAGCGCGTTGACGCACGACACACCGACGCCGTGCAATCCGCCCGACACCTTGTACGCGCCGTGATCGAACTTGCCGCCGGCGTGGAGCTTGGTCATCACGACCTCGAGCGCCGACACGCCGTACGGCTGCTTGATCGCCGTCGGAATGCCGCGACCGTCGTCGGTGACGCTGACCGATCCGTCGCGTCGCAACGTCACTTGCACCCGGCGCGCGAAGCCGGCCAGCGCCTCGTCGATCGAGTTGTCGACCACCTCCCAGATCAGGTGGTGCAGTCCGCGCACATCGGTGTCGCCGATGTACATCGCGGGCCGCTTGCGCACCGCCTCGAGACCTTCGAGGACGGTGATCGAATCGGCGCCGTAGGAACTGCTCAGGGTTTCGTTCTCTGCCATGTCTAGCGTTTCCTCTGGAACGTCACGCGCTTCACGGCCTCGCGGCCGAGCTGCTGGTTGATCGCGCGACGGTAGTTCTCTCCGGTGAAGCTCGTGAGCTCGGCCAAGTGCGGCGCCGAATCCACTTCGACGATCAGCTCGCCATCGCGGAAGCGCACTGCGCGGGCTCGCGCCGCGAGGGGACCGACCGTGCGGTCCCAGGTGCGGATCACCGCCGCGCCCCGCAGCTTCTCGTCGAGCCCGTGTCGCTTGAAGTAGCGATCGAGGACCTCGCCGATCTGCAACGGACCCGGGTGCTTGTGCTTGCTCACGCGATCACGTTCGAGCGACGAGCCCGATCACGTGTCGATCGTGATCGGCATCACGACGTAGGTGTAGCTCTCGCCGAGGCGGAACAGCCCGGGCGCATTGCGTTCGTTGAACTCCAAGCGCACTTGGCCGCTCTCGCAGGTCTTCAGACCTTCGATCACGTAGTCCGCGTTGAAGGTGATCTCGGCGTTCTTGCCCTTGTAGTCGATCTCGAGCTGCGCGGTCGCGGCGCCCTTGCCCGCGGACTGCGCGGTGATCTCCATCTCGCCCTTGCGAGCCGTAAGCTTCACCGCGCGCGTCTCGTCACCGGTCGCGTTCGCGACCAGCCGCAACTTGCGCTCGAAGATGCCGGCGTCGGCTTCGACGATGTTGGTCGCTTCGTTCGGGATCACCGCGTTGTAGCGCGGGAACTCGCCGTCGAGCAGACGCGCGAACACCTCCGCGTTCTGCGTCTTGATCCCGATCTGGCTCTCTTCGACGGTCAGCTTGATCGGCCCGAGCGGATCGGTGATCACGCGGCAGAAGAGCTGCACGCCCTTCGTCGGCACGATCACAGGACGCTTCGTCGGGAAACGGTCGGGACCGTTCTCGATCGCCGAGCTCGCGAGCGCCAGTCGACGCCCGTCGGTCGCGACCATCTTCAACCGGCCGTCTTCGATCTCCATCAGCACGCCGTGCATCGCGTACCGGCCTTGCTCGCGCGCCGCGGCGAACGCCGTGCGCGACACCAGCGTCGTGAACGTTCCGCCTTGCAGCGTCGTCGCTCCCTCGTCCGAGAAACGCGCGACCACCGGGAACTCGTCCGAATCCGCGGTGACCAATCGGCCGACGTCCGAGCCCGACGTGATCGACAGCGAACCTTCGCTGCTCGCGAGCTCGACCGTCTCGCCGGACAGATCGCGAACGAAGTCGTGCGCGGTGCGCGCGGACACCACCGCGGTCCCCGGCTCGATCACCTTGACGTCCTCGATCCGGTAGCGCAGCGAAACGTCGAGGTCGGTGCCGACGAGCTCGAGCGCGTCCGCGGTCGCTACCAAGCACACGTTCGAGAGGATCGGCTTCGGGGTCTTGGCGGGGATGACGGTGTTCGCGACGGCGAGCCCTTGGCGAAGCGCGTCACGGTTGCACAGGACCTTCATTCGATCGAACTCCTCGAGGCTCGCGCGGTGAGCGCGCTTGGCTGTTCCTCTGGTCTTCTTCTGAAGGAACAGAGACTTAAAGTTTGGTCGTAATCATAGAGGCGGCCGCGGGTGTGGAGTACGACCGACTCCACGCTACTAAGTGCTGTGGCCACAAAGGGTTGAGCTCGATCGTCGCCCCGTGGAGGCCGCTGCGCCGACGGTGGAAATCCCGTGCAGTAGCCACCCGCTTCCTGACACCTCTCCGCAACGGGGATCCAGGGGTTCTGGGGGGCGTCGGGTTGCCGACGAAACGTCCGGAAGGAACTCACGGTCTCTCCACAGGTTCCTAGGGCGTGCGCGTGGCGTCGGGAGCTCAGGAGCTCGCGCGCTGCAGCTGCGTCAGGAAGCCCGCGACGAGCTCGCGGAAGCGGGGATCGTCGCGCATCTCGCCTTCGACTTTCTCGATCGCGTAGAGCACGGTGGAGTGGTCGCGGCCTCCGAAGAAGCCGCCGATCTCCTCGAGCGAGTGCCGCGTGATCTTGCGAGCGAGGTACATCGAAACCTGTCGCGGCAACGCGATCGCGTTGGTGCGCTTGCGCGACTGGAGGTCCGTCAACTTCACGTTGAAGTGCGACGTGACGATGCGCTGGATGTCTTCCATCGACGGCTGTCCACGCACCGTCGAGAACACGTCGCGCAGCACGCGACGCGCAACCTCGCACGTCAGCGGCTGGTTGTTCAGGCTGGCGAAGCCGATCAGGCGCGTCACCGCGCCTTCGAGCTCGCGAATGTTGGTTTCGAGCTGATCGGCGAGCAGAGCCGCGACGTCGTCGGGGAGCTCGCGACCGCGTTCCTTGCCCTTGCGCTTCAGGATCGCGACGCGCGTCTCGTAGCAAGGTTGCTCGATCTCGGTGACCAAGCCCCACTTGAAGCGCGACACCAAGCGCTCCTGGAGCGTCGGGATCTCCTTCGGCGGGCTGTCGGACGAGAGCACGATCTGCTTGCCCGCGTTGTAGAGCGTGTTGAACGTGTGGAAGAACTCTTCCTGCGTCCGGTCCTTGTTGGCGAGCAGGTGGATGTCGTCGACCACGAGCACGTCGACGTTGCGGTACTTGTTGCGGAACTTCGCGAGGTCGGACGTTTCGAGCGCGCTGATGAAGTGGTTGACGAACGTCTCGCAGGAGAGATAGAGGATCCGCGCGTTCGGATCGCGCTCGAGGATCGTGTAGCAGAGCGACTGCAGCAGGTGCGTCTTGCCGAGGCCGACGCTGCCGTGGAGGAAGAACGGGTTGTAGGCCTTGCCCGGGTTCTCCGAGACGCCGAGCGACGCGGCGTGCGCGAAGCGGTTGCACGGACCGACCACGAAGCTGTCGAAGCGGTAGTGCGGGTTGAGCGTGACGTCGCTCGCCCAGAGCAGGCGCGAGCCGGGGCCGTCGTCGAAGGAGCGGCGCGCGGGCGTGGAGGGTTCGCGCGGGGTGGCCGGCACCGGGGCCGCTTGGGCGAGTTGGGGCGCCGGAGGCGGCGTCGGGGCCGTCCCGAGGGCCGGAACGGGCGCCGGCGCGGGGTTGCGCGCAGCGCGGTGGGCCATCGTCAGCTCGGGGTCGACCTCGAGCACGACTTGGCGCCGTCCGCCGAAGACGTGGCTGATCGCGTTGTCGATGACGTCGGCGTAGTGCTTCGCCAGCCAGTCGCGAGCGAAGGAGTTCTGGACGGCGATCGCAACCGCCTGGTCGTCGGCGCGCGCGAGCGTCGCACCGCGGAACCAGGTCTCGAACTGCTCGCGCTGCAGGGCCTTTTGGAGCGAGCTCTGGAGCGCCGACCAGATCTGCTGGAGGCGCTCGGTTTCCAGGATGCGCAGGTCCGCGGCCGAGGGTCCGGCGGCGACCGCGGCCGCTTCGAGTTCGCTGCTCGTCGCCGGCGCGAGCGCGCCGGTCGAGGCGGAGCTCGGGCCGCGAGGGGTGGCCTCGTGGGCGGGAGCGAGCTCTTCGCTCGGAGATCTCGCCAAGTCCGCGTTCAACGCTTCCGGCTGCTGCATGGAATCCAAAACCGCCCCCTCCCGCTTCCGGAGTGCCTGTGGGGCACAGTCCTCCGGTCCGAGCCAGGAGCTCGGCGTCAGGAACCCGCTTGCGCTCACCCGGGGCCTCTCCTCCTCGTCGGTCCGATCGAGCGCGCGTCGAACGGGTCGGGGGACACGTCGTCGGCGAGCGCGATCGTCGCGCACTTCCGCAGTGGTCGCGGTCGCGGCGAGCGAGGCGAAGTTATCCAGCGCGTGGGTCGCGCGGTCAACGCCGAAGACGCGTCTCTCCACTCCACACACACAAGTCGCGAGCGGACACCGACCTCGGCGAAATCAGACCAGAGTTCTCCGCAAGATCTCCACAGCGTTGTGAACATCTTCGAGGGTGTTGGAGCGTCCGAAAGAGAGCCGCAGCGCCGCGCGAGCTTCGTCGCGCGCGAAGCCGAGCGCGAGCAGCACGTGCGAAGGCTCGAGCGAGCCCGACGCGCACGCGGAGCCCGCGCTGACCTCGAGGCCCGCTAGATCGAGACGGGTTACCAACACCTTGCCGTCCACATGGGGCGCGAGCACGTTGAGCGTGCCCGGCAGGCGACCGGCTTCGCCCAGCGCGGGCCCGACCAATTGCAGCTTCGGCAGTGCGACGTGAAGTTCGCGCCAAAGGCCGTGCGAGAGGGCTTCGAGACGGGTTGCAAGTGCCTCGCGCTCGCGCACCGCGAGCTCGATCGCGAGCGCGGACGCGACGATGCCCGCGACGTTCTCGGTGCCCGGTCGCACGCCGTTCTCCTGGCCGCCGCCGCGCACCAGCGGCGCGAGCTCGACGCCCTTGCGGCGGAAGAGCACGCCGACTCCGACGGGACCGCCGAGCTTGTGCATCGAGAAGCTCGCGAGGTCGATTCCCCATTCCGCGAGCCGGAGTTCGATCCGCCCGAGCGCTTGGACGGCATCGGTGTGGAGAAGCCAGCCGCGACCGTGCGTCCGCGCAAGTTGCGCGAGTGGCGCGAGCGTGCCGATCTCGTTGTTCGCCGCGATCACCGAGACCAGGCGGGCGTCGATGGCGCGCTCCGCGACCTCCGTGGGGTCGAGCAGGCCGCGGCGGTCGACGCCGACGAAATCGACCGGTCGGCCGGCGCTCGCGAGCGCTTGAGCGGGCTCGAGCACCGACGAGTGCTCGATCGCGGTGGTCACCAGCTTGGCGCCGGGTCCGGCGGCGTTCAGCGCGCCGAGCACGGCGAGGTTGTTGGCCTCGGTGCCGCCGGAGGTGAAGACGAGCTCGTCCTCATGGACGCCGAGGGCCGCCGCGGCGCGCTCTCGCGCCTCGTCGAGCAGGTGCCGCGCGCGCCGTCCGGACGTGTGGACGCTGGAAGGGTTGCCGCCGAGCTCGTCGAGCGTCGCGATCAGCGCGGTTCGCACTTCGGGCCGGATCGGGGTGGTCGAGTTGTGGTCGAGGTAGACGCGGTTCATCGCGCCGAGGTGCTCCGATAGAGCGTCTCGTACAGCGCGACGATCTTCTCGCGCCGGAAGCGCTCGACCGCGGCTTCACGCGCGCGTCGACCCATCGCGGCGGCGTCCACCTCGCCGAACAGCAACGCGGCGAGCTTCGCGGCGAACGCGGCTTGGTCGTCGCGCGCCGCGAGCAGTCCGGTCACGCCGTCCTCGACGACCTCGTGCACGCCGCCGACGTCGGTCGCGACCACCGGAGTGCCGCACGACATCGCTTCGAGCGCCGCGAGCCCGAACGATTCCTCGCGGCTCGCGAGCGCGAACACGTCTGCGGGAGAGAGCAGCTCGGGCATCGCGTCGCGTTCTCCGAGGAACACGACCTTGTCTTGGATGCCGAGTCGATGCGCGATCTCGCGGCACGCGCCCTGGTCGGGGCCGTCGCCGACGAGCACGAGCTCGGCGTTGCGTCCGCGCAGCGCTTGGCCGAACGCCTCGACCAACCACGGCACGCGCTTGACCGGGCGGAAGTTCGAGACGTGCACCGCGCGTGGCCGCGAGCACTTCGGGCGGCGCTCCGCGGCGTCGGGATGGAAGCGCTCGGTGTCGACGAAGTTCGGGATCACCTGCACCAGGCACGGACGATCTTGATCGAGGCAGAACTGGCGACGCGTCTCCGCGGCGAGCCATTTCGAGACCGCGGTGACCGCATCGCTCGCGCGGATCACGAACTGCGTCAGCGGCGAGTACGAGGGATCGTTGCCGACCAACGTGATGTCGGTGCCGTGCAACGTCGTCACGACTTTCGGCGCGGGGTGGCCGCGGTCCGCTTGCGCCGCGCTGCGCGCGAGGAACGCCGAGACCGCGTGCGGCAACGCGTAGTGCGCGTGCACGACGTCCAAGCCGATCTCGCGGTGCACGTTGAGGATCGCCGAGGTGATCGCGAGGTCGTGCGGCGTCGAGTGGAACAACGGATACGGCACGCCCTGCGCGCGGTGCATCTGCACCGGCCCCGGCGACATCGCGAGGCGCGGAGGCACTTCGTGCGAGAACAAGTGCACCTGGTGGCCGACGTCGGCGAGCGAGAGCGCGAGCTCGCTCGCGACGACGCCCGAACCGCCGTAGGTCGGATGGCAGACGATGCCGATCTTGAGCGTCATGCTCGACGGCTCTCGATCACGTTTCGCTCGACGCGTCGTCTTGCAGCAAGAGCGCGTCGCTGGGGAGTTCGGGCAGTTCGTCTTCGCTGGACGGAGCGTCCACGAGCGCGGGCTCGCCGAAGCCGTAGCTCGTCAGGCGATTCTCGAGCTCGACGGGAGCTGCGGGCGGCGCGGCGTCGACGGACGACGGCTGTTCCGCGACCGCGAGCGCGGTGCACGCGAGAGCGTGGAACGCTGGCTCGACGGCGGCCGGCGGCGAGTCGTCGTGCGCGTGCCCATTCGCGGGCTCGCGACCGTTCGCCGGTTCGCGCGCCAGGACGTTCGCGGGCTCGCGAGGAGGCGCGGGTTCGCGCACGGTCGCCGGCGCGTGCGGGGCCGCGGGCACGATCTCGAGCTCGCGCAACGGCACGTCGTCGGCCGCCTCCGGCGCGGCGGGCGCGGCTGCGGCGCTCTGCGCGACTTCCGCGGCCGCGGGCTTCGGAGCGCGACGTTCGCGCGGCGGCTTGGGTTGCGGCAGCGCCGTCTTGTCGACGAGCTTCTCGCTCGACGCCATCGATTCCTCGCGCGGCGGGCGCGGCAGCGGCGCGAGGTCGGGATCGCGCGACTCCTGGTGCAGCAGCTCGAGCGCGAGCGCGGCGTAGTCGGACGCACCGGAGCACTCGGGAGCGTAGTCGAAGATCGTGCGGCCGTAGCTCGGCGCTTCGGCGAGCTTGACGTTCTTGCCGATCGGTCGCGCGAACACTTGGCCCGGGAAGTAGTTCTTGATCTCCGCGAGCACCTCGCGGCCGAGCTTTAGTCGGCTGTCGTACATGCACGGCAACATGCCGGTCAGCGACAGGCTCGGGTTCAAGCGCTTCTGCAGCAGCTTGAGCACCTCGATCAACTTCGACATGCCTTGCAGCGCGAAGAACTCGGTCTGCAGCGTGACGATCGTCTCCCCCACCGCGACCAAGCCGTTGATCGAGAGCAGCCCGAGGCTCGGCGGGCAGTCGATCAGGAGATAATCCGCCGGCGCGCGGCCGTCCTTCTCGCGCGCCGCACGCTCCCACGCGTCGAGCGCGTCGCGCAGCAGCGACTCGCGACCGATCGCGCTCGCGAGCTCGAGCTCCGCGCCCGACAGATCGATGTTCGACGACACGATCGAGAGGTTCGGTGTCCGCGTCGGTCGAAGCGCGTCCGTGACGCTCGTCTCGCCGGTCAGCACGGTGTAGATCGACGGCTCGTTCTGAGCGGCGGGCACGTCGAGGTGCAGCGAGAGGTTCGCCTGCGGATCGAGGTCGATCACCACGACACGTCGCCCGGCGAGCGCGAGGGCCGCGCCGAGGTTCGCCACGGTCGTGGTCTTTCCCACGCCGCCCTTCTGGTTGATGATCGCGATCCGGCGCATCGGGCGAGAATTGTAGCGAGCCGGAGCGCCCGGCGTTCGCGTTCAGGCGAGCATCGCGACGTCGCCGAGCAGCAGCGGTCCGGCGTGCAAGAGACCCTCGCCGTAGCGCGTGCCGACGCGCTCGCCGTAGAACCGCGCGCGGGTCTCCATGCGCGAGAGGATGTCGGCCCCGAACAGGAAGTGCTGGCCGCGGTCGCCGGGGTTGGCGGGCTCGAGCTGCGTGCGATAGCAGTTGACGAGCTCGATCTTGCGATCCCAGACCGCACCGATGTCGACGACGAACGTGGCGTCGAACGGCACGTGGCCTGCGAAGTGCAGCAGGCGCTTCGGACGCGCGGCACCCGGCCCGCCGTCGAGCTCGGCGAGGCGCTGGAGCCCCGCGAGGTACCAGGCTTCGCGCGCAAGGCGACCGCATGCCTCGTGATCGGGGTGCAGGTCCTCGACGTGGTGCGCGATCACGAGATCCGGCCGGTGGAAACGCAGGATGCGCGCGAGGCGCTCGCGGGCGTCGACCGTCACCTCGACTCGGCCGTCGGGCAGCTCCAGGTTCTCGCGCACGGCGAGGCCGATCAGCTCGCTCGCGCGTTGCGTCTCGCGATCGCGGTCCGCGCGCGAGCCTCGCGTGCCCATCTCGCCCCGAGTCAGGTCGACGATGCCCACTTTGCGTCCCGCGGCGGCGAGCTTGAGCAGCGTGCCGCCGACGCAGATCTCGGCGTCGTCGGGGTGCGCGGCGATCACGATCAGGTCGAGCTTCATCGTTGAGGTCCTAGGACGCGGGTTCGGCGGGCGTGGTGTCGGCGAGCTCGGGGAGTCCGACGAGCAGCGTGCGTGCGTCGAACGGGTCGATCGCGGCCGCGAGCTCGGCGATCCAACCGGTTCCGTAGCGCGCGATGAAGTCGAGCGGGCCGAGCACGCGCTCCTGCGGCTCGCCGCGCGGCAGCAGCGTGTTCGCGACGCGTCGCACGCTGCGGCGGCCGCGACCGGACGCATTCTGGTGCACGCGCTCCGCCTTTTCACGCGCGGTCTCGAGCAGCACGCGCGCTTGGTGCGCGGTGCGCTTCAGCGATTGCGCGAGGCCTGGATCGAGCGGCTCGAGGTCGTCGCGCAACGCGTTGATGTCGCGTTCGATCGAACGACCGAGCTCGCGCATCCGCGCGATCACCGGCAGCTCGGGTACGGCGACTTCCTGCGTCAGCAGCGTTGGTTCCGCGAGCACGCGCGCGGCGGTGAGCTCGAGCTTCGCGAGCGCGTCGCGCGTCGGCGCGTCGATCAGCGTGCACGACGCGCGCGGGACGAAGCTCGTGCGCGGCAGATCGGCCCGCAGCCGCAGCTCGCCGAGCTCGGCGTGGTACGCGAGCTCGCCCCATCCACCGACGTATGCGATCGCGGGCAGCGCCAGATCCTGCACCAACGGGCGCAGCAGCGCACCGGCCGAGTAGCCACTTGGATCTTGCTCGATCGCGCGAACGAGCTCCGCGGTGGGGATCGTCGTCGGCTCGTCGTCGAGTCGCCAACCGCCGTCGACCGCGCGCAACGCGCGGCGACCGCGCTCGTCGACGCGGAAGAGCAGCGCAGCCTCGCGCGGATCGATCGCGGGCTCGAAAGCCGCGCGTCGCATCGCGTCCGCGCCCGCGGAGAGCGCCGCGAGCGGCTCGCTCGCCACCAAGCGCGCGAGAGCCTTCGACAGCGCGGGGCGCAGCGCATCCGGCTCGAACACCGCGACGCCGAGCTCGCCGACCAACGCTTCGAGCCCGCGCGAGAACGCACCGGAAAGCGTCTCCCCGACGCGCGGCATCAGCAGCTCGAGCGCCTGCGGCAGCAGCTTGGCCTGCGGTAGCGAAGCGTGACACGCTTCGGTCGCGGCGCGCAGACGATGGCGATGCTCGTCGAGCACGATGCGCGAGAACGGTTGTCGACCCGACGCGAGACCTGCGAGCGCGACCCGCTGCAGATCGAGGTTGACGTTCTGCACGAACGCGTGATGCACCTCCGCGAGGTCGTGATCGTCCGCGTGGTTCCAGAACAGCGCGACCACCGGCGTCCCCCAGCGTCGCTCGAGCTCTTCCGCGAGGCGCGCCGCGGTCAGAGCCTTGTAGAGGCTGTAGAGCGGCGCGACCAGCAAGCCGGGTTGTTGACCGGTGACGATCGCGCACGCTTGCGGGTGTGCGAGCTTCGCGAGCGTGCGTCGCGTCGCTTCCGAACGTCCGTGCGAGAGTGCGTCGATCCACTCGGCTCGCTCCGACTGCGTGAAGCGCGACGTAGGCCGCGTGAAGTCGTCTGGCGCGAGCGCGACGTGCACTCCCGCGAGCGCGAGCTTGCGTTCGAGCGCGGCGCTCGCGATCGGCGTCAGCATCGACGCGGTCGGGGTCAGGCGTTCGAACGTGAGCATCGCGGACTTCAGCGCGCGCCGAGCGCAGCGCCGAGGTCTTGGATCATCGCATCGAGCGCGCCGCGCGTGGCGTCCTTCCAGGACTTGCCGGCGAAGCGCGGCTCTCGGTACGCGAACAGGATGCCGCGAGAGGAGTTGACCAACGCGCCGCGCGGCGCGCCCGACGTCGGCAGGAACGCACCGACGACGTCCTTCGCTCCCGCGCCTTGCGCGCCGTAGCCCGGCAAGAGGAACGGCGTGCGAGGCATGCGTTCGCGGAACGACGCGAGCTCCGCGCCGTGCGTCGCGCCGACGACCGCGCCGACGCTCGAGAGACCGCTCTCGCCGACCAGCTCCGCACCCCACTTCACGACGGCGTCGGCGACCTGGAACGACAGCTCCGGCGAACCGTGGCGTTGGAAGTCGGCGCTGCCCTTGTTCGAGGTGCGCACGAGCACGTAGCAGCCGCGACCGGTGCGCTTGCAGATCTCGAGGAACGGCCCGATCGAGTCGCTGCCGAGGTACGGCGAGAGCGTCACCGCGTCGGCGAGCTCGTCCGCGTGCACGCCAGGTACCCCGCCCAGGAACGCATGCGCGTACGCTTCGGCGGTGCTCGCGATGTCGCCGCGCTTGACGTCGGCGATCACCAGCAGCCCCGCGTTGCGCGCGGTAGCGACGATGCGCTCGAATTGGCGCACGCCGTCGGAGCCGAGCGCCTCGAAGAACGCCGACTGCGGCTTGACCGCGGGGATGCGGCCCGCGACGACGTCGATCACTTCGCAGCAAAAGTCCCCGAGCGCTCGGGCGCGCTCCGCACGCGTGCGCGTGACGTCGCGTGCGGCCGCGAATTCGGGCGGAAGCAGGTCGAGGATCGGGTCGAGACCGACCAAGCACGCGTTGCCGCGTTGGTCGATCGCCTGTTGCAGTCGATCGGCGTAGTTCATCGCAAAGCGCCGATCCTAGCGCATCCGCGGCCGGCGTTCGCCTCGCGCAGAGGGATCAGCTCGCAGGGTCGTCGACGAGCTCGAAGAACCGCCGCGCGAGCGTGTCCGCGAGCGGCAAGCCGCGTGCGGAAAGCGCGAAAGCGTTCGCGCGTCGCTCGAGCCAGCCTTCCTCCGCGAGCGCGGCCGCGCGCTCGGCGAACACGTCATGCGCGTCCTCCGGCCAGCCGGCGGTGCGGCGAGCGAGCGCGGGCTCGACGCCTTCGACCAGCCGAAGCCCGAGCCACCAGGTCTCCGCCAGGCGCAGCGCCGGACTCGGGGTCTCGCTCCACGCCGCGGCGGTCTCGCCGCGCTCGATCGCGCGCCGGTACAGCGCGATCGAACGCACGTTCCCCGACCGCGTGAACCCGACCTTGCTCGCCGCGGAGGGACCGAGGCCGAGGTACTCGCCGTTCCTCCAGTAGTTGACGTTGTGGCGGCACGCCTCGCCCGGCTTGGCGTAGTTCGAGATCTCGTACGCCGGCCGGCCGGCGCGGGCGGTCAGCTCGCGGGTCAGCGCGAAGAGCTCGAGCTCGAGCTCCTCGGGCAACGGATGCAGCTTGCCCTCCGCCATCCATCGCTCGAAGGGCGTCTCTTCCTCGAAGCTGAGGTTGTAGGCCGCGAGGTGTTCCGAACCGAGCGCCAGGACGCGCGCCAGGTCGCGCTCCCAGCTCGCGCGGCTGTGACCGGGGTGCGCGTAGATCAGGTCGACGTTCACCCGCTCGAACCCGGCGGCTCGGGCGTGCTCGAACGCGCGGAAGCTCTCGTCGACGCCGTGGACCCGCCCGAAGAGCTCCAACACCTCGGGCTGCAGGCTCTGGAAGCCGATCGAAACGCGGTTGACGCCGAGCGCGCGCATCAGCCTGGCCTTCTCGAGTGTCAGGCTCTCCGGATTGCACTCCGCCGTCACTTCGGTGGCAGAAGCTCGGAAGTCCGTCACCTCTTGGAGGCCGTCCAGCAACGCCCGGAGCTCAGCCTCGGAAAGGTACGAGGGCGTTCCACCGCCGAGGAACACCGTCGTCGGGCGACGCGGCGCGCGCAGGCGAGCTTCCGCCAGGATCGCCGCGACCATCCCCGGCCCGTCTTGGCCCTCCCCGGCGACGGAGAAGAAGTCACAGTAGTGGCACTTCGCGGCGCAGAACGGAAGGTGCACGTACAGAGGCGTGCCTTCCGGGGCGCGGTCGGATCGCTCCGCCGCGCTCATGCGCGTTGCTCACTCGCCACTCATGACATTGTAGAGCTTGCGCAGCGCTTCCCGCTCGATCTGGCGGACGCGTTCTCGCGTCAACCCGACGACCTTGCCGATCTCCTTGAGCGTCATCGGCTCCGCGTTGTCCTGCCCCAGGCCGTAACGCAGCTTCAGGATCGTCGCCTCGCGCTCGTCGATGACCGACAGCAGGTGCTCCAGGCGCAGCAACAGGTCCTTGTTGAGCAGCTTCTCGTCCGGCGTCAGCGCCGTCTCGTCCTCGACGGTCTCCTGATTGGTCGTCAGCGTGTCGAGCGAGAGCTGCGCGCCGAGGCTCGACGTCTGGATCGTGCGCTTGAAGAGCGCCCAGTTCTCCTCGGGAATGCCGAGCTCCAGGGCGACCTCCTCGAGGCTCGGTGCGCGGCCGAGCATGAACCCGAGCTCCTGGCTGACGAGGCGCCAGCGGGAGATCAACTCCGCCATGTAGCCCGGCACCCGCACGGACTTCACGGTGTTCAGCAGCGCGCGGCGGATCGATTGCTTGATCCACCACGTCGCGTACGTCGAGAACCGGCAACCCGCGTTCGGGTCGAATTTCTCGGCGGCCTTCATCAGGCCGATGTTCCCTTCGGCGATCAGGTCTTGGAGCGCGAGCCCGCGCTCCGAGTACACCTTCGCCACGGAGACGACGAGGCGCAGGTTCGCGCGGATCATGTGCTCGCGCGCGGCCAGATCGCCGGCCTGGATCCTCCGACCGAGCTCGCGTTCCTCGCCGGGCGAGAGCAGCGGGATCTCGTTGATCTCCTGGAGGTAGGTCTCGAGGCAGCGTTCCGAGGAAATGGCGATGCTCCTTTGGATGGCCTCCCGCGAGGAACGAGGGAGGAAGCGCGGCCTGAATCGGCGCCCGCCGTGGCCGTTCTTGAGCGTCGCGCGGAATGCGTCGTGTTCCGGCAGGCCTTTCCACGGGAGCTCCGCGTGCCCGTTTCCCTCCGGAGTCTGCTAACTTTGGCCGCAGGCTCGCCCAAGCCGATCCATAGCGCCCCGCATGACCGATCGCTCACTCGAGGAAGTCATCCACGAACGCGAGTTCTGCGCGCTGCTGAACGCGCGCGCTTCGTCGTTCTGGATGTTGTGCAACACCCTGCTCGAGACCGCGAGCAAGGATTGGGGCAAGAAGCACTACTACCCGCTGGTGAGCGAGGCGGAGGCGCTCGAGTCGTTCCTCGACGACTTCGGAGCCCAGTACAACCGCACCTATTCGCCGCTGCGCGAGTTCGTCGCGTCGGCGCGTTGGTTCGCGCTTTCCGGGTTCAGCCTCGGGCACCTCCAAGGACGCTTCGAGCGCTACGGGATCGTTCAAGAGCTCGACGCGGACGATGTCGCCGATCTGCGTCGGTCGTTCCACCGTGCGGGAGCGATGATCCGGCGCTGCACGCTCAACTTGCTGCAGGAGATCCAGAAGGAAGCGCGCACTCTCGGGCTCGACCTTCCGAAGGAAGGGCTGCAAGAGAACGACTTCGCGGACGGCTTCACGCGCCAACGTCTGCCGCGCAACGTCGGTCAAGAGGAGATCGTCGACGAGGAGCAGCGCATCGCCGAGATCGCCTCCAAGTTCGTCGCCGCTTGCACCATGTTCGCCGGGCTCGGCGTTCGGCGGCTGACCGCGCAGAAGGAGCGCGAGCAATACCTCTCTCGGGTCTGCAGCGAAGAGCGAGCGCGGGTCTACGAGGCGATCGTCCACAACTTGCAGTCGACCTACGACACGCACGTCAAGAACACCGTGCTCGAAGGTCAGGATGAGAAGCTCCCTCGCCTGCGCGGGCACCTATCCGCGTCGCTGCACTTCCTCGAAGCCGTGACGTTCCTCACGCACTTCGTCGAGCGGCACGACAGCGGCTCGCGCGACGAAGAAGCGGAGCGACGCATGCACGCACTCGTCGATCGCGCCGAGGTGCAGGATGTGATCCTGAACCATCTCCTCTACTGGGCGGATCGGTTCATGCGCGGCGGCAAAGCTCTCGCGGAGTCGCTGCTTCGACAGTACACGAACGTGCAGGAGCTCGTCGTCGAGCTCCCCGACGACCTCAAGCTTCACGCGCGTCCCGCGGCGTTGATCGTCAGCATCGTCAATCGCTACGCGACGCCGGTCGAATTGGAAGTTGACGGCCGGCGCTGCAATGCGAGCTCGATCCTCGATGTGCTCGTGACCGTCGGCTCCCATCCGGAAGCGCGGCGCTACGTGTTCCGCGGCGACGAGAACCCGCTCCGCGACATAGGACTGCTCTTCGAGCACGGCCTGGGCGAGCACGGCATGGATCGCTTGCCGACCGAGTTGCAGTACCTGCGCAACGCGTAGCCTCGCGGGTTAAACGCCGAGGAAGAGGCGATCGGCGAGCATGCCCGGTAAGCCGGCGTCGTGGATCCGTTGTGCTTCCGTCCGGATGTCGTACTCGACTCGCTTGATCCAGACGCGGCCGAGCTCGGAGTCGTACACCGCGTAGGCGGCCCGCGGATCCTCGTCCCGCGGTTGACCTACGCTACCGACGTTCACCAGGGCTCTCGCCGCTTCATCGACGTCGATCTCGGTGTCGATCGTGTAGGCCGTCCGAGACGGATCGTCGTGCAGACGCAGCAGAGTCACCGGCACATGGGTGTGTCCGACGAAACACACCGGCAGCGGCATGACGTCGAGCGAAGGGTCGGCGTCCGTCGGGCTCTGGATGTAGTCGAACAGCTCCGGTCGAAAGAGGGTTCCGTGCGACAGCGAGCAGTGCTCGAAGTGCAGGACCAGCGGCGACGACATCAGCCACGCTCGGTCGGCATCGCGCAGCTTCGATCGAGTCCAGTCGACCGCCGCGCGCGCGTAGTTGTTGAAGTACCGCGTATCGAGCAGCTGCAGGCACGCTGCGTCGTGGTTTCCCATGACCGCTTTCACCTGGCGCTCTCTCAGCAGCGCGATGCACTCCGCTGGCGCAGCGCCGTAGCCCACGACGTCCCCCACGCTCAACGTCTGGTCCACGCCTTCGCGGTCCAACGCCGCCAAGACACTCTCCAGAGCGGAGAGGTTGGAGTGGATGTCCCCGAGAACGCCGTACCTCATGAAGTCGGTCTGAACCGTCGCCCGAGGAGAATAGCCGCCACGCCGAAAGCCAGGATCGCTCCGGTATCGGCGATGCAGCCCGCGAACGTTTGGCCGTTGCGCCCCAGATCATGAAGCGGCGCGCCAGGATCCAAGAAGCCGAGACTCGGCGCGGCTCGAGGCAGCAACCATCCGATGAACACCGCGACGCCCCCGCTCCCCCACTTGGCAAGCGGCAGCGCAGCCAGCAGCGCCACGAGCGCACCCCACCGCAGCGCGAACAGCCCGAGAGCAACTGCGACGGTGACCCCTTCCCCCATCGCGCTCGAAGTGGAATCTGCCGCGGCGCCTCCGATGAGCGCCGCAACAGCCGCTGCAGCGGCGAGCAGCGCGGCAGCTCCCGCAGCGACCAATACGGCACGCGTTCCGAGTGTCCGCCGCGTCAACTCGCGAGCCTCGGACCATCTAAGAACGACATAAACAGCCACTAGTAGGCCAGATACACTAACGATGGGAGATAGTGGCTGGAACTCTAACTCGCCATTCACCGCCGACGACTCCAGCCCCGCGAAGAAGCCAAGGGTGCCGGACAAGACCAGCAGGAACCACAGTGCCGGAGCGCGGCAGATCGCCAGGGTGGTGCTGAGCGCTGAATTGGGCATCGTGGGTTGCAACCACAGCATCCTGTGGTGGTCTGTATGGCTGGCCACTATACTCGGCGCCTCAACGAACGCGAGCTATCGAAGCGGGAGGTTCCACGTGGAACCACGGAGGAGTTAGGACATGGAACGTCGCTTGGGCAAAGGACTGGGATCGCTGCTCGGGGGTGGAAGCCCGGAGTCACAGGGCGTCACGACGATCCCGGTAGAGAACCTCAGCCCTAACCCCTTTCAACCGAGGCGCTCGTTCGAGCCGGCCGCCCTGCAGGAGTTGGGGGAGAGCCTTCGTAGGCATGGGATGATGCACCCGATTGTCGTTCGACGAAGCGGCGAACGCTTCGAGATCATCTCGGGCGAGCGACGGTGGCGCGCGAGCCAGCTCATTGGACTAGAGCGGGTCCCGGTGAGCATCCGGGAGAGAGTTGATGACCGGGAGATGCTTGAGTTGGCGCTGGTGGAGAATCTCCAGCGCCGCGATCTGAACCCCATCGAACGTGCGGCGGGCTTCCGATCCATGTGCGAGCAGTTGGGTCTGACCCAAGAGCAGGTCGCGGAGCGGGTTGGGCTGCAGCGATCGACGGTGACCAACCACCTTCGCCTGCTGGAGTTGCCGAAGAAGATCCAGGACGCGTTGGTGGCAGACCTAATCCAGATGGGCCATGCCCGCGCTCTGCTCGGGGTTTCGGACCCGCGAGAGCAGGTGTCGATGATGGAGACCGCCGTGCGTGACGCGCTGTCGGTGCGTCAAGTGGAGGAGCGGGTGCGGGCCAGCGGCGCTGCCGGAGGGACGCGCGCGAAGGAACTCCCGCGTCCCGGAGCGGAACCCACCTGGGCCGGAGCGTTGGCGAGGCGGCTCAGCGAAGCCCTGGGGACCAAGGTGCGAGTCACTACACTCGAGGGTGAACGGTCGCAGATCGTTATCGACTGCTTCTCACTGCAGGAGCTGAACCGCATCGTGGATACGATGGCCCCGAAGCCGACGCTCTAAACGCTTAGGGCTTCACGGTGGCGGTGGTGAGGACAGCGGGCACCGCGGGCCGGTCCTGGCTCCCCTCGGCAAGCTCGGTCGCAGCGATTCGTTGCACGACATCCATGCCAGAGGTGACCTTGCCGAAGATCGTGTAATCCCCGTCTAGGTGGTGGGCCGCCTTCACGGTGAGGTAGAACTGGCTGCCGGAGCTCTCGGTGTCGCCCTGCTTTTTCGCGGCAGCGAGCACGCCTTCGAAGTGGTAGAGCTCGGCGTGCTCGAGCGGGATGGTGTAGCCGGGACCGCCCTGGCCCCAGGTGCTGGTCGCATCGGTCTTGGAGTTCGGATCGCCGCCCTGGATCATCATCCTGGGGTCGACGCGATGGAAACGCGTGCCGTCGTAGAACTTCTCTTGCACCAACTTGAGGAAATTCGCGCAATGCGCCGGGGCCTTATCGGTGTACAACTGCACCTCAATGACGCCCTGATCGGTGGTTAAGGTCACTGTAGGCGCGTCGGCGGGAGGCGGCGGGTTCGCGAGGATCGCAGCGTGGCTCGTTTTCCACGTCTCGTTCTTGTCCAGAGCGGAGAGGAAGGCGTCCGCGAGCGTGAGTCCCTCCTGCTCAGCGGGCAGCGCAAGGGCCGGGTGCTTCGGGTTCTGCTGCTTGAGCTTTTCGATGGCGGATCGGGCCCCAGACACATCGCCGGCGGCGTAACGGCTCCGCGCTTCGACCAACCGGGCCCAACCACCGGTCGGGTCAGCGGGGAGCTCGTCGCCGAGCCGCGCGAGCAGTTCGGGCTGGCCGCCCGGCATCTGAGTGAACGGGTTGGGCTCGAGAATCGTCGAGAGGCGCGACCACGTACTCACGCGGGCGACTTGGGCCTGCTTTTTCCGGTACTGCGAAAAGAGCACGGCCGCCCCGGCGGCGATCAGCAAGACAAGGCCAGCGAGCCAGTACTTCGCCACCCACGCCTGAAAGGGCGTCGCCTCAGATCTGGGTGCGACCGTGACGGCGGTGGGTGCTTTGTGTTGTGCCATGGTTCCTCAATATGCTCGCGGCCAGGATACGGCGTATCCACGGCACGATGTCCCAGGCTCGTTCGACGATGCGCCGGACGGACAGGGGCGCGCGATTCTATGGGCCTGGGGAAGGACGGACAAGGCGGATCAGGCGCCGTCCGCTCGCTGGGGCGGACTTTGCCCAACGCGGCGCGCGAAGCGACGTCATGAGTAGGTGGGATCCACGGGCCGGGCGCCTGGTGGGGCTGTCAGTTGGACGGCTGGATACCGGGTTTTTGTGGTCCAATTGGACATAACTCATCGGCAGATGTGGCGCCTAACCGTTGAGCCATGCGCGAAGGACCTCGATTTGCGAAGCCCTGTGCATGGCGAACTCTAGCAGTACCAGGGCGGACAGGACCGCCGTCGTGGTTGCTAGGCTGTGCGGTTCTGCCGCCATCGATAGCCGAAAGCTCGCTCGGCTGGGCGGGGACCGCGACCAGGATCGCCCCTCAGGGCGGGTCGGGGTTTCCGACCGGCGGCCAGCGGAAGCCCCACGGAAACCAACGCCATGATCCTCTCGCTCTGTCTCACTCTGTTCCAGTCCTCCGCGGTCGAAGCCGCGGTCAACTTCACGGGACTCCAGTCGGCGAGCTCGCACACTGAGGCCCAAACGGTCGGGCAGGCGAAGGGCGACGACAAGAAGAAGCCCAAGGAGCCTGCCGGCACGGGACCGGGCAAGAACGAAAAGAAGGACGACAAGGCGAAAGGTGACGCCGGGGGGCTCGACCTCGAGGGGTTGCTGACAGCGTCCGGGCGCACGAAGTCCAGCGACGGCGATTGGTTGACGGCGGACGAGCAACAGAAGCTGAAGGACGGGTGGACGCGCCAAGACCTGGAGTGGGTCGCTCCGAACGAGGCCGCGAACGTCGGCCAGAACAAGTGGAAGTGCGGCGACAAGTGGCTCGCGCTCGACGAAGCCAACGACTACCACGCGAAGGTCGGCAACTGGTGGCGGCTGCGCGGCAAGTACTTCGACGTTTACTCGACGTGCAAGCGCGAGGTCGCGCTGGAGGCGGTGAAGGAAGCGGACAGCACCTTCGCGCATCTCGAACGCCTCTTCGGTCGTGTTCCGCCGATGCGCCCCGTCGTGTTGGTGCTCAACTCCGCCGATCAATACAACACCTTCGCGGCGGGTGACGGACGGTCGAGCCCCGATCTGCGAGGCCTGTCGTCGGTGCACGGAGCGTTCTTCGCCGAGTTGTGGACCGAGCCGCTGCAGCGCGGAAGCTATTCGGGTTCCGGAGTCTGCTATCTCGACGCCTCCAACGACGCCGGGTGGAGCTACGGTCGCACCTACGTGCGCCACGCAGCCGGACAGTCGTTCACCGAAGCGCTGGATCCCAGCGTGAACACCCTCGCTTCGGTGACGACGAAGAAGTGGAAGGGCGAGGAACTCGCCGAAGCGTTCTGGAGCGAGAAGAAGCTCCCGCAGTGGTTCCGCTACGGCGCCGCGAGTTACGTCGAGCGCTACTTCCAGGACACGAGCGCGAGCGACCCGAAGGCGCTGCTCAAGTGGTCCGTGCAGAACATCGCCAACAAGGGCGGCTTGGATCCGCTGAAGAAGGTCTATGGCTTCGAGTTCGGCGGCGATCCGCAGGCCGACCTGAAGCTGATCAACGAGTGCGGTCTGCTGATCGCGTTCGCTGTCGATGGCGGCATCAAGGACATTTCCGACAAGCATGGCGCCTTGCGCGCCGCGCTCAAGACGGGCAAGAACCTCGACAAGGCGCTGTCGGCGCTCGAGGACGAGATCAAGAAGAACGAAGCGAAGCTGCGCGAGTTCGCCGGCCTCTAGTCACTACGCACGCACGAGCACGAACGGATGATCACTTACGCACTCCTTCTCGCGGTTGCTCCCCAGGCGATCACCGAGCACGCGAAGCTCCACCCGGACAACGTGTTCTTGTACGGCGAGATCCCGGACGTGAAGGCGATGATGGGCGCGTACGACAAATCGCCCGTCGTGCAAATGGTCCGCGATGAAGCGGTGCGGAAGGCGGTCTACGGAACGCTCGAGTCGTTCGACATCGACCTCGACGAGAAGCTCGCGGAGCTCGGCGGCTTGCTCGGGCTGCCGCAAGACCAAGCCGCGTCGCCGGTCACTTCGGTAGTCGCGTACCTGGGGCGTGTACGCTCCGCTTCGATCTCGTTGACGTTCCGGCCGAACGAGGCGAGCGCTCCGCTCCAAGCCTCGGGCACCACCATCGGCGAGATCGCGCAGCTCGCCGGTGCGATCGAGATGCATCGGATCGAGACCGGCGAGTTGCCGGCGTCGCTCGGAGACCTCGAGCTAGCGACCGAACTCGCGACCGATGCCTGGGGCCACGCGTACGCGTACGCGCGGTCCGCGGACGGCTCGAGCTACACGCTCGCGTCCTACGGTTCGGATGGGAAACCCGGCGGCACGGGAGCCGACGCCGACATCGAGCACGGCAAGGAAGGCGAGGCCGGCAAGCGGATGGTCGAGGGTGTCGCGAGCCAGCTCGGCATGCTGACGGTGCTGACCTTCGACGACGCGGCCAACGCGAAGTGGGCGCACGAGCTGTTCGTGCTCGGCGGCGAGAAGGCCGAGATGAAGACGTCGCCCGCGACCGACGTGAGCTACCGCGGCGTCAAAGGAACTCTCCGGCACTGGACCGCGAGCGAGGACCTCGAGTTCCCGCTGTGGACGATCCTGACCGACAAGGACGTCGTGATCGGCGCGGGCAACCTAACGCCGGAAGCTGCGATCGAGCTGTCGACGGGCGGTGGCAAGGCGATCGCATCGAACGCGAAGTTCGTGGCACTGCCGAAGAGCTTGCCTCCGGCGCAGGGTGTGGCGATCGGCCATCTGTTCATGCAGTCCGAGGGCATGATGCAGCTCGCGTATCAAGGTGGCGCGCAGACGGAGGCGCTCCGGGAGCTGATCGAGCGCACCGGCGGAGAAACCTACGGGCGCATGCATCTCGTCGGCGACCGCTTCGTGACGGAGTTCGTCAACACACCGTCGTCGAAGAACTACTTCGGGAAGTCGATGGGGCAGAAGCCGATCCCGGAGGATCTGTGGAAGTGCATCCCCGACGACGCGATCGCGTTCTACGCGACGTCGGTCGACGGAGCGGAGCTCTACAAGGAGTTGATGATCGCGCTCACCGCGGAAGGCAATGACCTGCAGGCGCGCGTGAGCGAGCTCGAGGCGAAGCACGGCATCAACCTCGAACGCGATCTGTTCGCCAACCTCAGCGGCGGCGCGGTGGGCTACATGCTCGCGATCAAGGGCTTTCCTCCGGGCGCGGCGCTGATCGCGGAGCTGAAGGATCCGCAGGCGTTCACGCGCGGGATGAGCTCGCTGTTGAAGCTCGTGTCGGAGCAGGAAGGCAGCCCGTTCACGATCAAGGCGAATCCGTACAAGTACAAGGACGTCGAATGCCCGAAGTGGACGTTCTCGTTCACGGACGCGGCGGAAGCCAGCGGCTTCGGCGGCGTGATGACTCCGACTCCGACCGTCGCGGTCGTGAAGAACCGCATCGTGATCACGCTCTTCTCGACGCGCGCGACCAAGGAGATCAAACGCCTGCTCGGTGACGAAGGCGCGCCGCACCCGTTGCTCGCGAATCCGAGTCGACCGCCCGCGAACGCGACCGTGATCGGCTACATGGATTGGGCGGAGCTGATCGGCGGCACGTACAAGACTGCGATGGGCTTCGCGTCGATGATGGGCGGAGCGATGGGCGGTGATGCGAAGGTCGACTTCACCAAGCTGCCCGAAGCGTCGGTCTTCACGCGCTTCTTCAAGCCGACGATCCTCTACTCGCGGCCGATCGAAGGCGGGATGTACACGCGGATGGACTCCTCCTTCGGGCCGGAAACGTGGGTCGCTTTCCTCGGCGGCATCGCGGCGGGCGGCGTCGTCGCGGCCATGTCGGACTCGTCCGAGACGACGCCGACGACGCCGGAGGTGGAGTTCGAAGAGGAGGACGTCTACGCGCCGTCCGCCGAGTCGATCTCGTCGCGCATCGCGCTCGATTCGATCCAAACGGCGATAGCGGTGTATCGCGCCGAAGCCGGCAAGGTGCCGAGCGCGCTGGCCGACCTCACCAAGCCCACGAAGAACTATCCGAAGGGGTTCTTCAACGGCGGAGAGCTCCCGAAGGACGGCTGGGGCCGCGAGTATCGCTACGCGCCGGCGGCCGACGGAAAGTCGTATCGCATCTGGTCGATCGGCGCGGACGGTGTCGATCAGGATGGCGCGGGGGACGACGTCGCTTCCGATTGATCGCGCTTGGCAGGAGCTCGCCCGCGAGCGCATAGTCAGCGCTTCGTCGCGAACCGGCGGCGACCCGCATGGCGAGCAACGATTCCTGGCACCGACGCTTCAAACGAGCGCGGCGTAGATTCGGAGCGTGGGCAGTCCCGCGCGTCGGCGCGCCGCTGTTCGGCTTGCTCGCGCGGTCGTGGCGAGTGCAACGCATCGAGAGCGAGCGCTTCGACGGGCTCGAGCGCGGTTTCATCCTCGCGCTGTGGCACGGACGGATGCTGCTCGGCATCCACGAGCTGCGAGACGAGCACATGCACGTGCTCGTTTCGATGAGCGGCGACGGCGATGTCTCGGAGGCGCTGCTCCAGAAATTCGGCTACACGGTGGTGCGCGGTTCGCGCAGCCGCGGCGGCGCGCGCGCACTGCGCGAGATGCTCGGCATCCTCGGCGAGGGCGGAGTGGTGGTGATCACACCCGACGGTCCGCGCGGGCCGAGGCACGCGATGAATCCGGGGCTCGCGTGGATGGCGAAAGCGACCGGCTACCCGGTGCTGCCGCTCGGGCACGCGGTCGATCGCGCGTGGAGGCTGAAGAGCTGGGATCGCTTCACGATCCCGAAGCCGTTCGCTCGCGTGCGGCTCGCGTTCGGCGAACCCGTGCGCGTTTCGCGCGAGGCGACGCCCGAGGAGATGGACCGCGCGACCGAGACGATCCGCGAGCGGCTGCTCGAACTGGAGCGACGCGGTTTCGCGAGCCTCGGCAAGGAGCCCGACTTTTGATCCGCGTCGGGCCGGCGGGCTGGTCCTACGCGGACTGGGAAGGCGTCGTCTACCCGCGGAAGAAGCCGCGCGGCTTCCACGCGCTCGCGTACCTCGCCGAGCACTTCGACCTGGTCGAGATCAACTCGAGCTTCTATTCGGTCCCTCGCGACGGCAGTGCCGAGCGTTGGGCCGAGCTGGTCGAGCCGCACGAGACCTTCCGTTTCACGGCGAAGCTCCACCGCGAGTTCACGCACGACGCGCGCGTCGACGCCGCGCGGTTGCGCGAGTTCCGAGCCGCGCTCGAGCCGCTCGTGAAGCACCGGCGGCTCGCTGCGTGGCTCGCGCAGTTCCCGTGGAGCTTCGCGTTCGGCGTCGAGCGCCTCGGACTGATCGAACGCCTCGCCGGGGAGTTCCGCGACGCGCCGCTGGTGCTCGAGCTCCGTCACGCGACGTGGTTCGAGCCGGCGGCGACCGCCGCCTTGCTCGCGCTCGACGTGTCGCTCGCCGAGATCGATCTGCCGCGCAGCGCGACCGCGCCGCCGGTGCAGGTTGGCGCGCGGGGGCGAGTCGGCTACCTGCGCTTGCACGGACGCAACGCACGAGCTTGGTTCGACCGCGAAGCGACGCGCGACCAGAAGTACGACTATCTGTACGACGATCGCGAGGTCGAGGGCTTCGCCGCTCGCGCCAGCGAGCTCGCGCGCGAGCACGACGAGACGCTCGTCGTCACCAACAACCACTTCTCCGGCAAGGCGGTCACCAACGCGCTCGAGCTCGCCGCGGCGATCACGCGCGCCAAGCGGCGCGTCCCCGAGCCGTTGCTCGCGGCGTACCCGCGGCTCGAGCGGATCGCGCTGCCGGCTCCGCGCCGCGGGCTCTTCGACTGAGGCGGTCGCGACGTGACTCGCACCGACCAACGACCGTTCCGACTGACGTACGCGGACGAGCCGGGCCGAAGCGTGCGCGGTGTAATCGAGTTGCCGACGAACTCCGCGAGGCCGGTGCCGTTCGTCCTGATCGTGCACGGCTTCATGGGCTTCATGGACTGGGGCTTCTTCCCGCTGCTCGCCGAGCGTCTGGTCGCGCACGGGCTCGCCGCGGTTCGATTCGACCTCTCGGGTTCCGGAGTGGGGGACGACGGTGTCGATTTCAGCGCGCCGCAAGCATTGGAACGGGACACGCCGTCTCGCTCGCTGGAAGACATCGCGAGGGTGCGCGCGTTCTGCGAGCGCGAGGTGCCGGCGCTCGACGCCAGCCGCGTCGGGCTGGTCGGCCACAGTCGAGGCGGTGCGCTCGCGCTGTTGCACGCCGCGGAACGTCCGGACACGCGCGCCGTCGTGACGTGGAACTCGCTCGCGTCGTTCGCGCGCTGGGACCGAGCGACGATCCAGGCGTGGCGGCGCGACGGGTTCTTGCCGATCGCCAACGGCCGCACGAAGCAGGTGTTCCGGTTGTCGACCGCGTTGCTCGACGATCTCGCATTGCACGGGGAGCGCCTCGATCCGCTGAAGCGCTGCGCGGGTCTCGCCGTGCCCGCCTTGCTGGTGTGCGGCGAGGCGGACGAAACGGTCGCTCCGAGAGCATCGGCGGAGCTCGCGGAGTCGCTCGCGGACGCTCGACTCGAACGGATCCCAGGCGCGGGGCACACGTTCGGCGCGCGGCATCCGTTGGAAGCTCAGGAGCCGGCGCTCGAGCGCGCCCTCCTACGCACCGCGGAGTTCCTGAGCGTCCGGCTCGAAACAACTTCCGGTCAAGGTGGGTGGGAAACCCCGACGACCTGAAGTCGCCGCGGCAGGATGAACGAAACAACGCTTGCCGACTCGCTGCACGCCTGCTGGAGTGCGCTCAAGTCGAGCGTCCATCCTCAGGTATGAAGTTCCGGCCGTTGCTGAAGAAACTCGCGCTGGCAGGCGCGTCGCTCTTCGTCGCGTTCGCTGGCGCCGAGATCATCGCGCGCCTGAACGAGCCGGGGCCGTTCTCGTTCTTCGACCACAGCCCGAACGACCCCGATCCGAAGCTCGATCACGTGCATCGACCGGGCTTCGTCGGCCGCTGGGATGGAACGTGGTACGAGATCAACTCCCGCGGCCTGCGCGGGCCCGACTGGACGCCGACGTTCTCCGAGAAGGAGTTTCGCATCCTCGCGCTCGGCGACTCGTGCACGTTCGGCAAGGGCGTGCTCGAGAGCGAGTGCTGGCCTCGCCAGCTCGAGACGCTGATGCGTGGCGGAGCGCACTCCGAAGTCCACGTCGCGAACGCCGGCGTCAACGGCTACTCGGGTCGCCAGTACCTCGAAGTGCTGCGGCGCCTGGGACCGGAGCTCAAACCGCAGCTCGTCTTAGTCGGCTACAACCTCAACGACTTCCCGAACGTCGTGCAGTCGGTCGACCGCGCGGTGTTCCAGGGCAAGAACAGCCTGCGCGCGAAGCTCCCGACCGGGCTGCGCGACGAGCTCGGCCGCCTCGCGCTCTTCCGTTGGATGCGGGCGAGCTACTACGAGATGAACCGCGAGCGCGACTGGGCGAACGCCGAGAAGCTCGCGCGCGAATCCGCCGGCGTCGGCCCGAAGGCGACCTCGAAGGCTGCGTTGCGCTTCGAAGAGGAGAAGCAGCGTCTCAAGCAGCTCGTCGAGGAGAGTCGTGAGCTCGGCGCGAAGGTCGCGATCTTCCTGTTGCCGTACGAGAGCCAGGTCTACCTCGACGTGTTCGACGACACGCCGGTGCAGAGCCTGCGCGCCGTCTGCGACGAGCTCGGCGTCACGTTCGTCGACCTCGCGGAGCCGTTCCGGGCGCGAGCGCGAGCGTCCGATCCGCCGCGGCTCTTCCTGCGCGGCGATCGCTATCACCCGACCGCCGAGGGGTATCGGATCGTCGCCGACAGCGTGATCCACGTGCTGCGCGAGCAAGGCTGGCTCCCGGTCAGTCACTGAGCTCGCGGGACGGAATCGGCCGAGTCACCGACCGGCGCCGGCCCGTCTCGCGGGGTTTCGAGGAGCTCCGAGCCTCGCGCACATGCCGCCGCGCGGCGATCGAACGAGCGCGGATTCGCCGAGGGCTCGCGCGCCGGGACGCGCGAACGATTTCGTCGGTGCGGGCGCATTCCACGCCCGCCGAAAGCAGGCGTGGCTACTCGGCCGCGCGCGCTTCGGCGATACTGCTCGGCGCTCGGAACGGCGTGCTCCGCGGGCGGAACGTCCGTCCGCCGCGCGGTTTCGGCGCGCGCCGAGTCGTCGCGGCACCTCGATCGACGGCGAACGGTGGAACGGGCTCCAGCTCCCGACTCGACGACGATCGTGCTCCAGACCTACCTCAGCGTCCTCGCGTTGCTCTGCCTCTACGGATTGCACCGCGTGTGGATGGTGGCGCGCTTCCGATGGCGCCGTCGTGACGACGGCGCGCGAGCGGACGCGCGGCCGTTCGTGACCGTGCAACTGCCGGTCTACAACGAACGCACGGTCGTCGCGCGGCTGATCCGGAGCATCGGAGCGCTCGACTACCCGCGCGAGCGGCTCGAGGTGCAGGTGCTCGACGACTCGACCGACGAGACGCGCGAGATCGTCGATCGCGAGGTCGCCGAGCTCGTCGCGCGCGGCATCGACGCACACGTCGTGCGACGCGCCGACCGGCGCGGCTTCAAGGCGGGCGCGCTCGATCACGGTCTCGCACGCGCGAAGGGCGAGCTCGTCTGCATCTTCGACGCCGACTTCACTCCCGCGTCGGACTTCCTGCTCGCGCTCGTCGGTCACTTCGGCGATCCGAAGGTCGGCATGGTGCAAGCACGGTGGGGGCACGAGAACCGCGAGTCGAGCACGCTGACGCGCGCGCAATCGACGCTGCTCGACGGCCACTTCGTGATCGAGCACAAGGTGCGCCACGATTCCGGGCTCTTCTTCAACTTCAACGGCACCGCGGGCGTCTGGCGCAAGCGCGCGATCGTCGACGCGGGCGGTTGGCAGCACGACACGCTCACCGAGGACCTCGACCTCTCCTACCGAGCGCAGCTCGCCGGCTGGCGCTTCGTCTACGCGCCGCACGTCGTCGCGCCGGCCGAGGTGCCGCCGGACATCGCCGCGTTCAAGTCGCAACAGCGACGATGGGCGAAAGGCAGCGTCCAGGTCGCGAAGAAGCTCGTCGGCTCGATCCTGACGTCGAAGCAGCCGTTGCGCGTCAAGCTCGAGGCGCTCGCGCATCTGACCGGCAACACCGGCTATCCGCTGGTCGTGTTGCTCGCGCTGCTGTTGCCGGCGATGGTCGGGATGCAGCTCGGTCTGCCGGAGCCGGTGCACGTCGCGCTGTTCGCGACCAGCACGCTCTCGGTGTTCCTCTTCTACGAGACCGGCCAACGTGCGCTCGGCCGTGGCGCGGCGAAGCGAGCGTTCGACGTGGTCGCCGCGGTCGCGCTCGGCATCGGCATGAGCCTGTCGCAGACGCGCGCGGTGCTGTCGGGCCTGTTCGGCGGCACCGGCGAGTTCGTGCGTACGCCGAAGGTCGGCGACGCGCGCGGCGCGCTGCGAGCGTATCGATCGGTGCGCGCGGGGATCCCGGGGCTCGAGCTGCTGTTCGCCGCGTGGTTCGTATTCGGCATCGTGCGCGCTTGCGAGCACGAGCGTTGGCTCGCGCTGCCGTTCTTCACGCTGTTCTTCGCGGGCTTCGCGTGGGTCGGCGTGCTCTCCGTGACCCAGTGGATGAGGGAAAGCCGTGCCTGACCTCGGTGACGTTCGCGCGCTCTCGTTCGATTGCTACGGCACGTTGCTCGACTGGCGGCGCGGCGTCCGCGAGGCGGCGGCGGAGGTGCGTTCGCTGGTCGGCGCCGATTTCGAGCGGCTGGAGCGCGAGCGCGAGCACTTCGACGCCGAGTTGGGCCGGGGAGCGTATCGGCCGTACCGCGAGCTGCTCGCCGAGTCGCTGCGCCTCGCCGCGCGCGAACAAGGCCGCGAAGTCACCGAGGACGAAGCGCGCGCGTTCGCGGAGAGCATGCGCCGCTGGCCGCCGTTCGCCGACACCGACGGCGCGCTCGCGCGCCTGGCGACGCGCTTTCGCCTCGCGATCTTCTCGAACGTCGAGACCGCGGTGCTCCGCGAGACGATCGCCGAGCGCGGTTGGCGTATCGACGTCGTCGTCACCGCCGAGGAAGTCGGTTCGTACAAACCGGCGGCCGGACACTTCCTGGAGGGCTTGCGTCGCCTCGATCTCGAGCCGCGGCGCGTGCTGCACTGCTCGGTGACGCGCTACTACGATCTCGCGCCGGCGAAGCGACTGGGCCTCGCTACCGCGTGGATCGCGCGGCAAGCCGAGGAATGGCCGGCGGGCGACGCACCCGACCTGGTGGTGCGCGATCTCGCGGAGCTCGAGCAAGCGCTACGTTGACGCGTCGCGGGCGCCGACGAGCGCTCGGGAACGCCGGCCGCGCTCGGTGAGCCCACGCGAAGTGCGAGCGAACCTCCTGCAACGGAAGGCGACCCGCAACGACGCGCGACGGGCAACGGCGCGCGACGGGCAACGGCGCGCGACGGGCGACGGCGCGCGCGCGGTGGGCGACGACGCTCCGCGCGGCGCCGGCGGTCGTGCGCCGCCGACGCTCCGCGCGCGGCCGCTCAGCTCATCGGCGCTTCGACGGACTTCGTCAGGTAGTCGACGAGGTCCATCTTGGTGATGATGCCCTTCAGGTGCTGGTGCTCGTCGACGACGAGCCCGACGAGCCCTTCGGCGAACATCTTGGTCAGCGCGCGGGCGTCGTCGTTCTGCTGCGCGGTGCGCACCTTGCGGAACATCACCTCGGCGACGGCGCTCGAGAGCGAGGCGCGTCCGTCGACGAGCTTCCCGAGCAGATCGGACTCCGTGATGATGCCGACGAGCTTGCCGTCGTCGACGACCGGGAGCTGGCTGATGCCGCGCTCCTTCATCTTGAGCACGGAGTCGGCGACGGTGTCGGCGCTCGCCGCGGTCAGCAAAGGACGGCGCGGCAGCGAACGCAGCAGGTCGCCGACCGTGTTGGTCTCCCAGCGACTTTCGGTGAAGCCGTTCTCGCGCATCCACTGATCGTCCATGAACTTCGTCATGTAGTTGCGGACCGAGTCCGCGAGGATCACGACGATGCGTTTGTTCGGACCGTACTTCTCGGCGACCTTTCGGGCCGCCCACACCGCGGAGCCCGAGCTGCCGCCGCAGAGCAGACCCTCTTGCCGGATCAAGCGGCGCGCCATCAGGAACGACTCGCGGTCCTCGGTCTTGATCCACTCGTCGACGAGCGTGCGATCGAGCACGTCGGGGATGAAGTCGTAGCCGATGCCTTCGACCTTGTACGTGCCGATCGGGCCGGGGCCCGCGAGGATCGAGCCGATCGGATCGACGCCGATGATCTTGACGCCGGGGACCTTCTCCTTGAGCTTCTTCGCGACGCCGCTGATCGTCCCGCCCGTGCCGGCGGTCATCACGCAGAAGTCGAGCTTGCCGTCGGTCTGCTTGATGATCTCCTCGGCGGTCCCGAAGTAGTGCGCGTTCGGATTGTCGGGGTTCGAGTACTGATCGAGGATGTGCGCGTTCGGCAGGATCTTCTGGAGCTGCTTCGCGACGCCGATGTGACTTTCCGGCGCGTCCCACGCTGCTTCGGTCGGCGTGCGCACGATCTCGGCGCCGAGCGCTTCGAGCACGACTTGTTTCTCGCGGCTCATCTTCTCGGGCATCGTGATGATCATCCGATAGCCCTTGATCGCCGCGGCGAGCGCCATGCCGATGCCGGTGTTGCCGCTGGTCGGCTCGATCAGCGTGTCACCGGGCTTGATCCGGCCCGAGCGCTCCGCTTCCTCGACCATCCGGCGGCCGATGCGATCCTTCACGGAGCCGCCGGCGTTCATGAACTCGCACTTGGCGAGGATCTCGCAGCCTTGCTTGCGCCCGACCGCGCGCAGGCGAACGAGCGGAGTGTTGCCGATGGACTCGAGAATGGAATCGTAGATCTGGGCCACGTGGGTCTCCTGGGTCGAGGGCGGCGTTCTGGGCGAAGGCCGGGGGCACAAATGAAGGCGGCGCCCTAGGGCGAAGGCCGCGCATTGTAGGGCTCGGGGTGCTCCGCGCCACCGCACAGCGGCTCAGGCTCGACGAAGGAGCAGGGTTCCGCGTGGACCGACGCTGACTTCGCACCGCGCAAGACCTCGCGCAGCGTCGCCGAAGCGCGCGCGGAAGAGATCGACGCGCTCGCCGGTGGTGACGTCGTAGCGCCACGCGTGCCACGGGCAGGTGATCACGTTGCCGGCGAGCGAGCCCTCGAACAGAGGGCCTTCCAAGTGAGGGCAGAACGCTTGCACGCAGTGCACTCGCCCGTCGATCCGATAGAGCGCCATCATTCCCCACGGCGTCTCGATCGGCCGCGGGCGCTCGGGGTCGAGCTGCTCGGCGGAGAGCCCGGTGTCGAAGGCCTGTTCGCTCACACACGCGATCGAAGCACGCTCGCACGCCGCGCACAAGCGTCCGGAGCGTGGCGGAAGGCCGCGAATAGCGTCGTGGATCCAACTGGCCACGTCCGCGCTCGTAGGCAGAGCATGCGAGCGCGCTGGGCGTTGGTGGTCGTCGGACTGATGTTGATCGCGCTGCTCGTGCGGCTCGCGTTGGAGCGCGGGCGCACGCCGGAGTTCGTCGAGCCGTCCGGATTCGCGAGCGAGCTCGCCACGACGCCCGTCGCGACCTCGGACGCGCCGCCGGAGCGGATGGCACACGCGGAGGCGTCTGCGCCGGTCGCGCCGCCGCTGGACGAGCACGTCACGACGCTGAGGGTCGAAGACGAGCTCGGCGCGGCGATCGCGGGGGCGGAACTCTGGCTCGCCGACGCTCTCGGCGTGGAGCGGCTCGGCGCGAGCGACGAACTCGGAACGCTCGCGGTGTCGACCGACGTGCTGAGGGATCGCGAGCTATGGGCGAACGCGCGCGAGCACGAGACGCGTTCGTGGCGCGTCGCGAGCGAACCCGCCGAGTCGATCGTGCTCGTGCTGCCGAGCGCGGTGGCGCTGCGAGGCAATGTGCGCCAACACGGCGCGCCGAAGGCGGGGCTGCGCGTCGTTGCGTGGCCAAGCGGTCGTGGACCCGAGTGCGAGCTCCTTCGGACCGCTTCGCCCGACGACCCCCGCCTCCTGCAGTGCGTCAGCGCTTCCGACGGCCGCTTCGAGGTCGTCGGCACGGCGCGCGGCGTCGACTACCACGTGATCGCGGCGGGGGAGGGCCTCGTCACGCAGCGCAAGACCGTCGCGCGCGCGGACACGGAGACCGAGCTCGAGGTCGTCGAGCTCTACGGCGTCCGTCTGATCGTCGGCGAGGTCGGTGGCGGCCCGCTGTACGTCTCGAACGCGTGGTTCGACTCGGATGCCGAGCAGTACCTCGACCTCGACGACCGTGCGGCGTTGGTCGATGGCGCCGAGGCACTGTGCCTGCTCGGTCTCGAGAGTCCGCCGTTCGTCGAGGATCGCTTCGACTTCGCCTACCTGAGCACGCGCTCCGACGGAGCGAAGGTCGCGGGCCCGCTGCTGGTCGAGCATCGTTTGACGGGTTATCGGCCGTCGAAACGCCGCGTCGACCTGCCGCGCGTCGTCACCGCGCTCGCGACGAAGCGCATCGAGCTCGAGCCCAACGGCGCGGAACTCGGGGCGCTGACGATCGAGTTCAAGGGGGCGCTCGCCGAGCTCGCGCTCGGCGACGCGCAGGGCAACTACCTCGAACTCGTCGACCCACACGACGTGAAACACCGCTTGGTGCTTGCGCACACCCACGGCGCGCAGCGGTTCGACCGGCTTCCGGCCGGACACTATCGCTGGCGCTTCCACGGCGCCGACGGCCTGTGGCGCTCGCCTTCGGAAGACACGATGCCAGAGCTCACGATCGATGCCTCCGCAGCGCTGGTGTCGATCGATTGGGGCGACGCCGGCGCGCTCGACGTGACGACGGACTCCCACGGCGACGCGCAGCGCGGCACCTTGTGGGTGTCGTGCGTCGGACGGCGAGGCCTGCATTCCTTCGCGTTCGCCGACGGGCGCGTTCGCCTGGTCGGGCTCGCGCCGGGAGATTACGAGCTCGCACTCTGCCGGCCCGGCGAACCGCATCGGCCCGATCTCGCGAAGTACGGAGCTCGCGCGACGGTGCGCGCGGGCGAGGCGACGACGACCGAGCTCGCGCCGCGCTGACCGCGCTGGCGTCGACCCGGTTGCGTTTGCGATGCTCGGTGCGTGGCCGACGCGAGCACGACCGACGATCCGCACGATCGAGCGCGCGGCTACGTGATGGAGCTCGGCGCCGCGTTGCATCGCTACGGCGCGATGGCGCCGCGCGTCGAGCAGGCGATGGAGCTCGTCGCGGCGCGGTTCGCGCTCGTCGGGCAGTTCTTCGCGACGCCGACGTCGATCTTCGCCGCGTTCGGCGAGCCCGGTCGGCAATCGGTCGGCCTGATGCGCGTCGAGCCCGGCAACCTCGACCTCGACAAGCGCTGCGCGCTCGACGAGCTGCTCGGCGACACGCTGCACGGCCGCGTGACGCCGGAAGCCGGGCTCGCTCGGCTCGCCGAGCTCGAGCGAGCGCCGAAGCGTTGGGGGCCGGCGATGACGACGGTGTGCTACGGACTCTCGTCGGCGGCCGCCGCGCGCTTCCTCGGCGGCTCGTGGCGCGAGATGGGCGCCGCGTTGCTCGTCGGCTGGATGGCGGGCCTGTTGGTGCTCGCCGCCGCGCGGTCGCGTTGGTTGCGCGGGGTGTTCGAGCCGCTCGCGGCGACGCTCGCTTCGGCGCTCGCGCTGGTGCTCGCGTGGCGGTTCGGGCCGCTGTCGACGTTCACCGTGACGGTCAGCGGCCTGATCGTGTTCTTGCCCGGGATGATGATGACGACCGCGATGAGCGAGCTCGCGCTGCGCCACCTCGCGGCCGGCACGGCGCGCTTCATGGGCGCGGTGCTGACGTTGCTCGCGCTGACGCTCGGCGTCGTGATCGGTCGGCAGGTCGAGCGCGTGCTCCCGGCGATCCCGGAGTTCGACGCGGCGCTCGCGCCGGCGCCGCCGGAATGGTCGCTCGCGCTCGCGCTGGTCGTCGCACCGCTCGCGATCGCGGTCCTGATGCAAGCGCGGCCGCGCGACCTCGGTTGGATCCTCGCGGCGGGTGTGATCGCGTTCCTCGGCGCACGCTCGGGCGGCCAGATGTTCGGCGCGGATGTCGGTGCGTTCACCGGGGCGTTTGCGGTCGGCGCGGCGAGCAACCTGTTCGGTCGCGCGCTGCATCGGCCGTCGGTGGTGACGATGGTCCCGGGACTGCTGGTGCTCGTCCCCGGAAGCCTGGGCTTCCGCGGCTTGCTCGCGCTGCTCGAGCGCGACACCGTTTCGGGCGTCGACGCGGCGTTCAGCATGGTGATGATCGCGATCTCGCTCGCGGCGGGCCTGCTGCTCGCGAACGTAGCGATTACGCCTCGCCGCCTCGACGCGGCGGGGTGAGCGCACGCTTCCGACCGCCCTCGCGGCGTGACACAATCGCCTCGTGGCGCAACGCACCTTGGTGATTCAACTGGATGCTTCACGGGCGAAGACCCTCCA